>JACPEQ010000091.1 GCA_016183435.1 Chloroflexota bacterium
ACCCGGATGCCGGCATTCGCGATCGCGGCCTTGACGTCGGGGATGGTGAGCTCGCGGTAGTGGAAGATCGAGGCGGCGAGCCCCGCATCGGCCGGCGTCTGGCGGAAGAGCGTCACGAAGTCGTCGGCGGACGACGCGCCGCCCGACGCGATGACCGGCACGTCGACGACCGCGGCGATCGCGCTGGTCATCTCGAGGTCGAACCCGAGCTTCGTGCCGTCGCGGTCGATGCTGTTCAGCAGGATCTCTCCCGCTCCGCGCGCGCAGCCCTCCTGCGCCCAGGCGACCGCGTCCAAGCCGGTCCCCACACGCCCGCCGTCGATCACCACCTCCCACGCGAGCCCGGGGGTGGCAGGGGGCGCCGGGCTGCGGGGCCGATCAGGCCCCGCGATAGAGGCCCCCTGCGAAGACCTGGCGTCGATGGACAGCACGCACGCCTGCGATCCGTACCGCTCGGCGATCGCGGCGATCAGCGATGGATCGCGCACGGCACCGCTGTTCACGGCGACCTTGTCCGCGCCCGTCCGCAGGATCTCTCCGGCGACGTCGGCCGAGGCGATGCCTCCGCCGACCGTGAACGGGATGAACAGCTCGTCGGCCACACGCGAGGCGAGCTCGACCGCGGTCCGGCGCCGCTCGTGCGAGGCGTTGATGTCGAGGAACAGGAGCTCGTCGACACCTTCGTCGTTGTAGCGGCGCGCGAACTCGATCGCGTCGCCGATGTCCTTCGTGTCGACGAACCGCACGCTCTTCACGACCTTGCCCGCCCGGACGTCGAGGCAGGCGATGACGCGCTTGGCGACCGTCACGAGACCGCCTGCGCCCACGCGCGGATCAGCCCTAGCCCGGCGGGGCCCGACTTCTCGGGGTGGAACTGCACGCCCAGGAGCCCCTCTGCCCCGACGATCGCCGCCCGCTCGCCGCCGTAGTCAACGGTCCCCAGGATGACGTCGGCATCCGGCTCGGCCGCGTACGAGTGGACGAAGTAGTACCAGCCGTCCGCCGCGGCGAGATGCGGATGCGCGCCGCGCACGCGCACCTCGTTCCAGCCGATCTGCGGCAGGCGCGGGACACCGCGCATCTTGCGCACGCTGCCGGCGAGCAGCCCCAGCCCGGGCGCGTCCTCGGCCTCTTCGCTGCCCTCGAAGAGCAGCTGCATGCCCACGCAGATGCCCAGGATCGGGACGCCACGCGACCGCGCGTCGGTGATGGCCGGCCCGAGGCCGTAGCGGTGGAACTCGCGCGAGCAGTGGCCGAAGTGGCCGACGCCGGGGAGCACGATGGCCCGCGCGTCGCGCAGGCGCCGCGTGTCGCGCACGAGCTCGGCGTCGTGACCGACCGCGCGGAACGCCTTCCGCACGCTGGCAAGGTTGCCCACGCCGTAGTCAGCGACGGCGATCATCCGATGCCCCCAGAGCTGCGTGGTCGGCGATGGCGATCACAGGGTGCCCTTGCTGGACGGCACTCCTCGGCGTCGGGCGTCGCGCTGCGCCGCCGCGTCGACGACGCGACCGAGCCCCTTCATCGTCGCCTCGAGCAGGTGGTGCGGGTTGCCGGTGCGCAGCTGCAGGACGTGCAGCGTCAGCCGGCCCGTGCGTGCGAACGACTCGAGGAAGTGCGGCATGAGCGTCGTGTCGAACTCGCCGACGGTCCGTTCCGCCGGCTTCAGGTCGTACGCGAAGCCCGGCCGTCCGCCGAGATCCACCGCGACCGTGACGAGGCACTCGTCCATCGGCACGGTCAGCGACGCGAAGCGGACGATGCGGTCGCGCTTCCCGAGCGCCGTGTCGAGCGCGGACCCGAGCGCGAGGCCGAGATCCTCGACCGTGTGGTGCTGGTCGACGTCGAGGTCGCCCTTCGCCTTCACCGTCAGATCGACCAGCCCGTGCGTCGCGAAGAGCTCGAGCATGTGGTCCAGGAACGGGATGCCCGTCGAGACGGCCGCCTTGCCCCGGCCGTCGAGGCGCAGCGTGACGTGGATGTTCGTCTCCTTCGTCCGTCGGGCGACCGTCCCGGAGCGAACAGCAGGGCTCATGCGCGCGCCCGCCCGGGGGTGGAAGGGGGCGCCGGGATGCGGGGCCGAGAAGGCCCCGCGTTGAAGTCCCCCGGCGAAGAGGGGAACACGCGGCCCAGGGCCGTGCTGAAGCGATCGTTCTCCGCGGGCGTGCCGATCGACACGCGAAGGCAGCCCTCGCATCCCGGCCACGACGAGATGTCGCGCACGAGGACGCTCTGTTCGAGGAAGCGCCGGTGGACGTCCTCGGTCGACCCCTGACGCAGGCGGAACAGCACGAAGTTCGTCACCGAGTCGAACGCCTCGACGGCGGGCACGCGGCGCAGCGCGGCGAGCACCTTCGTGCGCTCCGTCCGGCACAGCTCCACGCGACGCCGCACGGCGCCCTCGTCGGCGGCGATCTTCGCCGCGACCGTGTACGTGAGCGCGCTGACGTTGTACGGGAGCTGCACGGCGCGGTACATCGCCGCGACCCTCGCGTCCGCGATCACCATGCCCAGCCGCAGGCCGGCGGCCGCCCGCGCCTTCGAGAACGTGCGCGCGACGACGATGTTCGGGTGCTCGCGGATCCGCGGGATCACGGTGAAGCCGGCGAAGTCCGCGTACGCCTCGTCCACCAGCACGAGCGAGCGCGGCGCCGCGCGCGCGACGGCCAGCACGACGTCCTCGCCGATGAGCGTGCCGGTCGGGTTGTTCGGCGAGCAGATCACGACGATCTCGGGCCGATGCCGCTCGACGCTCGCGACCGCGCGCTCCACGCTCACCGCGTAGGGGAGGCCGATGCGCTCGTCGATCACGGTCCCGCCGGCCGTCTGCGTGAGCCGGCCGTGCATCGAATACGTCGGTTGGAACAGCAGCGTCTTCCGATCGTGCCCGCCGAAGAGCAGGAAGGAGTACAGGAGCACCTCGTTGCTCCCGTTCCCGAGGACGATCTGCGCCGGATCGACGCCGTAGCGCGAGGCGAGCGCCGCGCGCAGCTCGGCGGCCGCGCCGGGGTAGCGGTTCAGCAGCACGCCCTCGAGCTCGTCGTCGGTCACGTAGCGCGCCGCGGCGTTCGGCTCGGCCCACTCGTTCGCCTGGAGCCGCACCTCGGCGTCCATCTGCTGGGTGCGGTACGGCGCGAAGCCGGTCAGGTCGGGCCGCGGCGTGGGCAGAGCGTCGCTCACGAGCGCAGGTCCATCGACGACGCGTGGTACTTCATGCCCTCATAGCGTGCCACCGCCGCGCCCGCGCGGGCCGCGCTGTGCACACTGCCCGTCGCGCGCACGCGGGTCGTCCAGCGGATGAAGTCCTCGACGCGCAGCGCCGACGCCCACCGCGCGGTGCCGCCCGTCGGCAGGACGTGGTTCGATCCGGCGACGTAATCGCCGAACGCGACCGCCGTGCGCGAGCCGACGAACACCGCGCCCGCGCGTCGCGCGCGCCCGGCGAGGCGCTCGGCGCGGCGGCCCGCGAGGCTGAGGTGCTCGGGGGCGGCCTCCGCGGCGGCCTCGACGGCGGCCTCGAGCGACG
>JACPEQ010000092.1 GCA_016183435.1 Chloroflexota bacterium
CAAGCACTGCGCGCTGACCGACCTGAACTGGGCGCGCCTGACGGCGTGGCGCGAGCTGCTCACGCAGTTCTTCGACGTCCCGACCTGGCGCGCGCTGCTCCCGGCGATCGACGGCGTGCGCGTGAGCTTCGCCGTCGACGCCGACGGACGCGAGATCCACCCGTCGCAGGCGCTGCTGTTCATCGGCTGGATCGCCGCGCGCCTCGGGTGGCGGCCGGCGGAGCCGATGGCGCCGTCGGAGGCGGGCGGCCTGCTCTTCGCGATGCGACGGGCCGACGGCGCGAAGGTGCGCGTCCGCGTGCGGCCGCGCTTCGAGCGCGGCATGGACGAGGGCGACGTCACGGGCATCCGCGTCGAGGGCGAGCGCGAGGGGCTCCGGTCGGAGTTCCGCATCCACTGCGACGGCCGGCGCTACGCCTCGCTCACGGTGCGGCAGGACGGCCGGATCGTCGCGGAGCGCATCGTGCCACTGCCTCCGACCGACGTGGTCGAGCTGTTGAGCGAAGAGCTCACGATCCTGGCCAGCGACCGGATGTACGAGGATGCGCTGGCGATGCTGCTGGCGCTGTCATGAGCGCGGACGCGACGGCGCGCGCCGAGGGCCGCCTCCTCGCCGACCGGTACCGCCTCCTCGAACGCATCGACGAGGGCGGCGCCGGCGAGGTCTGGCGGGCGCGTGACGAGCGCCTCGGGCGCGACGTTGCCGTGAAGATGCTCGGGGCGCAGGCGGACCCTGCGTTCCGCGAGCGCTTCACCGGCGAGGCGCGCCGCGCCGCGGGCATCGCCCACCCGAACGTGGTCACCGTGTTCGACGAAGGAGAGGACGGTCCCGACGCCTTCATGGTCATGGAGCACGTCCGCGGCCGGACCCTGCGCGACGTGGTCGCGGAGCGCGGCGCGCTCAAGGAGATCGAGGCCGCGCGGATCGTCGCGCAGGTCGCCGACGCGCTCGACGCGGCGCACGCCGCGGGCGTCATCCACTGCGACGTGAAGCCGGCGAACGTGATCCTGGACGAGCGCGGCACGGCGAAGCTCACCGACTTCGGGATCGCCCGCGCCGCGCGCGGCCCGGCGGAGCACGAGCTCATCGCGACGCCGCGCTACATCTCGCCCGAGCGGATCGAGGGCAAGCCGCCGACGCCGGCGAGCGACGTGTACGGCCTCGGTCTCCTCGCGTACGAGCTCCTCGCCGGGGCGCCGCCGTTCGAGGGCGTCGGCACCGAGGATCTGCTGCGCGAGCGTCTCGAGGGCGCGACGCCGTCGCTGCGCCGCGTTCGCCCGGGCACCGCGCCGGATCTGGACCTCGTGATCGCCAAGGCGCTCGCCCGCGATCCTGGCCGTCGCTACCCGGCCGCCGGCGCGTTCGCGCGGGACCTGCTCGCCGCGGTCCGAGGCGAGCGCACCCGGACGATGCCGGTCGTGCCGCCCGCGGCGCGCCCGCTGAGGCGCGGCGGCGGCGTACTGGCCGGCAATGCCGTCGCGATCCTCACCGTGCTGATCCTCGCGCTCGGTCTCGTCCTGCTCTTCATGCAGTTCCCCGCGCTGGCACCAGGCCCCGGACCCGCCGCGACCCCCACGGCCACGGGCGCGGTCACGCCGGATGTCGTCGGGAAGGATCTCCGCACCGCTGTCGCCGAGCTCGTCGCGGCCGGATACGCACCCGTCGCATGGGACTTCTCACGGAGCCCGGGAGGCGCGAGCCCATGCGCGGTGATCTCGCAGGATCCCCCCGCCGGAAGCGCCCTCCGAAGGGGCGCAGCCGCCAGCGTGGTGTACGTCCCCGGTGCCGGCTGTACAGAGGGCCTTCCGCAGTGACCGGGGTGGCCGCGGTCACAGACCGCGGGCGCGTCCGTGAAGGCAATCAGGATCGCTATCTCACCACGAGCGCCGCGGGCGTGACGCTCCTCGCCGTCGCCGATGGCGTCGGCGGCGAGGCGGGCGGCGACGTGGCGAGCGCGGCGGCGGTCGAAGCGCTCGCGTCGACGTTCGAGTTCACGGCGCGCGACGCGCCGGCCGCGCTCGCGTCGGCGTTGCGCTCGGTCAACGACGCCGTGGTCCGCGCGACCACCGAGAGCGGCCACACGACCGCCGCCTCCACCCTCGTGGCCGCGACGGTGCGCGGGCGGCAGCTGGCGGTCGCGAACCTGGGCGACTCGCGCGCGTACATCGTTCGCGGCGGGACCGCGAGACAGATCACGACCGACCATTCGGGGGAGCTGCCGAGCTCCATCACTCGATTCCTCGGCGACCCGCGCGGCGTCGCGCCGGACGTCTTCATCGAGATCCTCCGCCCGCGCGACCGTGTCGTGCTCTGCTCCGACGGGCTCACGCGCCACGTCGCTCCGGAGGAGATCGCCTCGCTCGTTGGCGGTCCGCCCGAGCGCGCGGCGCGGGCGCTGGTCGACCTCGCCAACGAGCGCGGCGGCCAGGACAACGTGACGGTCGTCGTCTACGTCAGCCCGCTGCTCGTCGCCCGCAACGTCGCGGCGCTCATCCTCGCTGGTCTCGTCGCGCTCGTGCTCGTCGGCGCGATCGCCGCGATGCTCGCCGGGGGAGGGATCCCGGCGCCGGCGCCGTAGCGGATCCGGCGGCTACTCCGTCGCGGGACTGCGCGGAGCGAAGCGCGCAAGCCGACCTCGCAGCCGCGCTAGCCCACCGCCCTGCATCGCGGCCGTCGCGGCGTAGCCGATGAGTGCGACGCCCGCGGCGATCGCGATGCGCCCGAGGATCGTCTGCCAGGAACTCCGGGTAGAACTGGCAGTCGTACTGCCACGTCGGGAGGACGTAGAAGACCGCGGCCTGATCCGACGGCGTGGGCAGGCCGGAGATGAACGGGTAGAAGAACACGAACGCCGCCGCCGCGAGCGCGACGTACATGGTCACCGCGCGCGCACGGCCGGTCTCCCACAGCGCGGTGAGCGCCGCCGCGAGGATGAGCAGGTAGAACGGCAGCGCGGTGAAGAAGTGGTAGAAGAACAGGACGCGGGTGATCGGGATCCACGCGACGTACTGCGTCAGGAGCGCGAACACCAGCAGCGCGAGCGCCGCTGACCGAGCGCGGATCGCGGCGATCACGCTCCAGACGAAGGCGGCGACCCCGCCCCAGAACAGGACGACGTTGCCCGCGTCGTAGATGACCGCGGTCGCCGTCGGCCCCGGCGATCCGAGATACCAGTACACGGGCTTCAGCACGAACGGCCAGCTCCACCACGGCGATCCGGCCGGATGCGGCGCGGTCAGGCCCGAGTGGTACCAGTACATCTGCTTGGTGAGCTCGACGAGGTCCCAGCCGTACGGGATCGTCGCGCCACCGAACCAGCGGGCGTAGCTCGCGACGTAGACGAGGATCGGAATGACCGCGAAGCAGAGCAGGAGGTAGAGCGCGTTCGGCACCCGACCGCGCCACGCGAGCAGGTCGAACGGTCCGCCGGTGCCGGGACGCTCGCGGCCCCACGCGTACGCGGTGACGATCACCGACAGCAGGGCCAGTCCGGCCAGTGCGTAGAACGCCGCCCACTTCGACGCGGCTGCGAGGCCGAACACGGTCCCGGCGACGAGGAGGTCGATGGCCGCGGAGCGGCGGGGCGCATGGGCCGCGACGACGAAGTACCACCCCGCGACGAGGAAGGTGGCGATGTAGATGTCGTTCATCCCGATGCGCGCCTGCGCGAACATCGCGCCGTCCAGCACGACGGCGGCGCCGGCGAGGATGGCGACGAGGGCCGAGGCGAAGAGGCGGCGCGCCAGCAGCACGATGAAGAAGGCCATGACGGCGCCTGCCACCACCCCCGGGAGGCGCCACGCGAACGCATGCCGGCCGGTCGGGATCCGCTCGAGGGTGCGGTCGCCGAGGACGGCCAGCTCGTCGCCGGTGCCGTCGACGCCCAGCATCGCGCCGCGGACCGGGATCGCCGCGAACGGGGACGCACCGTGCGTCTCGACGACGACCGCCCTGCCATCCGCGAGCGCGTAGAGGAACTGCGACCGCGGCACGACCGCCAGCGCGCCGACGCCGCCCGAGAACGCGCCCGTGCGCCCGTTCGTGAGGGGCACGAAGCCCGCGTGCGTGCCGGCCGAGCCCGCCTCGCGCGGCGGCTCGAACCAGTCGATGACGGCCTCACCCGCGCGACCTGCGTAGAGGCGTCCCGGTGCCTGCGCCCATGCGAGCGCGGAGATGGGCGCGGGCCCGGTCATGCGCGTCGAGACCTGGCCCGACGTCACGTTGACGATGTGGACGGTCCCACTTCCGTCCGCGACGAAGAGATCGTCGGAGTCGGGCTTCGCCGTGAGCGCGGCTGTCGGAATGGTCACGCGCGAGGGAGGCTTGTCCAGCGAGGTGAAGATCTCGACCGAGCGCGCGGTGCCGACGACGACCCGGCCGCGCGTCGTGACCAGGCCTGTGGGCTCGCTCGGCAGCGGCGCGCCGCCCGCGACGCCGCGATAGTCCTTGGCCACGAGGAAGACGTTCCGGTCCGTGACGGCATAGAGGTCCTCCGCATCGAAGGCGATCCCGCGGACGGTGTCGTCGAGCTGGGCGGTGACGGTGCCGTCGACGCCTCGCCCGGTCACCTGCACGTACCCGTCGAACCCGTAGGCGCGCTTGCCGTCGCCGGACACGGCGAACGCGGTCGCCCCTCTCGGGGCGTCCTCGCGCGCCTCGACGCGGTCGCCGCCGAACGCCAGGATCCCGAGCGCCATGATCTCCTTCGCCAGGTGCGGGTGCGTCCACTCGTAGGGCTCGCGCTCGGCGAGGAGCTCCATCGCGGTGCGCGCGTGGTAGACCTCGTCGAAGTACATGTCGCGCGGTTGATCGAGCCGGAAGCCGCGCGTGGCGATGACCGCGAGAGCGACGAGGAGCGCGAGCGCGATGTCGCGCCGCGTCGGCAGGCGGCCTGGGCCGAGCCCCGCGGGCAGACGCCACACCGCCGTCGGCGCGGTCACCGCCGTCGCCACCCGGGGCTCGATACCGACGGTCACGGTGTCTCGCAGCTCCGCCTCGCCGCGCGCGAGGCGCCACACGATGAGCGCGGCGCATCCGATCATCAGCAGGGCCAGCGCGATCTGGCCGTTCCGGCCGAACAGCGTGCTCTCGACGAGCGGCGGCGCCACGACCCGCGTGAACTCGTAGCGCGTGAACGCGAAGTACAGCGTCGCGAAGAACGCGGTCGCCATGACCACGTACGGCAGGAGCACGCGCGAGCGCGTGACGGCGAACGGCGCGAGAAGCGCGAAGGCGGGGAACGCGTAGCGCTCGTGCGCGCGCGTCGGCAGGAAGTAGAACGCCATCGCGACGAACGCGCCGGCCGCGAGGAGCATGGCCACGTCCCGCCGCCACCAGAGCGGCACGACTGACGCGAAGATCCCCGCGGCGAGCATGACCCCGCCGACGACGACGTACGGCGCGTCGGGCTTCCAGAAGTCGCCGACGATCGACCAGACGTTGAAGGCGTAGAGCGACGTGTACGGGTAGGTCTCCGACGCGCTCCGGACGAGGTCCACGAACGCCCCGGGTGTCAGGCGGAACGGCACCGCGATCGCGACCGCCGCCCCGAGACCCGAGAGGGCGAAGGTGGCGAGGGGGCGCCAGCGCCCGCCCCGGAGGAGGTCCACCGCGGCGGCGGCACCGACGACGATGGCCGCGAGACCGAATTGCGGCTTCACCATCGCGGCCACGGCGGCGAGCGCGCCCGCGAGGACCCACCGCCGCTGGCCAGCGGCGAGGAGCGCGCCGAGGAACGGGAGCGTGCCCCACGAGTCCACCTGGCCCCAGAGCGGGCCGGCGAAGATCGGGCCGGGCTGGAGCATCCAGAGCGCGCCGGTCATGGCTCCGGCCATCGGGCCCGCGGACGGGCTCACGACCCGGAAGAGCACGTATGCCAGCGCGATGTCCGCGGGGATCGACAGCGCCTTCACGACGAGCCGGAGCACCTCGCCGTCGAACAGCGCGCCGACGAGCCACAGCACGTACAGGAACCCCGGCGGGTAGTCGCTGAAGTACCCGGCCTCGTAGAAGCTCAGCGGGCCGATCGCCGCCAGACGTTCCGCCCACGCCATGAACGTGCCGACGTCGCTCGGGAAGCCCTGTCCGCCGAACACCAGGAGGCGGACCGCGACGCCGATCGCGACCGCGCCCAACAGCACGAGGGTCGCCTGTCGCTCCGCCGCCGCCCGGCGCTCCATCACTGCCAGTATCCGAAACGCACGATCGCGATCGCCGCGTACGCGTTGACCGCGACCGCGACCACCGCCGCGACGAGGAAGAGCGCGGACGGCCGCCGTCGCCAGACGCCACCGGCGACCGCATCGCCGGTGACCGCAAGGGCCACGAGGAACGGCTGCGCGTCCATGCTGAAGCGGTAGCCGAACTGCTGGAATCCGATCGTCCCGTGGATCACGTCGGGCACGAGCGCCAGCGCCGCCGCGAGCGCCGTGGCCGCGACGACCGCGCCGCGGCGCACCTCACGCAGGCCCGCGAACACCCAGAGGAAGACGGGGGTCGTGAGGAAGAGGCTCATGCCGATGAATCGCGGCCGCAGGAACCAGGGCGTGCCCTCGACGAGGTCGGGGGGCTCGAGGAAGATCGCGTACAGGTGACGAGGGACGTAGAGCGGCGAGAAGAGGCCGTGAGAGAAGAAGACGTCGCCCTCGGTCAGCGCGACGTAGCCGAGATCGAAGACCGATCCCCAGCGCGCGACGTTGTACGCGACGTACGCCAGCGCGAACGGGACGCCGCCGAGGACGACGCCCGCGAGCACGCGCGTGAATGGCGAGCCCGTCCGCCGCGCGGCGAGCAGCGCGAGCGCGGGCGTCGCGGCCGCGATGGGCAGCCGGGCGAGCGCGGCGAGGCCGACCAGAGCGCCGATCGCCCAGCTCGGGCCGCCGCGCGCCGCGATCCAGAACGCCGCGCAGGCGAAGAGCACGGCGACGGAGTGGGCCGCGTACCACGAGCGGCCGTCGACGCTCGAGAACAGCAGGGTGGTCCCGAACACCGAGACGAGCGCGCCGGCGAGCGCCACCCAGCGCGGCGCGCCGTACGCGCGCAGGCCCAGGTACAGCAGTCCCGCCGACGCGCCGCCGGCGATGCGCGACATGACGCTCTGCGCGAGCGCGGTGCCCAGCGGCAGGAGCGGGATGGTGAGCACCGCGGGCAGCGGCGGGTACACCACGCACCAGCGGTCCGTTCCGCACGACACGAGCTCGTTCAGCCACGGTGGGTCCTCGGCCAGCCACCACCGTCCCTGAGCGAGGGCCTCGGCGAGCCGGCCGTAGTAGTCGTACACGGTCTCGGCGCCCCAGCCGAACGCGAGATACACGATCGCGCCCCCGAGCGAGAGAGCCACCGCCGCGCGGATGTCCGGGATGCGCACGGACGCACGCTACGGCACTGTGGCGCTACCAGGAGGTGCAGCTGTGCCCAGATTCCAGATCCTTCCGGTGGAGCAACGGTTCTTCGACCTCTTCGAGCAGCACGCGCGGACCGTTCGCCAGGCCGCCGACAGGCTTCGCGCGCTGGTCGAGAGCTTCACGGACGTCGAGGGCAAGGTGGCCCAGCTCACCGAGACCGAGCACGAGGCCGACTTCATCACACACGAGATCATCGACCTCGCGCGGCGCAGCTTCACGACGCCGTTCGACACCGAGGACATCACCGCCCTCGCGGGCTGCACGGACGACGCCGTGGACGCGATCCAGGAGGCCGCCGACGAGCTCGTCCTCTGGAAGATCGAGCATCCGACGCAGACGGCGGTCGAGATCTGCCGGATCATCGCGAGCGCGGCGCTGGAGATCGAGGCGGCGGTGCCGTCGCTCCGGGACCCGCGCCAGTTCGCGCGGATCCGCGAGCACGTCGTCGAGGTCAACCGCTACGAGAACGACGCCGACCGCATCGCGCGGCAGGCACTGCGGGACCTCCTGCAGCAGCGCGACGACTGGTTCGAGGTGACGCGCTGGAAGGAGATCTACGAGAAGCTCGAGGCGGTCACGGACCGGCTCGAGGACGTGGCGGACGTGCTCGAGGGGATCACCGTCAAGCATGGATAGCGCGCTCCTGCTGCTGGGGCTCGTGCTCCTGGCCGCGATCGTGTTCGACTTCATCAACGGCTTCCACGACACGGCGAACGCGATCGCGACCGTCATCGCGACACGGGTCCTCGCACCGTGGCAGGCCATCCTCATGGCCGCTGGGCTCAACTTCCTCGGCGCGCTCTCCGGCACCGCGGTCGCGAAGACCATCGGCCAGGGGCTCATCGACGCGTCGGCGATCACGCAGTCGGCGGTCCTGGCCGCGCTCCTCGGCGCGATCGTCTGGAACCTGCTCACCTGGTACTACGGCATCCCCTCGAGCTCGAGCCATGCCCTCGTCGGAGGGATCGTCGGCGGGGCCGTGGCCCACGCGGGCTCGCAAGCACCCCTCTGGGGGACGATCGTCCAGAAGACGATCCTGCCGTTCATCGTCTCGCCCATCATCGGATTCGCGATCGCCGTCGTCCTCATGATCGTCGTGTCGAACACGTTCGGCCGCGCCGGTCGCTCGACGATGCGATCGGTCTTCGGGCGCGCCCAGCTCGCGTCATCCGCGTTCATGGCCTTCAGCCACGGCAGCAATGATGCGCAGAAGACGATGGGCGTGGTCACGATCGCGCTCATCTCGGCGAACATGCTGCCCAAGGACTCGCCGATCCCCACGTGGGTCATCGCGATGGCCGCGACGGCGATGGCGTTCGGGACGGCCGCGGGCGGTTGGCGGATCATCAAGACGATGGGGACGCGTCTGACGCACCTGCAACCGCTGCACGGCTTCGTCGCCGAGACGAGCGCCGCGACCGTCATCGAGGTGGCGTCGCGGTTCGGGCTGCCGCTATCGACGACGCATACGATCGCTTCCACGATCATGGGGGTCGGTGCGACACGCGGCACGAGCTACGTCCGGTGGAACGTCGCCGGCAACATGGTCACCGCGTGGATCCTCACCATCCCCGCCACGGCGCTGACGGCGTTCCTGGCGTACCAGGCGCTGCGGCTGACCGGGCTCGGGTAGGCGTTGCCCGACAGGCTCGCGAGCCTCTCGTTCTTCTTCCCGGCCTACAACGAGGAACTCACCGTCGAGGCGGTCGTGCGCGAGGGCCTGGCGAAGCTGCCCCGGTTCACGGACGACATCGAGATCGTGGTCGTCGACGACGGCAGCACGGACCGGACGGGCGCGATCGCCGATCGGCTCGCGGCCGAGGACGCTCGCGTGCGGGTCGTACATCACCGCCCGAACCGCGGCTACGGCGGCGCGGTCCGCTCCGGGATCGGCTCCGCGACGCGCGAGCACGTGTTCTTCACCGACGGAGACCTGCAGTTCGACCTCGACGATCTCGAGCGGCTGATCCCGCGCCTCGGGCGCGCCGAGGTCGTCGTCGGCTATCGGGAGAAGCGAGCGGACCCGGCGAAGCGCCTGTTCATCGCGTGGGTCTACAACACGCTCATCCGCATCCTGTTCCTGGCACCTTTCCGCGACGTCGACTGCGCGTTCAAGCTCTTCAAGCGCGACGTCTTCACGCGCGTTCCTCTCTCCCGCGTGCGGTCGAACGGCGCGTTCTTCTCGCCGGAGCTGCTCCTCGTGCTGCGCGCCGCCGGTGTCCGCATCGAGCAGGTCGGCGTCCGCCACTTCCCGCGGCGGTTCGGGGAGGAGAAGGGCGCGACGATGCGGGTCGTCCTGCGCGCCATCCGCGACCTGCTGCGGCTACGCTTTCGGCTGCTGCTCCGGCCCGGACGCTGACATTCTCCCGTCCTCTATCACCAGGAGGCACCCCGCGCCCACGCTGACCGACGCGGCCGCGGCGCCGATCTCGTTGCTCACCCCTCGCGACGAGCCCAGGCGCAGCGTCTCGGACCGCAGCGGATAGCGCAGCCCCGCGGTCACGACGCCCTGTGCGTCGCCGCCGACGGCGACGAGCGTCACCAGATCCCCTTCGCGCCCGAGAAGGTCGGCGCGCTGTCCGCCGTGAATGACGCGCATCGAGAGCGCGCCCCGCACCAGGCGCACGCGCGGGCTGACGTGCTCGAGCGCGAGCAGCAGGGTGTTCGCGACGGCGTGGTCGAGGCGCGCTCCGCCGAGCGCGCCGATGAGCACGACCTCATCGGCGCCGGCGGCCAGGGCCCGGTCCACGGCGAGCTCCGTGTCGGTCTTGTCCTTCTCGGCCGGATGCCGCTCGACCTGCAGCCGAGAGATGCGCGAGCGCGTTCTCTCGTCGATCGAGTCGAGATCGCCGACGATGAGGTGCGGGGCGATCCCCCAGCGCTCGAGGTGAACGCTCCCGCCATCCGCCGCGATGACGAGATCCGCGCCGCGGACGTGCGCGATGTCGCCGGGGTCGACCTCGCCGTGCGCGACGACGACCGCCTTCACGGGGCGAGGGTAGCCCCTAACGACGCTCCAGCCGCCAGATGTCGGCGTGCGTCTCGCGCTTGCGGACGATCCGGGCGCGTCCGCCGTCGATGAGGGCGACGGCGGGGCGCACGTGGTGGTTGTAGTTCGACGCCATCGCGACGGCGTACGCCCCGCTCCCGGGGACCGCCAGCACCTCGCCGCGGCGCGGCGTTGGCAGCGCCACGGAGCGGATGAGCACGTCGCCGCTCTCGCAGTAGCTGCCGGCGATGGCGACCTCCTCCTCCGGGGGCGCGGTCGCGCGGTCCGCGATGAGCGCGGTGTACGCCGCGCCGTACAGGGCCGGACGGATGTTGTCGCCCATCCCGCCGTCGACGGAGACGAACGTGCGCACGCCGGGGACGCGTTTCGTGCCGACCACGCGGTACAGCGCCACGCCGCTGCGTCCCACGACCGAGCGCCCCGGCTCGAGGTAGATCGTCGCGCGCAGGTCGCCGGCCGCGCGCACCGCGGGTCCGACCGCGTCCGCGTACTCCCGCAGCGAGAGCACGTGGTCCTCCGCGCGGATGGGGACCTTCAGGCCGCCGCCGAGCCCGATCTCGCTCACGCGCGCGCCGAGCGGGCGCAGCTCGCGCGCGAACGCGACGAGCATGTCGGCGAGCTCCCGGTAGCGATCGGCCTCGTGCAGCTCCGTTCCCAGATGCGCGTGGACGCCGACGAGCCGGAGGCCCGGCGTCGCGATGATCGCCCGCGCCTGGGCGAGCGCGTCACCGGTGGCGAGCGGCGCGCCGAATTTGCTGTCGAGCGCGCCGGTCCGCATGTGCTCGTGCGTGTCCGAGGAGATGCCCGGCGACACGCGCAGCCAGACGCGCTGCGGGTCGGACCGCCGGCGCACGAGCCGCGCGAGCGCGGCGATCTCATCGGCGCCGTCGACGACGATGCGCCCCACTCCGGCGCGCAGCGCCGCGCGCAGCTCTTCGTCGGTCTTCGCGTTGCCGTGCAGCTGGATGCGCTCGGCGGGGAACCCGGCACGGCGCGCGGCGAGCACCTCGCCGATCGAGGCCGCGCTCGCGTCGGCGCCCAGCCCCGCGATGACGGCCGCGACGCCGATGAGCGCGCAGGCCTTCACCGCGTACGACGTGCGGACCGGCCGGTAGGGACGGAACGCCTGCTGATAGGCGCGGTACGCGGCGCGGATCGTCGCGGCGTCGTAGACGTACAGCGGCGTGCCGTGGCGCTCGGCGAGGCGCACGAGATCGACACCTGAGACGCGCAGGTGCCCGTCGCGGCCCGCGGCGGTGTCGGCGGGCCAGACCTCAGCTTCGCGTATCGCCGGGGGTGTCTCCGGACCTCTTCGGAGGCTCGCCTGTGGGCTCGTCCGGAAGGCTCTCGATGAATCGCTTGAACAGCGTGATCTCGGCGTCCTCCTCGGCCGAGCCTTCCGGCGCCATCGACGCGCGGTCGAAGACGTCGGCGGCCACGAGGAGGGGGGCGCCGGCCCGCACCGCGAGCGCGATCGCGTCGGATGCGCGCGAGTCGATCTCGATCTCGCGGTCGCCGGCCTGGAGGAACACGCTGCCGTGGAAGACGCCGCTGCCGTTGCCGTCGTCGACGAGGTCCTTCACCACGACACGGGTCACCTCGACGCCGAGCTTCGAGAGCATGTCGGCCATCAGATCGTGCGTGAGCGGCCGCTCGCTGCGGAGGCCGGCGATACTGACCGCGATGCTGTGCGCCTGATCGGCGCCGATCCAGATCGGGACGATGCGGTCGGAGTCACGGCCCTGGAGGAAGACGACGTGCTGCCCCGTGAGGCTGTGGACCCGGACCGACTCCACCGCGCAAGCGACGTACATCTCTATCCCCACGGATCGTATCAGCGTCGTCCCGGGGGCCGGAGCAGACGCACGAGCACGACGCCGGCGACGAAGCCCGCGATGTGGGCGATGTACGCGACGTTCTCCGTCGCCTGGTGAGGCGCGAGGCGCATCATCTCCAGCCCGACGAGGACCTGGATCAGGAGCCACTCGCCGATGACGACGATCGCCGGCAGCGTGACGATCGTGATGAAGATGCCCAGGAACACGAGCGTGCGCACGCGCGCCGTCGGCGAGATGACCAGGTACGCGCCGAGGACGCCCGCGATCGCGCCGGACGCGCCGACCATCGCCGCGGGCGCCACGACGGCCTGCCCGAGCGCCGCGAAGACCCCCGCTGCGAGGTAGAAGATGAGGAACCGTGCCGACCCGAGCCGGTCCTCGACGTTGTCGCCGAAGATCCAGAGGTAGAGCAGGTTGCCGATCAGGTGCAGCCAGCCCCCG
Organism: Chloroflexota bacterium; assembly: GCA_016183435.1. Lineage (GTDB taxonomy): Bacteria > Chloroflexota > Limnocylindria > P2-11E > P2-11E > JACPOT01. The sequence continues at coordinate 12,694 of JACPEQ010000092.1, forward strand.
TGCAGGAACTGGTGCGTGACGAGCGGGAGGAGCGGCTGCAGCGCGAGCTCGCCAGCGCTCAGCGCCGAGCGCAGCTCCGCGGGATCGAACGCCCATCGGTCGTAGAACGCGCGCAGGGCGGCGGGCCGGTCGAGCAGAGTGAGGACGTACAGCCAGACGAGGATGTTCGCGAGGAGGATGACGCGGGTCACGACCGGGATCCCCGTCCCGCGCTCGAGATCGTGAAGAGGGATCACCGGCTGACGTCGGTGGCGGCGATCTTCCCCCGGTGGATCGTGTACGCGATGCGCTGCCCCTCCGAGACGAAGAACGCGCTCGCGTCGGGTAGGCGCGACGGCACCGTGAAGCGCGCGATCTCGCGCCCGTCCCGCGTCACCTGGGCGACCGTCCGCGCGGGGGCGTCGAGGAGCCAGATCGAGCGCTGGGTCTCGATCGCCTGGAGGTGCGTCGGCTTCAAGGGTGTGCCGAGCCACGCGATCGTGAACGGCAGTCGGGTGAGCGTGCGTTCGAAGCCCTGGCGGCGGTACCGCTGCACCTCACCACCCATCGTGAGCACCCAGATGTCGCCATCGACGGCGAGAGCGCGCGCCGTGTCGGGGGCCAGCGGCATGGGAAGGAACCCGCTCGGTCCGTCGAGCTTCCCCTGGAAGTCCGGCTCGTAGCGCCAGACCTGCCCGGCCTTCGGATCCAGCACGTACACGTTGCCCGCGAACGTCGCGAGGGCCGTCGCGCTCTTCCATGTGTCCACCTTCGGGAGCTCGAGCGCGGCGACCGTGTTCCCCTCGGCGCGCCACACCGTCCGAGCGTCGTCGAGGGTGAGGAGCGCCTCACCCTGGGCGGTGACCGCCACGGGCGTGCCGACGCCCGCCTTGCCTCGCTCGAGGACGACGCCGGTCGTCACGGGATCCCCGTGGATCCGCCACAGCCTGCCGGCGAGGGGGTCGGCGGCGTAGAGCCCGTGGACCGTCTGCGTGACGTCGGCAGGTGCGGCGCTGGCGGCGATCTTGCGGAGATCGATGACGACCTCGTTCAGCCTGTCCTCGAGGGCGGCGATCTCGTCCCGCAGCTGCCCGACGCGCGCGGGATCCGCGGCGGGTGACCGTGCGGCGACCGCGAGACGGTCGGAGGCGGCCGTCAGCTTCTCCCAGGCGCGCTCGGTGTCCTTCCTCCCCGCGAAGCTCCGTGTCGCCGCCATCTCGTTCTCGACGTCGACGATCGCGAGCCTGTAGTCGGCCACGACCTGGTTCGCCTGGTAGTCCCGCACGACCACCGTCCCGATGCCGAGCGTGACGACGAGCAGCAGGAGCGCCAGGAGCGACGTCGCACGCTGCACGCGCGCCGAGCGCCTTCGTGCGCTCTCCGGCCGGCGCGGGAGCACGGTCGCCCGTCGAGGCATGAGCTCGAGCGCGACGAGCGTCGCGGCGCCGATCGCGCGCGTGATCGGGCTCACGAGCGCGGCCAGGATCCGTCCGAGACGGGGGCGGTACCGCCACACCACGCCCAGCCGCGACCGGATCGATCCGGCGATGACGACCTCCGTGGGCTCGTCCGCGGGGCTCTCCGGCTCGCCGCCCAGCCGCGCGGCCGCGCCCGCGGAAGCGGAGATCTCGATGAAGATCGACGCGCCGCTGCCGGTCGCCCCTTCGGCGACCGCGCGGGAGCGCACATGCTCCGCGGCGGCGCGCGGGTGCAGTGTGATGGCCGCGTTCTTCAGCGCCTCCGCGCCGAGCGCGTCGACGACGCTGCCGCTCGCGAGGACGATCGTGTCGCCCGCGTCGATCGTCTGGTGCCAGACCAGCGGAAGGAGATCGATCTCCGCCCCCAGCGACGCGGCCTGCCGCGTCGTCGTTCGATGCACGAAGTCGGCGAGCTCGTCCGGCTCCTCGCCCGGCAGGAAGAGCCGAGCGTGCCGCACGAGGAAGACGTGCGCGCCGCCGACCTTCGCCGCGTGGATCTCGTTGTTCACGATGACGGCGCAGGCGACGTGGAGGCGGATCCGGCCGCGCTCCTCGCGCACGAGCTGCGCGGCACGGCGGTTCGCCTTTCGGAGCGCGCGGCGGAGACCGACCTCGATGCCGGCGGAGAGGTCGTAGTAGAACTCATGCCGGGCCATCTCGGTGACCTCGGCCGCGATCTCGCTCGCGCGGCGCGACGGCGGATCGACCTCGCACACCATGTAGAACCGTCCGCGTGTGCGCAGTGTCGCGCCCGTGGGCGGCTCGTGGATGATCACGATGTCGCGTCCGTCGCGGCCGGCGCTCGTCGCTCCGACCGTCGTGATGAAGCTCGCCGGGCGCATCGCTAGCGAGTCTAGGTACGTTCCGACGGACTTCCGTAGCGTCTTCATGGGTCGGCCGGCATATGCGTGGCGCCCGCCCGAGGCCCGGGTGGTGATCTCAGTGCGCGGTCGGCGTCGTCCTGATCGAGCGGATGTCGCTCTTCGGCGCGGCGCTGCGCAGGCGCTCGAGCAGCGCAGTCTGCCGTAGCCGGATCTCGGCCGCCCACGCCGACGTCGGCACCGCCACGACGAGCGTCGCACCGTCCAACCCGACGGCGCGCGTCACCACCGCGTCGTCGCCGAGGACCTCGCGCGCGACCTCGGCCCACCGATCCAGCGCCGAGGCGCGGTCGACCTCGGTCGCGATCCCGAGCCCGCGCAGCAGGCGATCCACGGCGCGTGACACCGGCTTCACGGCGAGCGCTCCCGTGACACCGGGACCACCGTTGCACCCTCGGCCAGCCGGGACGGCAGGCCCGCGGGAAGCGCGGATGTCAGCAACGCCTGCGCGTCGCTAGGGAGCGCGTCGAGGAGGCGCTGCCGGCGTTCCGGGTCCAGCTCCGACAGGACGTCGTCGAGGAGGAGGACCGGAGTCGTCCCGGTGCGCTCTCGGAGCCAGGTCGCCTCCGCGACCTTCAGGGCGAGCACCACGCTGCGCTGCTCGCCGCGCGACGCGAACGACGGCAGGTCGCGTCCGCTGGACGTCACGGCGAGATCCTCGCGGTGCGGACCCACCAGCGTCGTGCCCTGCCACATCTCCTTCTCGCGCTTCTCCTCGACGAGCCGCTGATAGGAGGACGCTCGCTCCGCCTCCGTCTCACCTTCGGCGGGGGTGGCGTAGGCGACGTCGACGAGGTGCTCGCCGCTCCAACGCTCGATCGCTTCACGGAACGGGTGCCGGATCTCGTGCACCGCCCGCATCCGCCGCAGCGAGATCGCCGCCCCCAGCCGGCACAGCTCACCGTCCCAGAAGTCGAGCTGGTGGTCAGGCTCGGCCTGCTCGTCGCGCAGCGCGCGCAGCAGCGCGTTGCGCTGCTCCACGACGCGCTGATGCTCCCGTGTGTCCGCACGATGACGGCGCTCGACCTGGCCGATCATCGCGTCGAGGTAGCGACGCCTCGCGCTCGGCGCCTCCGTGAGCAGGTCGACGTCCTCCGGGAAGAACGCGACCACGACGATGCGGCCGAGCACGTCCTCCGCGCGCTTCCCCGCCCCGTCGACGAGGTAGCGGCGTGGCCGGCGCCGCTCGCCCTGGACCGGTGAGAACAGCAGCGTCTCGATGCGAGCGAGTCGATCGTCGCGCACGCACTCGGCCGCCGCCCGAGCCATGGTGGCACCCCAACGCACCATCTCCGCGTCGTCGTGCGCCCGCGGCGACTCGCCGCGGGCCAGGACGTGGATCGCCTCCAGGAGGTTCGTCTTCCCCGCACCGTTCGGGCCCACGAACGCGGTGAATCCGGGCGACAGCGCGATGTCCGCTCGGTCGTAGCTGCGGAAGTCGTCCAGCAGCAGTCGGTGGACTCTCATGCGGATCGGGCCTCCGCTTCGAAGAGCGCGGGGTGCGCTCCCGGACCTCGGAAGCGTACTAGGTGGGGATGCGGAGCGGCATCACCACGTGCAGATACGTCTCTTCGTCTCCCACGATGCGCAGGACGCCGGGCGCGAGCGGACCGCCGAGCTCGAGCTTCACCTCGGGCGCTGCCAAGCTGTTGAGGGCGTCCTGGACGAAGCGGCTGTTGAACGCGATCGTCGTCGCCTGGCCCTGCACCGTCGCCTCGATCCGGCCGGTGTTGTCGCCGACGTCGGCCGCGGTGGCGCTGATGACCAGCGGTGTGTCGCTGCCGGGATCGACCTGGAACCGCACGATGTTCGCCGCATCCCGCGCGAAGTACGACGCCAGGCGTGTCGCTTTCAGGAGCTCGTCGCGCTGCACGACGACGGTCGTCTGGCTCGACGCCGGGATGACCTGCCTGTAGTTCGGGAATTGACCCTCGATCACCCGCGAGACGAGATCGACCTCCTCCGTGTGGAAGATGACCTGGCTCTTGTTCGGAGTGATGAACACCTCGACCGGGTCATCGACATCCTCGAGTATGCGCTCCACCTCGAAGAGGCTCTTCGCCGGGATGATGATCTCGACCTTCTCGGCGACCGACGCGAGGAGGGGCGCGCGCCGCACCGAGAGCCGGTAGGGGTCCGCGGCCGCCATGAGGATCTCGCTACTCTCGAACGTCGTCAGCACGCCTGTGAGCACCGGCCGGCTGTCGTCCGTCGCAGCAACGAAAGCGACCTCGCGGATCATGCGCCGCAGCACGTTCTGCGCGATCTGGGTGGTCGGCTTGTCCGGGATGCCTGGAATGATCGGGAACTCTTCGGCGTCGAGCCCCTTGAGGTTCGCCTCGAACGGTCCGCTCTTGATGTGCACCGTCTTGGTGCGGACGTTCAGCGACAGCTCGATGGGCCCGGGTGGTAGTGAATTCACGAAGTCGGTGAAGAGCTTCGCCGGCACGGTAATCGCGCCTTCGTCCTCGACCTTCGCAGGCACCCAGCAGTTGATGCCGACCTCGAGGTTGGTCGCCGTGAGCTTCAGACGGCCGCCTTCGGTCCGCAGAAGCACGTTCCCCAGGATCGGAAGCGTCGTGCGGGACGACACGCCCCGGCCCGCGATCTGAAGGCCGCGCGTCAGGTTCTCCTGCAGGCACGTGACCTTCACCGGATCCCTCCCGAGTGGTGCTTCGTGGGTA
>JACPEQ010000097.1 GCA_016183435.1 Chloroflexota bacterium
CCCCGCGGAGCGGATCGAGGTGGACGCGGGATACATCGGCGGCGACTTCGGCGGAAAGGGTCTCTCGCTCGACGAGCACACCTTGTACTTCCTCGCGAAGGCCACCGGCCGCCCCGTGCGCTCGCTCATGTCGCTCACGGACGACTATCAGGTCTCGAACCCGCGCCATGGCGGGACGATCACGCTGCGGACGGCGGTCGACGCCGACGGCCGGATCCTCGCGCACGAGGCGCGCGTGCTGCTGGACGGCGGCGCGTACGCCGCGGGCAAGCCGGTCATGGGCGTCATCCCCGGCGACTCCGGCCTGACGTTGGCGGGGTATCGCGTGCCGGCGGCGCGCGTCGAGGTGACGACCGCGTACACGAACACGGAGCCCGCCGGGCACGTGCGGGCGCCGGGTCAGCCGCAGAACGCGTTCGCCGCGGAGTCGCACGTCGACGAGATCGCGCGGGCGATGGACATCGACCCGCTGGAGTTCCGCATCCGCAACGCGATCCAGGTCGGCGAGATCGACGTGCACGGCCACGAGTGGCACGACCGCCTCGCGCGCGAGGTCCTGCGCACGGCCGCCCGCGAGGGCCGCTGGGGCGAGCCGCTGCCGGAGGGCCAGGGGCGCGGCGTCGGCTACTGCGTGCGGCACGTCGGGCGCGGCCGCACGAGCGTCGTGCTCACCGTGGCGGCGGACGGCGCGGTCGAGGTGCTCACCGGCGCGCCCGACCAGGGGGGCGGCGCACACACGATGATCGGGCGCGTCGCCGCGGCGGAGCTCGGCATCGCGCCGGAGCGCGTGCGCGTGAAGCGCGGCACGACGGCGCAGACCCCCCACGATCCGGGTGTCGGCGGGAGCCGCGTGACGCCGGTGGCGGGCAACGCGTCGATCGACGGCGCGCGCAAGCTGCGGGTGGAGCTCCTGAAGCGGACCCCCGACATCGAGGACGCGCTGCGGCGATGCGCGGGCGTGAGCGTCACAGGCGTCTCGGAGCAGACGGCGCAGCGCTACAGCGTGTGCGCGTACGTCATCACGGTCGCGGTGGACCGCGACACGGGTCAGGTGCGCATCCTCGACGCGGTCCTCGCGGCTGACGTCGGCACGGTCGTCAACCCGGTCGCGCACCGCGGGCAGCTCGAGGGCGCGTTCGTCTTCGGCCTCGGCCAGACGCTCATGGAGGAGCTGCGGATCGAGGGCGGCCGCGTCGTGACGACGAACCTCGACAGCTACAAGATCCCGACCGCGCGCGACATCCCGCCGCTGCGCATCGCGCTCCTCACCGACGACCCGGGCCCCGGGCCGTTCGGCGCGAAGTCGGTGGGCGAACTCGCGAACGCGGCGGTCGGCCCGGCGGTCGCCAACGCGATCCGCGACGCCGTCGGCGTGCGAGTGATGAAGGCGCCGATCACGTCGGAGCAGGTGTTCGAGGCGCTGCGCCGGTGACCGCGATCGTCCCCGGCCTCGCGGGCGCGGCCTGCTCGTCGCGCGCCCGGTGAGCACGGCATCGACACAAGCGGATGTGCCGGTCGGTCATTGCGGCACCCTGCGACGATACGATGCGTCGCACATAGAGATCCTCACCGTCGCCATCGGCGGCGCGCTGGGCTTCCTCATCGGCCTCCCCGGTGTGGGTGGCGGTGCGCTCGTCGCGCCCGCGCTCTACATCATCCTCGGGATGACCCTGCTCATCCTGGTGAGCGCGATCGCGACGGTCCTGCGGACGTGGTGACCGAGCCATGCGGCCCATGAGGTTCCCTAGTGCGAGACATGCCGCTGATCCCATGTCGCTGACGAAAGGCGCGGGCGCCCTGCACGCGCCGGGTGGCTGCGAGGCCAACTCCGCTGCCGCGCCAGCGCGTACGGCCACGTACTCTCGGCGGCGTGATCAGCGCCAAGGTGCTCCGCGCGCTCGCGGTGTCCGGCCAGCCGGTGGCCGAGCCCTGCGCCGCGTGTGGGAGACGGCCCGAGCCGACGCTCGAGTCGCTGGTCGCGTGGCTCGTGCAGCGACGCCAGCGCAGCATCGAGCTCACCGCGCTGGAGGACGGGACCTGGCGCGCGGTCGGACGTTGGCCCGGGCCGGAGCGCGAGCTGGAAGCCGTCGGCCAGAGCCCCGCCGACGCCGTGGCCAAGGTGGTCCTCGAGGTCGCCTCGCGAGAGCCCCGGATGGCATCGGAGTGAGCGCCGAGCGCCGCATCGTCGCGCTGGGCAATGACGCCCTGGTCCTGCGCGGGCTGGAGCGGCTCGCATCGGAGCGCGGTGCCGCGGTGCTGGCGGCGGATGCGCCGCGAGAGGACGCCGACACGTGGGTCGTCGTCGTCGACCTCGCGCGAGCCGACGCCCTCGAGCTCGCGGCGCAGCGACGCGACCGCTGGCCGGGAGCGTTCCTGGCGGCATTCCTCGGGTCACCGGACCGCGCGCGCTGGGAGGCGGCCCTCGGCGCAGGCTACGACCTCGTCGCCTCGCGCGGCTCGCTCGCCCGCGAGCTCGGCCGGGCACTCGATACCTGGACCGGGCCGCGGATCGCGCGGCGCTTGCGAGCGGTCACCGTGGACGACGTCGCCGGCCGCCTCGGCGTCGTCGCGCGGCTCGACGACCCCGGATCCGGGCCGATCGCCGTGTACCACGTCGGCGGCACGCTCTACGCGGCCGGGGACGCCTGCCCGCACGCGGGGGCGACGCTCTCCGAAGGCGCGCTCGACGGCGCGGTCGTGACCTGCCCGCTCCACGGCAGCCAGTTCGACGTGCGCAGCGGTGAGCGCCTGCGCGGTCCGGCGGACCTGCCGGTCCCGACCTATCGCGTCGCGGTCGAGGGCGGGGTCGCCTTCATCGAGATCGACGCGCCGTGATCGTCGCGCGCCGCAGCGCCTTCACGGCCTCGGGACAGCTCGTCACGGCGGACCAGCTCGCCGGCGTCGTCGCCTGGCTCTGCACCGAGGAGGCGCGGCAGATCCGCGGTCAGGTCATCGTGGTCGATGGAGGGCTCGCTCGGCGGTCTCGCCTGAGCGAGGCCGGAGCAGGGCGTCGGGCCCGCGGCCGGATCAGCCCGGGATAAGCTCCTCGAGGCGCAGTTCTTCGACGATCCCGACGCGGTCGTCGGCGATCGGGAGGAACGGGAAATCGCGGAAGGGCTCCGTCGGGCGGTACGAGCCATATGGCCGGGTGCAGCCCGGCTCCCCCTTCGGTCCCGGACAGCCATTCGTCATGAACGCCTCGCCCTGCCAGATGGCCTCGAGCACGCGCTCGCGGGGCAGGTCGAGCCGCACGAGCGCTCCGGCCTCATCGAACTCGCAGGCCGACGCGTTCACGCCGCGTGACTCGATCAGGTACTTCACGAGCTGGATGCGCCGCCAGCGGCCGAGCGGGGCACGCGGGGCGTTCCCGAGCCGCGAGTTCGGTTCCGGGTTGAACGAGAAGAGGTACGAGAAGATCTCGCGGTCGCGGAGCCGCTCGAACGTCTCGACAAGGTCACGGTCCGTCTCGCCGATGCCGACGAGCGTGTGGCAGTTCACCTTCCACGGGCCGAAGACATCGCGGGCGTGGCCGATGATCTCCCAGTACCGATCCCACTTGAGTCCGCCGTGCGGGACGTCGGTGCGCAGCTCGCGGAACAGCTCGCGCGTCACCGCGTCGAGGCCGATGCCGATCATGTCCACCCCCGCATCCTTGAAGCTCACGAGCTTCTGCCGGTCGAGCGTGGGCGGCGCGACGAGGATCGAGAGCGGCGTGTCCACGTGGCTCGTGATGCGCCGCGTGATGTCGAGGGTGTCGCGGTACGAGCGGCCGTGGGTGACCATGGAGATGCAGAGCCGGGTGAGCTTCTCGCGCCGCGCCGCCATCCGGTCCACGAAGTCGTCCGTGTTCACGAGCGGCCACTCGACCCGGATGAAGGACTTGTCGTCGTAGTTCCCGGGGCGCGTGCGCGCGAGGCCGCAGTACGCGCAGTCGGAGAGGCAGCCCTCGGTGTAATCGAGGAGCAGGTTGATGCCGCCGAACTCGAAGTCGCGCGTGAAGCGCCCGGAGCGGTAGCCGAGCGCGATCGCGCTCGCCATGCTGATGCGCACCCACTCCGGGCTCACGCGGTGGGCCTCCTGCGCGATCGGTAGCGTCGTGGTCACCGCGCACCTCCAGCGATCTCCGCCAGGCCATCCGCCGCGGCCGCCACGCCATCCGGTGCCGCGGGGTAGTAACAGGCTCCGGTGTTCCGTCCGGCCGCCCGCGCCTCGACGCACGCCTGCCACACGGCATCCGCGAGGGCCTCGGCGCCGATCCCAGCCGCGTTCGCGACGGCCGAGGCCCGCTCGCGCAGGATCCGGCGGCTCGGCCGCGTCCAGCGGAGCGACGATTCGAACTCGGCGATCGCGCTCTCGTAGCCGATGAGATCGCCGCTCACGAGGACGGCGGCGATGACGTCGCCCGCGAGCGTGACCGCGGCGTGGACGGTGCCGAGCGGCGTCTCGACGGTGCCCTCGCCGTGCCGCTCCTCGCGCAGCCGCGGCGGGAAGAGCCACTCGGCCGAGGCGTACCGCTCGAGCTCGAGCGCGCGCGCCGCTTTCCGTTCGGCCCGGTCGAGCGCGCCGGGCACGAGCGTCGAGCCGAAGGCGCGCGCGAAGCCGTGGGCGACCGCACTGCGAACCTCTTCGAGCGGGATGTCCCCGCCGCTCTCGCGTCGCACGGTCGTGACGCGGCGCAGCACCGTGGGCACCGCCCGCTCGCCCAGCGCCCGCGCCGGGACGCGCAGCACCCGGAGCATGAACGGGACGTCGAGATCGACGAGCAGCGAGCAATGGAAGAGCGCCGCGCCAGGGACGACCGCGATGCCGAGGCCCGCGATCTTCTTGCCCTCCACGACCAGGTCGTTCTTGCCGCGCAGCTCGGCCCGGATCCCGAGCGGCTCGAGCGCCGCGCGGACGCCCTCCGCGTACCGCGCGAGCAGCGCGCGCGGGTGCGCCGCGGCGCCGTGCAGCAGGACCGGTGCTGCCAGAGCGACGCCGAGCTGGTCGCGGCCCATCACGATCGCGCCGCCGCCGGTCGGCCTCCGGCCGATCACGGTCCCGGTCTCGCGGCAGGCCTCGAGGTCCAGCTCGGCCTCGATGTCCTGGAAGCGGCCGACGAGCGCGCAGTGCGTGCGGTAGGTGTAGAGGCGCAGCGAGGTTCCGCGCGCGGCCGCCTCGCGCAGCAGCGTGTCGTCGGTCGCGAGGCCGGACGCGGCCCCGACGCCGTCCTCGACAAGGAGGCGCCAACGCTCGCTCACGCGACCGCCTCCACCCACGTGAGCGAGCAGCAGTAGTCGTAGAACCGCGGCTCGAGGCCGCGCGCGCGCGCGTAGGCGACGCTCCCCTCCGCCGGATAGGCGATCCCGTTCAGGCCGTGGTCGATCGCGGCCCGGTCGAGCTCGACCTTCATGCTCCCGAGCGGCCGAGCGCAGCCCAGGTTCACCTTCGTCGTCGGGAGCCTGTCGCGGGCGCGCCCGAAGAACGCGCTCACCTCGGCGACCGGCGGGGGCTCGAGGTGCGCCATCGCCGTACCGACGAGCGGCGTGAGGACGACGAGCACGAGCGTCGACACCGGGTAGCGCGAGATGATCTCGAGGGCGTTGTCCTCGCCGAGGAGCCGCGCGAAGTGCAGGCCGATGACGATGTGCGGGATGATGCACAGCCCCGCGTCCGCGAGGAGCGCCACGGCGCGCTCGAAGTCGTCCACCGTCGTGTCGGCGAGGTGGTAGACGTCGCGGATGGTCTCGTCCGCGCCGATGATGTCGAGCATCGCGGCATCGATGCCGGCCGCGGCCAGGCCCTGCGCCAGCTCGCGCCGCCGCACGAGGCCGGTGTGCACGACGACGCGCATCCCGAGCTCCTGCTTGATGCGCGCCATCGCGTCGAGGTGCCGGAGGAGCGGGACCTCACCGTCCTTCTGCGACCCGCCGGAGACGAGGATGCCCTTCGTCCCCGCCGCGGCCAGCGCGACCGCGGACTCGTAGAGGCCCGGACCGGCCGGGACCGAGACCATCGGCTTGATGACCTTCGCGGCGCAGTGCTCGCACTGGAGCGCGCAGGCGCCGCCGGTCACGCTGAGCGGCACGAAGGCGCGGGGATCCGTCGGCACGAACTCGGTCGTCCGGTACGGCTTCAGCGCGGGCGCGAAGAAGTCGATGCCGTCGCCGAAGTTCGCGACGCGCACCGCGAGCGCGCCACCCGCCGCGATCACTCCGAGAGCACGCCTTCGCGCCGGAAGCCGTCGGCCTTCTTCGCGAACCACGCCGGCGCCTCGTCCGGCCCCACCAGCCCGGCGAGGTCGTCGTGCTCCTCGGGACGCAGGAGCACGAGCCAGCCCAGGCCGTAGGGATCCTCGTTCACGACGCGCGGACCTCGCGCGGCCGCCTCGTTCGTCGCGACGATCTCGCCGCAGACCGGCGAGCGCAGCGGGCCGACGTACTTCTGCGCCTCGAGCGTGCCGAGCTCCTCGCCGTGGCGTACGTGCTCGCCGGCGCGCCGCAGCGCGATCTGCGCGAGATCGCCGGTCGTCGCCTGCCCCAGGTCATCGAGCCCGATGCGGATCAGGTCGCCCTCCTGCCGGGCCCAGGTGTGGTCGTCGGCGTGATAGCGGCGATCGAGCAGCAGCCGGTAGCCGCTCACCATCACGTTCGTCAGGTCTTTCGCGGGACGTTCCTCGACGCTCATGTCGCCCTCCCTCTCTCCGATCGCAGCACACAGTCCACGACATCCTCGGGCCGCAGCGGCCCCGCCGCGGCGCGCATCGCGGCGCGCGCCGCCCGCAGGAGCGCCTCGCGCTCCGCCACGAGGCCGTCCAGGGCGGCGGCGAGCCGCGCGCCGAGGCGCGCTGAGAGCGCGGTGCCCGCGAAGGCGATGTCCTCGAGCTTGCCGTCGACGACGGCGAATGTCGCGCGCAGCTCGGCGCCGCCGCGCTCGACCTGCGTCGCGTAGACGCGGGCGCCGCCGCGGACCTTCGCCTGCCGGACCTCGTCGGTCCACCCGGCGCCCTCCCCCTCGAGCCACTCGCGCGACGAGAAGAGCACGTCGAGCTCGTCGCGCACACGCTCCTCCTCGGCCGAGAGGACCGCCGGCTCGAGCGGGCCGAACGCCTCCGCGTACGAGGCGACGATCGCGTCGCGCGCCTCGTCGCGGGAGACGGCGCGGCCGAGCTCCCGCTGCAGCGTCGTGAGGTAGCGGCGCTGGACCGCGGCGAAGGTGCGCCGCATCCCGGGATCGAGCGCGAGGATCGCGGCCATCGCGTCGTGGTCGAAGTCGAGGATGACGTTGCCAACGCATACGACGGCGTCGTCGATGCGGGCCATTCCGGCCCCCGACAGCTTGCGGCCGTCCACGCAGATGTCGTTCGTGCCCGTGAGGGCGGCGTCGAGCCCGAGCCGGCGGAACGCTCCGACGGCGGGACCGAGCAGTGCCCGGTACGCGGCCTCCACGCTCGCCGGTGCGCGGTCGGCGGGCAGCGTGACCTGGAAGAGGAGCTGGTCCGCATCGAGGTAGACCGGGCCGCCGCCGAGCTGGCGGCGAAGGACCGGCAGGCCGCGGCGCCGGCACTCGTCCTGGTCGAACTCCTCGACCGGCCGGTGGAACCCGGTGCACACGTACGGGCGGTCGGTCCAGTACAGCGACAGGACCGGGTCATCGCCCGGCCCGAGAGCACGCGCGATCGCGTGGTACGTCGTCTGAGAGCGGAGCGGCGAGAGCGCTCCGAGCTCGATGAGACGCACCGGGCGCCGCTAGTCCGCCGCCGCAGCGCCCGCGGACCGCGGCTTCACGTAGGCGCGGAGCGCGGGCTTCACCGGCCGGAGGAGCCAGCTCGGCCGCCGCAGCCCACCGGGCCCGGGGCCCGGCCGCGCGAGCGCGAGCCACTCGCGGTACACCGCGAAGCTCTTCTCGGTATCGACGGAGATGTCGCCGTAGCGGTCCTCGGGACGCGCCCGCTTGATGGTCACCTTCTGGTGCCAGGCGTGGCTGCCGCTCACCGGGTCGGGGTGCACCGGGAAGGTGAGGTTCTGATGCACGCCGGCCTCGTTCCACCACACGAGCGAGGAGTCGGGGTCGTCGCTCTTCCACGGCGCGATGCCCTGCTGCTGGCGGAGGGACCACCTGCCGTCCGCTTGCTCCAGCCTGACGAGCGACGACGACCAGCGGTCCGTCCCCGCGCCGTCTCCGAGCCGCCAGCGGCCCATGTGGTGGGAGCACGCGACGATGCCCGGACGGATCGACTCGGTGACCCAGACCCGGTCGACGAAGTGGCCGATCTCCGTGACGACACGGACGAGCTCCCCCGTCGCGACGCCGATGCGCTCGGCATCGGTCGGGTGGATCCACACCGGGTTGGTGTGCGAGATCTCATTCAGCCACTTCGCGTTGCCGGTGCGCGTGTGGATGAGCGTCGGCAGCCGGAAGGTCGGCAGGAGCAGCAGCTCGCCGCGGTCGCCGTCGATGGCCTGGCGCGACACGTGGCTCGGCGCGTATGCCGGCGTGGCGTACTCCGGCCAGCCCCAGTCCTTGAGCGTCTTCGAGTAGAACTCGAGCTTCCCCGAGGGCGTCGGGAAGCCCTGACGCGCGACGCCGTCGACGACGACGCCGACGACCTGCTTCGCCCTGACCCCGACGTCGCCGGCCCCCGGCTCGATGAGCACGCCGGGACCGCCGAACCACTCGATGGGCTTCAGCACCGGCCGACCCTCATCCGCGGGCTCGGTGTTCCGCAGCTCGTCCTCGCGCAGCGCACGCTCGTGCGTGCGGTAGACCTTCGACTCGATCTCGAACACGCCGTAGCGCTGCATGTACGCCAGAGGCGTGAGGCTCTCGGCGGCCGCCTTCTCGGGCAACCCGGGAACGCTGTTCTCGAAGATCCAGCGGTAGTACTCGAGCACGGTGAGCTTCTCTCCGGGGCGGTAGGGCGACTCGAACCACTTGCGGATGCCGAGCGACCCGTCCGGGTCGATGCGCCAGGAGAGCTCGATCCAGAACTCGTCCTCCTCCCAGACCTCGCCCGGGTTCGCCTCGTAGGTGAACCGCACTGGCCTGCCCATGCGCTCCATCGCGACGCGGCGCACCGGCTGGCGGAAGCCGAGCCAGCGCGAGGCGTGCGTCTCGTACGAGACGGTGTCGTGGCGCTCCGGGCCGAGGCCCATCGGCAGCACGTAGTCGGCGAGCCAGGTCGTCTCGTTCCAGACCGGGGTGAGCGACGCGTGCAGGCCGATCTTGCTCTCGTCGCGTAGCGCCTCGATCCAGCTGAAGCCATCGGGGTTGGTCCAGACGGGGTTGTAGACGCGGGTGAAGTAGACGTCGAGCTTGCCCCGGCCCTCCCGCAGGAAGTGCGGCAGCAAGAAGCTCATCTCGTTGTGCGCGAGCGGGTACTCATCGGGCCACAGCAGCTCGTTCCACACCGCCTGCGGAGTGGGACGGATGTAGGGGGCGGGGACGAACTTGTCCCACAGGTTCGGCGACGTGCCGCCCGGCGTGCCCACGCTGCCGGTGAGCACGTTCAGGAGGAACAGCGTGCGGCCGGTCTGCCAGCCGCCGAGGTTGCCCGCGCCGGACGCCCGCCAGTTGTGGGCGCTGAACCCGGATCCGGCCCGCCCGATCTGGCGCGCGATGTCCACGATCGTCGCGGCGGCGAGGCCGCTCTCGGCCTCGGCGTACTCCGGCGTGAACGTCGCATAGAGGTCGAGGAACGCGGTGATGAAGGAGTCGAAGGTCGGCGGCAGGTCGGGCCGCTCGGCGCGCAGGTACTCCTCCCAGTTCGTCCAGCGATCTACGAACTCGCGATCGAGCAGGTCCTCCTCGACGATGACGCGGGCCATCGCGAGCAACACCGCGGCCTCACTGCCCGGCCAGGTCGGCAGCCACTCGTCCGCCATCGACGCGGTGTTCGAGAGCCGCGGGTCCATCACCGCCACGCGGCACCCCTGCATCTTCGCGTCGATGATCCGCTGGGCATGGGGGTTGAAGTAGTGGCCGCTCTCGAGGTGTGCGCTGATGAGCAGGATGAATCGGGCGTTCGCGTAGTCGGGCGATGGGCGGTCGATCCCCATCCAGAAGGCGTAGCCGGTGCGCGCCCCCGATGAGCAGATATTGGTGTGGCTGTTGTGCGCGTCGGTGCCCCAGGCCCAGAGCACCCGGTCGACGTAGCCGTCCTCGCCGGGCCGGCCGACGTGGTACATGATCTCGTTGCGCCGGCCCTCGACGATGGCGGCGCGCATCCGCGCGGCGATCTCATCCATCACGGCGTCCCAGGAGACCCGCTCCCACTTCCCCTCCCCGCGCTTGCCCACGCGGCGCATCGGGTAGAGGACGCGCTCGGGATCGTTGATCTGGTTCAGCGTCGCGGGGCCCTTGGCGCAGAGGCGGCCCCGGCTCGCCGGATGCACGGGGTTCCCCTCGAACTTGCGGATCTCGAGGGTCTCCTTGTCGACGTAGGCCAGGAGCCCGCAGCCGGACTCGCAGTTGAAGCAGATGGTCGGCACGAGCATGTATTCGTGCGCCACCTTCTTGGGCCACGCGCGCCCCTCGTACTCGGTCCAGCTGTCCCAGCGCTCCGGCGGCGGCGTGACGGCGAGCTCGCCGTGCGTCTCGGGTAATGGTGTGATGCGCGGGTCGCGCTGCGAACGCAGGTCCATCTCTCTCCTCTATCAGCTCAGCGGCGGGGCCTGGCCCGCACGGATCCAGGAGTGTTCGTACGCCAGCAGGCCCGCCGTCGCCGTCGCTCCGCCGGCCGCGGCGGCCGCGGCGGCCGGCAGCATTCCCGCGGCTCCCAGCGCCAGGACCGCGAGCGGGACGACGACGCCCAGCGCGATCGCGCCGTACCAGAACAGCGGCGCGTCCGGCCCCTTCGTCATCGCGCCGGCGGCCGTAGCGGCGTCCCGGTCCGCGTGTGGCGTCCAGAGCTCGGCAGCGACGACGATGAGGTGGAGCGCGACGCCGGCGGCGAGGGCCGCGACGAGCGGCGGCGGCGGCGTGCCGCCGAGCGCGACGGCACCGATGGCGAGGACGCCCGCACCCGCGACGGCCGCCTGCACGACGAGATGCAGCGGCAGGAGCGGGGACTGCCAGAAGTCGCGGCCCTCGGCCTGCCCGAACAGGAACCCGCTGTAGGAGGCGGCGGCGGCGGCGGCAAGGATGGCCGCGATCGCGAGCGGCGCGCTCATTCCGATCCCGAGCAGCGCGGCGCCGCCCCACAGAGTGGCGAGGAGGCCGAAGACCGCGATGATGTACGCGCCCCACACGAGCCACGAGCGGAAGTTCGGCTTCAGGAAGATGAAGAGGAACCGCTCCGGTCGCTTCAGGTCGGCGATGAGCAGGATGCCGGTGACAGCGATGAAGAGGATCGCGACGATCGCGGCGAAGAGGCCGAACGGCTCGGCCTGACCCACCGGAGCGAACGCGAACGCCGCGGCGACGCCGAGCGAGCCGCTGCTGATCGACTTCGTCCA
>JACPEQ010000098.1 GCA_016183435.1 Chloroflexota bacterium
CCCGCAGCAGGAAGTGCGTCATATCCGTGGCCGCGGTCGGCTCCTCCACGGGCGGCAGGGCGCGCCATAGGCTCTCGGGCGGTGCCGGGTTGGCGATCTGCGCGCCCAACGTCCCGGCGATCATCCCGCCCGCGAAGACGACGAGGCCGATGATCGCCTTGGCCTTACTCACGCCGTACGACCTTGCCCTCGATCAGCGTGAGCGCGAGCGGGAAGAACTGCCGCTGACCGTTCGCCGCGCGGATCTCGATCGCGTAGATGTGGACGTTGAGCGACCCCGCGGTCCGTCCCCCGATGTACGTGAGCGACATCGGCGTGATCTGCCCTTCGGCCTCCTTGGCCTGTGCGTACTGCACCGCCCGGCTCACGACGTCGGACCGCGGCGAGAGCGCGATGAGGGTCTCCGGCTCGTTCTGCAGCAGGCTGAGGATGTAGCGGCGGGCAGCGGTGCTCTCCTTGACCCCGAAGACGGCCTTTTCCTCGAGAAGACCGCCGCCGAGGGCGACGACGACGAAGCTCAGCAGGCCCCCGAGGACGAACACGAGGGCCCATGGGCTCACGGCCCGCAGTATCCCCACCGATCGAGTCTAGGGGCGATCCGCGGCACGTAGCTGAGGAACCGCTAAGACGAGGCCGCCGAGCAGCGGCCCGTTCACCACGCGCATCCCCTGCGTGCCGAAGCTGTACGCGCCCATGACGCGCCCGCGGATGCGGTCCGGCGCGGAGAGCTGGAGCGTCGTGTTCGTGAGCGACTGGGTCACCACGGCGGCCGCCCCGACGACGAGCATGAGCGCGAGCGAGACCGCGTAGTCGGTCGAGAACGCGAACAGCAGGATCGCGAGCATCTCCACCATCGCCACGACCGCGATGAACAGCGCTGGACGCCGCCGCTCCTTCGCCCAGCCGAGGTAGACGGCCGCGGCGATGGCCCCAACGCCGCTCGCCACGAGGAGGAACGGGTATGCGAGCGGCAGCGCCGGGAAGCGGTCCGCCGCGAACACCACCAGCAGCGAGCTGAACGTGTGCCCGAGGAACACGACCGTCACGGTCTCGATCCCGATGAGCGACCCGAGCAGCGGCCGCTGGCGCACGAAGCTCACGCCTTCGCGGAGCGCGTCGAGCACCGGGCGGCGCTCGCCCTCGTGCAGCCGCCGGACGCGCACGACGGCGAGGAACACGAGCAGCGGGATGAACGTGAGGGCGTTCACGAGGAACCCCCAGCCCGCGCCGAACGCCAGGAACACGAACCCTGCCACGGCGGGGCCGACGACGTGCGAGAACTGCCGCGTCGTCGAGTTCAGGCTCACCGCGGAGAGCAGCCGCTCCTTCCCCACGATCGAGTGGACGAGGGTCTGCTGCGCGGGGTTGCCGACCGCGCCGGCGAAGCCGTGCACGAGCAGGAGCACGAAGATCCACCACACCGTGACGACGCCGATGAGCGTCGCGATCGCGACGCCGAGCGCGGCCACGAGGAGCAGCAGCTGCGCGGCGATCTGCACCTTTCGCGGGTCGTAGCGGTCCGCCAGGACGCCGCCGTAGAGCGAGAACAGCGTGAACGGGACCCAGTGGGCGAAGACCATCATCCCCAGCCAGAAGGGCGCGGCGGCGAGGCCGACGAGCTGGACGATGAGGAACGCGCGGATGACGTTCTCCATGCCGTCGCCGGTCTGGGAGATCCAGCTTGTGAGCCAGTACCAGCGGAACGTCGGGACCTCGAGCGCCGCGAACCGCGTGCGCGGCCGCATCGCGATGACGCCCGCGCCCACCACTTGGTCGGTCGTGGTCAGCTCGCTCATCTCGTGCGCAGTGTGACGTTGGTCACGGAGGCGTGAGGAACACCTGCGTGAACATGCGGCCGTAGGGTCCGGCACCGATCACGCCGATGCCGACGCGCGTGAACTCCGGGCGCAGGATGTTCTCGCGGTGGCCATCGCTCGCCATGAGTCCGCGGTGCGCGACGGCGACCGACTGCGCGTACGCGAGGTTCTCCCCCGCGCGCGAGTACTTGATCCCGGCGGCGTCGATGCGGTCGAAGGGCGATCCCTTCGTCGGCGACTGATGGCCGAAGTAGCGGAGCCGGAACATCTCCTCCGAGTGGGCTCGCGCGACCGGAACGAGCCGCGGGTCGACCGTGAGCGGCCGGAGACCGACCGCCACGCGCTCCTCGTTCAGCAGCGAGAGCATCTGCGCCTCGGCCTGCGGATCGGCCTGGAGCGCGAGGTCCTCGGGCAGCTCCAGCTCCTGCCGGCGGTCGGCGTCGATCTTCGTGACGAAGAGCGCGCCCGCGTCGCCGCCGAGGAGCTGACCGAGGTACGGCTGCGCGGCGGCGACACTGGAGACGAGGGCACGTCCGAGGCGCGACCCATCGATCGCGTTACGCACGTCGTTGCCGACGGGAAGGACGATGAGCGCGGCGAGGCCGATGGCCGTGACCAGGAGCGCGCGCAGGACCGACGGCACGACACCGAGCGCGCGGTCGACCACACGTCCTGCGGCGGTCGCGTGCACCACGCGGACGAGCGGCCAGATGGCGAAGCGGCCGCCGAGGGCGAAGAGGCCTTCCGCCGCGAGCAGGACCGCGACGAACCCGATCGCGCGCGCCGCCGGCGCGGGCATGCCCGTCAGGTCGACGACGAGCTTCGCCGCCCCGCCGAGCGTGCCGAACGCGAGGAGCAGGGACAGGAGCCAGCTGACGAGCCCGTACAGCGTCGCGATGAACCCCGAGCGGATGCCGCCCACGACCGCGAGGACGAGGACAGCGACGATCAGGAGATCGACGGGGTTCAGCTCGCTACTCCCACGCCGAGGTCTCGCCTCACCGGCGAGAGGCGCCCCTCGCTGAGCAGCTGGCGCAGGAACTGCCCGGTGAACGAGCGGCGGACCTTCGCGATCTCCTCCGGCGTGCCCTCGGCGATGATCTCGCCGCCGGCCTTCCCGCCCTCGGGACCGAGGTCGATGACGTGGTCCGCGGTCTTGATCACGTCGAGGTTGTGCTCGATGACGACGACCGTGTTCCCGGCGTCGACGAGCCGATGCAGGACCTCGAGCAGGCGCTCGACGTCCGCGAAGTGCAGCCCGGTCGTGGGCTCGTCGAGGATGTAGAGGGTCCGGCCGGTCGCGCGGCGCGACAGCTCGGTCGCGAGCTTCACGCGCTGCGCCTCGCCACCGGACAGCGTCGTCGCCGACTGGCCGAGATGGATGTAGCCGAGGCCCACGTCGTTGAGCGTCCGCAGCTTCCCCGCCACGGCGGGCACGTTCTCGAAGAACGCCAGCGCGTCCTCGACCGTCATCTCGAGGACGTCCGCGATGCTCTTGGTCTTGTAGTGGATCTCGAGCGTCTCCCTGTTGTAGCGGCGGCCCTTGCAGACCTCGCAGTGCACGTAGACGTCCGGGAGGAACTGCATCTCGATCTTGATGACGCCGTCGCCCTGGCACGCCTCGCACCGCCCGCCACGGACGTTGAAGCTGAAGCGGCCGGGCGCGTAGCCGCGCAGGCGCGCCTCGGGGACCTGCGCGAAGATCTCGCGGATCGGGCCGAAGAGCCCCGTGTAGGTGGCGGGGTTCGACCGCGGCGTGCGGCCGATGGGTGACTGGTCGATGTCGATGACCTTGTCGACGTGCTGCACGCCCTCGATCCGCGTGTGCTCGCCGGGGCGGTCCTTCGCCTTGTACAGGACCTGGGCCAGGCGCCTGTAGAGGATCTCGTTCACCAGCGTGCTCTTGCCGGAGCCGGACACGCCCGTGATCGCGACGAACACGCCGAGCGGGATGCGCACGTCGATGTCCTTCAGGTTGTGCTCGCGCGCGCCCCTCACGACGATCGCCTCGCGACGCAGTGCCCGACGCTCGGCCGGCAACGGGATGCGCCGGCGGCCTGAGAGGTACGCGCCTGTGATCGAGCTCGGCTCGGCGAGGATGGCGTCGAGCGGGCCCTCCGCGACGATATGGCCGCCGTGCTCCCCGGCGCCCGGTCCGATGTCGATCACCCAGTCGGCGGTACGGATGGTCTCCTCGTCGTGCTCGACGACGATCACGGTGTTGCCGAGATCGCGCATGCCCAGCAGCGTGCGGATGAGGCGGGCGTTGTCGCGCTGGTGCAGCCCGATCGACGGCTCGTCGAGGATGTACAGGACGCCCATCAGGCCCGAGCCGATCTGGGTCGCGAGGCGGATGCGCTGCGCCTCGCCGCCGGAGAGGGTCGTGGCAGCGCGGTCGAGCGTGAGGTAGTCGAGGCCGACGTCGACGAGGAAGCCGAGACGCTGGCGGATCTCCTTCAGGACCTGGCGCGCGATCTTGCGCTCACGCGCGCCGAGCGGTCCGCGATCCCGCTCGAGGGCGTTCGCCCACTCCATCGCCTCGAGCACGGTCATCTGCGTGACGTCGACGATGTTGCGGTCGCCGATGAGCACCGCGAGCGTCTCGGGCCGCAGCCGCCGGCCCTTGCACACCGGGCACGGGCGCTCGCTCATGTAGCGCTCGATGTCCTCGCGGATGTGCTGCGACGTCGTCTCGCGATGGTCGCGCTCGAGGCGCGGGATGACGCCTTCCCACTCGATCTCGTACGAGCGCCGCTGGCCAGAGCGGTTCTCGTACGACAGCTTCAGCGGGTCCTCGATGCCGTGGAGGATCGCGTCGACCGCCCTCTTGCCGAGGTCGCTGATCGGTGTGTCGAGCGCGAACCCGAGCTTGCGCGCCAGCCCGGTGAGGGCTGCGAGGCGGTACTGCGCCATCCCGCCCGTCTTCGCCCACGGCAAGATCGCGCCCTGGCGGATCGACAGGTCCGGGTTCGCGAGGATGAGATCCGGGTCGGGCTCGAGCCTGGTCCCCAGGCCGGTGCACGCGGGGCAGGCGCCGTGCGGCGAGTTGAAGGAGAAGGTGCGAGGCTCGACCTCGCCGATCGAGAAGTCGCCGTGCGGGCAAGCCAGCCGCTGGGAGAAGAGCTTTTCGGCCGATGCCTTTGTGTCGCTTCGCGACCCTCGAGCCTTTGTGTCGCTTCGCGACCCCTGATCCGCTGCTGCAGCTCTCGACTCCTGCGAGGTCTCTCCGTCGGCCGGGGCGACGAGCACAAGCCCCTCGCCCAGGCGCAACGCGGTCTCCACGGAGTCCGTCAGGCGCGGACGCTCTTCGTCGGCCCGCGCCGCCGGCGGCACGACGAACCGGTCCACGACGACCTCGACGGTGTGCTTCTTCATCTTGTCGAGCACGATGTCGTCCGACAGGTCGCGCACCGCTCCGTCCACGCGCACGCGCGCGAACCCCGCGCGCCGCGCGGTCGCGAGCAGCTGCTGGTGCTCACCCTTGCGGTCGCGCACGAGCGGCGCCAGGACGAGGAGCCGCGTGCCTTCCGGGAACGACGCGATCCGGTCAACGATCTCCTGCGGGGTCTGCGCGACGATCGGGATCCCGTGCGCGGGGCAGTGCGGGACGCCGACGCGCGCGAACAGCAGGCGCAGGTGGTCGTAGATCTCGGTCACGGTGCCGACCGTGGACCGCGGGTTGCGCGTCGTGCCTTTCTGGTCGATGGACACCGCCGGCGACAGTCCCTCGATGAGGTCGACGTCGGGCTTCTCCATCTGGCCGAGGAACTGCCGCGCGTAGGCCGAGAGCGACTCGACGTAGCGCCGCTGGCCCTCGGCGTAGATGGTGTCGAACGCGAGCGAGGACTTGCCCGATCCGGAGAGCCCGGTGATCACGACCATGCGGTCTCGCGGGATCCGGACGTCGATGTCCTTGAGGTTGTGCTCGCGGGCCCCCTTGACGTAGATGTGCGTGGGGGCTGCCCGTCCAATATCCGTCGGCTCGGCCTTCGGCCTCGCTCGCGGATAGTCGCTCCGCTCTTGGTGACTCGCTCGGACCGGCAAAGCCGGATCCTCGCTCGACTTATCTTTCACGGAACTCGCTCACGACGAGGCGCAGATACGTGAGCCAGATGGGGAGCGACACGACGCCTCCGCCGAGCGCGTCGGCGCCCTGCCGGTAGTAGCTCTCGGTGGTCGGGAGGAGCACGTTGGAGAGGGCCTGGTAGATGCCCGTCGGCAGGAGCACCACCGTCGCGAGCCCGAACACGACCGTGCCGAGCATGAGGTAGGCCCGCCGAAGCGCTCCCATCCCCCGCTCGCTGTCCCCCATGCCGCGGCGCGCGGCCCGGTGGGCGCCCCAGAAGAGCGCACCGAATGCGGTGTAGGTGGACCCGCGGATGAGGTCCTCGTTCCGCCGGCGCTCGCGCGCCTCGACCTCCTGCCGCTGCATCCGCGCCAGATCCTCAGCGGACGGCTCGACGCAGCCGGTCGCCCCCGGTGGGCACTTCCGGATCTCGGCCGGCGTGGGCTGGCCGCCGTAGATGAAGACGTCACCGGCCGCGCGGGCGAGCCCGTAGTTCACGACCGACGCCAGACCCAGCGCGAGCACCACGATCCCCGCGAGCGAGGCGAGGTACAGGTACACGCGCAGCACGCCACGCGGGGACAGATCGACGTCGTCCCGCCCGCGCTGCAAGAACAGGAAGACGATCAGCGCGATGCCGCCGAGGATCGCGATCGGCGCGAGCACTCCGAAGATCATCGACGTCCCTTCCTTCCGCGGACGACCCGCTTCGTCCGCACCGCCGCGTCGGTGGATCCGGCCATCCGCTCGAGCGTGCGGATCTCGGGCGCGCTCTGCTCGAGCACGAGGAGACCCCGCAGCTCGACGACCTCGTCGCGCAGCGCCGCCGCCTCCTCGAACCTGAGATCGCGAGCCGCCTGCTTCATCTGCTGCTCGAGGTCCTTGACGAGGCGAACGAGCTCGTCGCGCGACATGTCCTTCGCCCGGAAGACCGTCTTCTCGTAGCGCTCCCCCTCCTCGGCGACCGCCCGGAGCTTGAAGCCGATGTCACGGATGGCCTTCACGACGGTCTGCGGCTCGATGCCGTGGTCGGCGTTCCACGCGAGCTGGATCGCGCGGCGGCGGTCGGTCTCGTCGATCGCGTGCCGCATCGAGTCGGTCACGCGGTCCGCGTACATGATGACCGTGCCCTCAAGGTGGCGCGCCGCGCGCCCGATGACCTGGACGAGCGAGCCCTTCGAGCGCAGGTAGCCCTCCTTGTCGGCGTCGAGGATCGCGACGAGCGTCACCTCGGGCAGATCGATGCCCTCACGGAGCAGGTTCACGCCGACGATGACGTCGTACACGCCGAGGCGCAGGTCGCGCAGGATCTCGATGCGCTCGAGCGTCTCGACCTCCGAGTGGAGGTAGTGCACCTTCACGCCCATCTCGCGCAGGTAGTCGGCGAGATCCTCGGCCATCTTCTTGGTGAGCGTCGTCACCAGCGCGCGCTGGCCCTTGTCCACGCGCGTGCGGATCTCGCCGAGCAGGTCGTCGATCTGCCCTTCGGTCTTCCGGAGATGGATGACGGGGTCCGTGAGGCCGGTCGGACGGATGATCTGCTCGACGAAGTGGCGCTCGCCGCCGACCTTCTCCGACTCGTACGGTCCAGGCGTCGCCGAGACGTACAGGGCCTGCCCCAGCCGCTCCTCGAACTCGTCGAACCGCAGCGGCCGGTTGTCGAGCGCGCTCGGCAGCCGGAATCCGTACTCGACGAGGATCTCCTTCCGCGAGCGGTCGCCGCCGTACATCCCGTGCACCTGCGGGATGGTCATGTGCGACTCGTCGATGAACGCGAGGAAGTCGGGTGGGAAGTAGTCGAGGAGCGTCCAGGGCCGGCTGCCCGCCGGACGGCGCGCGAGGTGGCGCGAGTAGTTCTCGACCCCGTGGCACGTGCCGGTCTCGCGCAGCATCTCGATGTCGAAGTTCGTCCGCTGCCGCAGGCGTTGCGCCTCGAGCATCCGGCCCTGCCCCTCGAGCTCGGCGACGCGTTCGACGAGCTCCGCCTCGATGTCCTTGACCGCTTCGAGCAGCTTCTCCCGCGGCGTGACGAAGTGGCGCGCCGGGTAGATGTCGATCTTGGCACGCTCGGCGAGGACCTCGCCGGTGAGCGGGTCCAGCTCGGTGATGCGCTCGACCTCGTCGCCGAAGAACTCCACGCGCACGGCGAGGTCCTCGTACGCGGGGTAGACCTCGAGCGTGTCCCCGCGCACGCGGAACGTTCCGCGGGTGAACGCGGTGTCGTTGCGCTCGTACTGGATGTCGACGAGGTGCCGCAGGACCTTGTCGCGCCGCTCGCGCTCGCCTCTGCGGAGCCGGACGGTGACCGACCCGTAGTCGATCGGCGCGCCGAGGCCGAAGATGCACGAGACCGACGCCACGACGATCACGTCGCGGCGCTCGAACAGCGACCGCGTCGCCGCGTGCCGCATCTTGTCGATCTCGTCGTTGCGCGACGAATCCTTCTCGATGTACGTGTCGCTCCGGGGGACGTACGCCTCCGGCTGGTAGTAGTCGTAGTAGGAGACGAAGTAGTGCACGGCGCTGTTCGGGAAGAACTCGCGGAACTCGCCGTATAGCTGGGCCGCGAGCGTCTTGTTGTGGGCCATCACGAGCGCGGGCCGGCCGGACTCGGCGATGACCTTCGCCATCGTGACCGTCTTCCCGGAGCCGGTCACCCCGAGGAGCACCTGGTCGCGCTTGCCGGCTCGCACGCCCTCGATCAGGGCCCGAGACGCGTTCTCCTGATCCCCGGCGAGCGGCCAGGGCAGATCGAGCCGGAAGTCGGCGGGGCCCGCCGGGCGGTCGAGGGGCACGTCGAGGACTTCCGTGGGGTCCACGCTCACATCCTAGAACAGACGTTCGGTCTGTTGAGTACGCCGCGGTACCCGTCCATCCTATGCGGCGTAACACGCATCGGACGGCCCCGATGGAGGAAACGCCGGTGTCCTTGACGTTCGGCCGGTACGAGCGAGGATCAGGCTTCGCCTGTTCGAGCGAGTTCGACAAGAGCGGAGCGACGAGCCGCGAGCGAGGCCGCAGCCGAGCCGACGGCTATTGAGCGGAAAGGTGGCTCCCTGACCAAGCTGCGGCGCTTCCTGTCCGACGGCGAGGGTCAGAACCTCGTCGAGTTCGCCCTCCTGCTGCCGGTGCTCATGTACATCCTCATGGGGATCATGCAGTTCGGGCTGATCTTCGCCGCCTACATCACGGTCAACAACGCGGTCCGCGAAGGCGCCCGCTGGGGCTCGATCTACGTGTACGACTCCAGCACGGGGCAGACCCAGGCCACGAACGACACGTCCCGCCACGACGGGATCCTCGACCGCGTCATCACCGGCAAGGGGATCCTGAACATCCCGGCGGCAGGCAGCTCCACCGACAACTTCAACACCGGCGCATCGTGGGCGGCCGGCACCGTCGCGACGGACTGCTTCAACCAGAGCCCGACACCCGACTCCGCGGTGAAGCGCGGCGACGTGACCATCTGCTACACGAGGCCGACGAGCGTGACCGCGAACGACGCCCGCCGCGGGTACTACATGGAGGTCACGGCGTGGTACCACCAGCAGATCTTCATGCCGCTGCTGGACATGTTCCTGCCCGACGACACGACGAAGTCGTCCGGCGTGCAGGCGCAATGGCTCCGTCTACCTGGCCGCGTGACCGTCGTCGTCAACTGACAAACTAGGCGGGGGCTCGCCCCCGCCGACCCCCGCTAAGGGCGAGGAAGGGAAGAGAGGCAACATGGATCCACGACGACGCGCGCGCATCATCCTGATCCTGGGGGTCCTGCTCGCCCTCGGTGCGGGCACGATGACCTTCTTCTATGCGCAGGGCGCGCAGACCGCGGCACCGGCACCCGAGGAGCCGAAGATCGAGATCCTCGTCGCCGCTCGTGAGCTGCCCGCGCGCACGGCGATCACCGCGGCCGACATCAAGGTCGCGAAGCTCGCGGTCGACACCGCCCCGGCGACCGGCCTGAAGGATCCGAAGGAGGCGATCGGCAAGATCCTCATCACGGCCGTCACGGTCAACGAGCCGCTCCTCCCGACGAAGTTCGCGGCCGCCGAGCGCGCGTTCACCGTGTTCCCCGCGGGCGAGAACGTCGAGCCCGGCTCGCCGAACTACCGCGTGATGACGATCACGGTCCCCGACAACTTCGCCGTCGGCGGCATCCTCGCCGTGGGCGACAAGGTCGACATCATGTACGTCTTCAGCTTCGATCCGGCGACGAAGCTCCAGCTGCCTCCCGGCGCGGCCGGCGCGGCCGCCCCGGCCGGTGGCGCCGCGGGCGCAGTCGGCACCCAGTCACGGATCACCCAGGACACGGTCGCCAAGATCATCCTCGGCCCGATGCAGATCCTGTCGCGCGCGGCGAGCGTCTACACGATCCGAGTGGACGCAACGCTCGCCGAGCGCATCGCGTACATCCAGGCGGCCGGCGGTCAGCTGCAGATGTTGCTGCGCGCTCCGACGGACGATCGTGCCGTGACGACGACCGGCGCGACGTTCGCGACCGTGTACACCCAGTTCAAGTTCCCCCTCCCGGAGAGGATCGCGCCCCAGCCTTAGCTTTCGCGGCTTCGTAGGCGGCCCGGACCTGGGTCCGGGTCGCCTCGCGGTCCCCGCCGTTCTCGATCACGACGTCCGCCGCGCTCCGGAAGTCCGCGTCGCCGCGCTGATGGCGCAGGCGCGCCTCCGCCTCGAGCGCGGACATGCCTCGCTCCTTCAAGCGCGCGATCATCACGTCGCGCGGCGCCAGCACGACCCAGATCTCGTCGTACGAGCGGCGCATCGCCGACTCGAGCAGCTTGATGGCCTCGACGACGAGGATCGCGCCGTCCGGCAGCATCGCGCGCGCCTCGAGGACGCGCGCCACGACGCGCGGGTGGATGATCCGCTCGAGCTGCGCGAGCTTCAGTGGATCGCCGAAGACCTCTTCGGCGAGCCTCTTGCGGTCGATCTCCTTGTCTTCGCCCAGGACCTTGGTGCCGAACTGCTGGACGATGGCGGTGTAGCCGAGCGTCCCGCGGACCTGCTCCTGGTGCACGAGCGCGTCGGCGTCGAGCACCTTCGCCCCGAGCTCGCGCAGCATCTGCGCGACGGTGCTCTTCCCCGCACCGATCGGACCGGTGAGACCGATGGCGTACGCGGTCATTCGCTGCGCGCCGCCCATTCCTCGTACAGAGCGCGCAGCGCCTGCTCGAGCGTTGCGTGCTCCTCGCCGACGCGCCGCGTCTCCATGTAGTTTCCCGTTCGCGCGACCTCGGCGAGGCGCTCCTCGAGCTGCTTGATGCGCTCCTCCATCTCCTTGATCCGCTGCTCGAGGGCCTGGATCTCGCGCTCGCCCGAGGCGAGGCGGCGGCGAGGTCGAGGGGGTGACGCGATCCGGCGCGAGGGAGCGGAGCCGAGCCGGCGCGCTACCCGCGCCCGCTCGGGGGACATCTGGCCCAAAGGGCGCGCCGGCGCGACGGACCGAGCGCCCGGATCCGGCACCCCCGAGGCAACGTCGCCGCCGCCGAGCCGCGCAGCGCGCAGCGAAGTCCAGTTCCCCTCGTGCTTCTTGAGTTCGCCTCGCTCCACGAGCCATACCTCGGTGGCCAGCTTGTCGATGAGATACCGGTCATGGGATACGAAGAGCAGCGAGCCCTCAAACGTGAGGAGCACGCTCTCCAGCGCTTCTCGGGCGGCCACATCGAGGTGGTTCGTCGGCTCGTCGAGGACCAGAAGGTTCGCCTCGCGCGCCGCGAGACATGCGAGGGCGAGGCGCGTGCGTTCGCCACCCGAGAGGACGGCGATGTCCTTGAACACATCCTCGCCGCGGAACAGGAAGCGCGCGAGGAGGTCGCGCGCGGCCTGCTCCTGGAGGCCGCTCGCTTCGCGGAGCGCGTCGAGGACGGTGCCGCCACCGAGGTCCTGCTGCGTCTGCGCGAGGTAGGCGACGCGCGCGCTCGGCGCGCTGGCCACGTAGCCGTCGATCGCTGGGAGATCGCCGATGAGCGTGCGCACGAGCGTCGTCTTCCCCGCGCCGTTCGGCCCGACGACCGCGACGCGCGCGCCGCGCGCGATCCGCAGCGGTGGCGTGCGGACGACCGGCGCGTCGCGGCGGTGGCCGACCACCAGCGCGGTGGTCTTGACGACCGCGTCGCCGGGCATGTGCGCCGCGTCGAGCCGCCACCCGTGACGCGCGAGCCGCTCCGGCGCCTGGATCCGCTCGACGCGGGCGAGCGTCTTCCCCCGACCGCGGGCCTCCTTCGAGCGATGGCCGGCGCCGTACTTCCGGATGAACTCCTCGGTGCGCGCGATCTCCTCGGCCTGGCGCTCGGCCGCCTTCGTGAGGGCCGCGTCGCGGTCCGCGCGCTGACGCGCGTAGTGCGAATACGACCCGCGGTACTCGACGACCGTGCCGCGCTCGAACGACAGCGTGCGCGAGGTCACGCGGTCGAGGAACCACCGGTCATGACCGACGACCAAGAACGTGGCCCGCCGCTCTACCAGGAAACGCTCGAGCCACTCAAGGGCCGCGATGTCCAAGTGGTTCGTCGGTTCGTCCAGGAGCATCAGATCCGGGTCGTCGAGGAGAAGCCGCGCGAGCCCGAGCCGCGTGCGCTCGCCGCCCGAGAGGGCGCCGACCTCGCGGGTCGCGAGCGAAGTGAGGCCGAGGCCGTCGAGCACACGCTTCACGGTCGAGTCGAAGTCGTAGCCGCCGGCGTGCTCGAACTGATGCTGGACGTCGGCGTAACGCTCGAGGACCTCCGCGTCGCCGCCCGCGAGGCGGAGCTCCAGCGCGCGCATCTCCGCCTCGAGGTCGCGGATGTGCGCCGCGGCGCCGCGCGCGTGCTCCTCGGCCGTGCCGGGAACATCCGCGAGCAGCTCCTGTTCGAGCAGGCCGATACGTGTCCCGCGCGCGACCGCAACGTTGCCCTCATCGGCCTCGTCGCGTCCGGCGGCGATGCGCAGCAGCGTCGACTTGCCGGTGCCGTTCGGGCCGACGAGCCCGACCCGATCGCCGTGGGCGAGCCGGAACGACACGCCGCTGAACACGAGGCGCTCGCCGTAGCGCTTCGCGAGCGCCTGGACGGAGAGGACGCTCACGCGCGCTTCGCTGGCGGAAGACCGGGACCGACGACGTGCCAGTGCATGTGTGGCGTGACACCGGGCGCGGCCGCGTTCGCCTGGAGCTGGAAGCCCTTGTCATCGAGCCCGAGGGCGCGCGCGACCGCCTGCACGCCTTTGAGCATCGACGAGAGCAGGTCGCCGTTCAGCGCCTCGGGGGCGAGGAGCGATGCGACGTGTGCCCTCGGGATCACGACACCGTGGATCTGGTACATCGGGTACGGGTGCTCGAACCCGAGGACACGCTCGTCGTCGTAGAGCACCTTCACTTGGAGCTTCCCGCTCAGGACATCCTCGCAGTACCAGTCGCGCTTCCGGCCCTCCGCGTCCTGGTGGAAGCCGGCCGGAGCTTCCGTGCGCGCGGGGTCGTGGCGCGTGTCGGGCGCGGGCGGCTGGCTGCCCATCAGCTCCTCCGCGGTACCCGCTGGCAGCGCGGGCAGTGGAACGTGCCGCGCCCGCCGACCACCGTGCGCATCACCTCCGCGCCGCAGCGCGGGCATGGCTCACCGGCCTGGTCGTACACGTTGAACTCCTGCTGCATGCGCCCCTCCTTGCCGCGCGCATCACGGTAGTCCCGCCGTGAAGCGCCGCCGAAGCGGATGCCCTTTCGCAGCACCCAGCGCAGCGCCTCGTGGAGCCGCTCGACCTCGTCGGCCCCAAGCGACCCCGCCTTGCGCAGCGGATGGACGCGGGCACGCCAGAGCGCCTCGATCGCGTAGATGTTGCCGATGCCGGCGATGCCCGTCTGATCGAGCAGGAGCGGCTTGATCGCCGCGCGGCCGCGGCGCTGCAGGAACTCGCGCAGCCAGCGCACGGTGAAGCGCCGCGAGAGCGGCTCCACTCCGAGATAGCGGTGCAGCGGCTCACCGACGCGGCGGCGCCGCTGGCCGATGCCGTCGAGCGCCGCACCGTCAACGATGGCCATGCGGCCGAACTTGCGAGTGTCCGCGAACTCGAGCGCCGTGCCGTCGGCGAACGCGATGTGCGCGCGCCGATACGGATGTGCCTTCATCTCGCGGTCGCGGAACAGCAGCTGGCCGGTCATACGGAGGGAGACGATGAGCGCGTCCGCGCCGTCGAGCTCGAGCACGACGAACTTCGCGCGCCGGCGGACGCCGGTGATCGTCCGCCCCTCCAGACGAGCGGCGAACAGATCGGCGGGCTCGGGCTCGGTGAGGCGATGCCACTCGGATCGGAAGTGCGCGACCGTCCGCCCGGTCACGAGCCCGTGCAGCTGGCGAGCGATGGTCTCGACCTCAGGAAGCTCTGGCACTCGTCCGTACGTCGAGGCGCGTCATCTCGTCCCAGTTCTGCCCTGTGCGCACGTCGACCACGAGCGGCACGTCGAGCACGTACGCGCTCGCCATCTCCTGCGACACGAGCGCGGCGACCTGTTCGACATCAGCCTTCGCGACGTCGAGCACGAGCTCGTCATGGACCTGAAGACAGAGCAGCGCCTCGAGGCCGCTCGATCGCAACCGCTCGCGCACGCGGATCATCGCGATCTTCATGACGTCGGCGGCCGTGCCCTGGATCGGCATGTTGATGGCCATGCGCTCGGCGGCGCCGCGGATCGCCTGGTTCGGGCTCGACATGTCCGGGATGTAGCGGCGGCGGCCCAGGAGCGTCTCCACGTAGCCCTGCTCCATGCACATCGCCTTCGTCTCGACGACGTAGCGGCGCACCTGCGGATAGCGCTTGAAGTACTCGTCGATGAACTGCGCGGCCTCCTCACGCGGCATCCCCATGCGCCAGGCGAGCCCGAAGTCGCTCATGCCGTAGACGATCCCGAAGTTCAGCATCTTCGCGACGTCGCGCTGCGCGCGCGTGACCTGGTCCTCGCTCACGCGGAAGCCCGCGGCGGCGGTGCGGCGGTGCACGTCGGCGCCCTGCCGGAACGCCTCGAGGAGCGCGGGGTCCTGCGACACGTGCGCGAGGATGCGCAGCTCGATCTGCGAGTAGTCCGCGGCGACGAGGGTGCGCTCCGGGCTGCCGGCGATGAACGAACGGCGGATCCGCCGCCCCAGCGGCGTCCGGATCGGGATGTTCTGCAGGTTGGGTGCGCGTGACGAGAGCCGTCCCGTCGACGCAACGGCCTGCTCGAACGTGGTGTGGATGCGGCCGTCCGCGTCGATGAGCGGGCCGAGGCCGTCGGCGTACGTCGAGCGCAGCTTCTCCACCTCCCGGTACTCGAGGATCTTCTCGACGACGGGGTGCGCGCCGCGCAGCTCCTCGAGCACCGTCGCGTCGGTGGAGTAGCCGGTCCCCGTCCGCCGTCCGCGCGGCAGCTTGAGCTCGGCGAAGAGCAGATCCTGGAGCTGCTTTGGCGAGTTGATGCCGAAGGCATGGCCAACGGCCTGGTGCGCTTCGCGCTCGATGCGCGCGACCTCGTCGCGGAACTCGCGGGCGAGCTCGGCGAGGTACGGCACGTCCACCGCGATGCCGGCCTCCTCCATGTCCACGAGGACGTCGACGAGCGGGAGCTCGACCGTCTCGAACAGCTTCGTCAGCTCCAGCCGGTCGAGGTCCTCGGCAAAGAGCGCCGCGAGCCGCGCCGTCGCGGTCGCGCTCGCGCCGGCGCGCGCGGCCCGCTCGGCGACGGTCGGCGTGCGGTGCGGGTCCTTCCGGTCGGGTGCGGGGAGCGCGGGGATCGCGAGCTGAAGGCGCTCCTGCGCGAGGTCGTCGAGCAGGTGCTGCCGGCGGCTGGCGTTCGCGAGGTACGAGGCCAGCATCGTGTCCATCGCGACGCCCGCGAGATCGCTGCCCGCGCGCCGCAGGGCACGTCGCGCGGTCTTCGCGTCGTGCGCGACGATCCGCACGTCCTCGTCGCGCAGGAGCGCGTCGACCTCGGCGGCGACGCGACGGGCCGGCAGGTACCAGCACTCGTCGTTCGTCGCGAGCCCGAGTCCGATGAGCGCGGGATGCCGGCCGAGCTCGACGTCGGTGAACACCGCGACCGTGCCGGCCGTGCGCAGGCCGCGGATCGCCCCCGCGACCGTACCGTCCTGGAGCACGTTCGTCGGGATCGGCGGCGCCTCGGCCGGCGCGGGCTCAAGTCCGAGCGAGAGCTGTCCCGGCCGCTCCGGCGGCGGCGTCGGCGCAGGTGCCAGCACGGTCCCGTCCGCGGGAGGGAGACGTGGGACCAGGCTGCGGAACTCGAGGTCGCGGAAGAGGTCGAGGACCTTCGCGCGGTCGTATGGACCGCGGCGCGTGCGCTCGAGGTCGAGCTGCACGGGCAGCTCCGTGACGATCCGCGCCTGCTCGCGGTTGCGGAAGACCTGATCCTTGTGTTCGTCGAGGGCCCTGCGCATCCGCTCGGTGTACCGACCGAGGTCGGAGTACACGCCCTCCAGGTCCGCGTGCTCGGCGACGAGCTTTGACGCGGTCTTCTCGCCCACGCCGGGCACGCCGGGGATGTTGTCGGTCGTGTCCCCCTTGAGCGCCTTGAAGTCGACCATTTGGTCGGGACGGAGTCCGGCGAAGCGCTCCGCGATCGCGGCCTCGTCGTAGATGACGGTGTTCTGGAACCCCTGCCGCGTCGTCATGAGCTTCACGTGCGGCGTGACGAGCTGCAGCGTATCGAGGTCGCCCGAGACGATCATCACATCGAGCCCGGCTTCCTCCGCCTGCTTGGCGAGCGCGCCGATGAGGTCGTCGGCCTCGAACCCGGGCAGCGCGTAGATCGGGATCCCGAACGCCCCGAGGAACTCCTTGCACCGCTCGATCTGCGGGCGCAGGTCGTCCGGCATCGGCCGGCGCGTCGCCTTGTACGTCGCGTCGCGCTCGTGTCTGAACGTCGGGACGGGGAGGTCAAAGGCTGCAGCAGCGTGCTCGGGGCGGGCCTGCTCGAACGCCTTCAGCAGGATCGAGGCGAACCCGAACACGGCGTTCGAGAGCTCGCCCTTCGTCGTCGTGAGGGGCGGGATCGCGAAGTACCCGCGGTAGATGAGGCTGTTGCTGTCGATCAGCAGGAGCCGCTCAGGCACGGCTCAAGGGTATGTCTGGGCTATGTGGAGCGCAGCCGCCAGTGCGCGCCGATCGCGAGCGCAGCCGCGATGACCGCGAGCCCGAGCCAGACGAGCGGATCCGTAAGCGGCGAAGGAGTGCGCGAGACATCACGCGCGGCCGCTGCCGTCGCATCCGTTGCCGCCTTGGCGGTGGCCTGCGTCGCGAAGCCGGCCGCGGGCGGCGACGCATCGGTCCGTGCGGTCGCCGGCGCGCCTGCGGCAGGAGCCGCGAGCTGTGGCGCCAAGGGCGTCGAGAGCGCGGCACGCTCCGGCACACCGGTCGCGGCCGGCGCGGGCGCGGGCGCGGCCTGCGGCACAGGTCCGAACGGCGCGGTCGTCCCCCCACCGAGCCCGCTCCCGCTGCGTCCCACCGCGGTCACGAGGAACACGAAGAGGAACGCGCCGGTCGCGAACGTCGAGAAGGAGCGCAGCGGCCGCAGCCAGTTGAAGCGCTCGACCACGCGTGGCACGAGCGACCGCGAGGGCCGTGCCTCCGGAAGGGCCGCGATCAGCGACGCGGTCGCCCAGAGCTCGCTCAGGCGCGCGCGGCAGCGGTCGCACCCGTCGAGATGCGCCTCGACGCGGGTGCGGTCGGCGGGCGCGAGCTCGCCGTCCAGGTAGGCGGACAGATCCGTATAGACGTGCAGCGCAGTCACCTCCTCTTCTGACGAGCAGCGGCGCCCATCGGTTCCCTTATCCCCCAGATCCACGCCAGCCCCGCTGGATGAGCACGTTGCGCACCGCCGTCCGCGCGCGGTGGATCCGCGACTTCACCGTCCCGACCTCGACCGCGGTGATCTGCGCGATCTCCTCGTACGAGAAGCCTTCGACGTCCCGCAGCAGCAGAGCGGCGCGCTGCTCGGCCGGCACGCCCCGCAGGGCGTCTTCGACGGCCGCGAGGGCCTCGGCCTGGCTCGCGAGCTCGACCGGGTCGGGGCCCGGCGCGATCGGCTCCGCCCACTCGACCTCGTCGTCCTCGGGCGGCTCGAGCGGCAGCTCGCCGCGACGCCGTCGCGCGCGGATGAGGTCGATGGACCGGTTCGTCGCGATGCGGAAGACCCACGCGCGGAACGATCCGCCCTGGAACGAGGCCAGCGACCGCCAGGCGGAGAGCAGCGCATCCTGGACGACGTCCTCGGCCTCCGCCTCACCGCCGACGATCCGCAGGACGTGGCGGTACAGGCCCGCCTCGGCCTGGCGGGCGAGGTCCTCGAACGCGCGCCCGTCGCCCGCGCGCGCGCGGCGCAGCAGCTCGCCGCCATCGGTGGCGGGCTGATGCACTATCGGCCGGATGGCCGTGTTTTCGCGGCGATCCTCAGCATCGCCCCGAATGATGCCCGCAGCGCGGTTCGCGCG
Source organism: Chloroflexota bacterium (assembly GCA_016183435.1). Classification (GTDB taxonomy): domain Bacteria; phylum Chloroflexota; class Limnocylindria; order P2-11E; family P2-11E; genus JACPOT01. The sequence goes on from JACPEQ010000098.1 coordinate 18,345, forward strand.
ACTTGCGGACGTGGCGGCGGCCGCCGCGCGCGCGGTGGGCGACACGATCGACGTCGCGGCCGTGGGCATCGTGAAGCGGAAGGGCGGCCGCGCGAACTTCGCGACGGCCTCCGACCAGGCCGCGCAGGACGCGATCATCGCGCGGCTCGCCGCGCACGATCGGACCATCCCTGTCCTCGCGGAAGAGGGCTCGATGCGCGCCGTCCGCCGCTCGGAGCGGCTGTGGGTCGTCGATCCGATCGACGGCACGCTGAACTTCAGTCGTGCCGTCCCCTTCTATTGCCTGTCCATCGGCTACGTCGAGGATGGAGCCGTCCGCGCGGGCGCCGTCTACGCGCCGCGCACCTCGGAGATGTTCGTCGCGCACGAGAAGGGCGGGGCGCAGCTGAACGGCGCGCCCATCTCGGTGTCCTCGACCCGCCGGCTCGCCCAGGCCTTCGTCGCGACGAGCCTTGCGCACAAGGCCGCGAGCCGCCCCACTTCGCGCTTCGTCATGCTGAACGCACACTGCGCGCGTATGCGCATGTTCGGAGCCGCGGCGCTCGAGATCGCGTACGTCGCCGCGGGCCGGCTCGATCTGTTCGTGCACGGCGCCCTCGGGCCGTGGGACGTCGCGGCGGGCGGCCTCATCGCGCGCCAGGCCGGCGCGGCGATGATCTCGCTGCGCACGGGCGAGGACGCGGCGTGGGACGAGCCGCAGGTGATCATCGGCCCGCCGGCGCTCGTGCGCGATGCGCTGCGGACGATCCCGGAGCTGATAAGGCGGCCGGCCTGATGCCGCGCCCGGTGATCGCGCTCCTCAGCGACTTCGGCCAGCGCGACCACTACGTCGCGGCCATGAAGGGCGTGCTGCTGGACTCGCTCGCCGACGTCCAGATCATCGACATCAGCCACGACGTCACGCCGGGTGACATCGTCGAAGGCGCCTGGATCCTCGCGGCGGCGTGGCGCGACCTGCCGCCGGGCACCGTCGTCGTGGCCGTGGTCGATCCCGGGGTCGGGTCGGAGCGTCGCCCCATCGGGATCCGCATCCGTGGCCGCATGGCGGTCGGTCCCGACAACGGGCTGCTCGAGCTGGTGAGCCGCGATCCCGGCGACGCGCGCGACGCGCTCGCGGTCGAGCTGACCGTGCGCGCGCTCTGGCGTCACCCGATCAGCCCGGTCTTCCACGGGCGCGACATCTTCGTGCCCATCGCCGCCGCGCTCGCCGCCGGAACGCCGCTGCGAGAGGTCGGGGACGCGATCGATTCGATCATCCCGCTGCCGATCGCGCGCCCGGGCCGCACGGCCGACGGGATCATCGGCCACGTCATCCACGTGGACCGGTTCGGGAACGTCGTCACCGACATCCCGCGCGACATGCTCCCGAAGGGCGCGTTCACGGTCGGCGCGGGCAACGTGCTCGTCGAACGGGTCGTCCAGTACTACAAGCAGGCCGCCGAGGGCGAGGTCGTCATGCTCGTGAACAGCGCCGG
>JACPEQ010000111.1 GCA_016183435.1 Chloroflexota bacterium
CCCCTCGCGCGAGTACCTCCTCGTCACGCAGGAGACGCTCCGGCACTTCCCGGCCGCGATGCGCGCGATGTTCACGCCGCATCGCGAGGAGTACGACCTCGGCGCGGTGGAGTGCGGCTGGATGGATCTGTCGCCGCTGCGAAAGGACCCCCGGACCGACGAGGAAGTGAAGGTCGTAGACGCGGAGCGTGCCGAGCTGTCGTTCGAGCACGTCTACGGCGCGCCGAAGGAGCGGCTCTGGGCGCTGCTCACGGACCCGGCGGCGCGCGCGCGGTGGATGGGAAGCGACGTGAGCCGCGTGGACTATGAGCCCGGCGCGCGCCACACCATGGTCGGCGGCGAGTACCACTGCATCCACGGGCAGGGCGAGATGGCGGTGTTCCGGATCATGGAGGCGATGCGGCCGGCGCAGCTGACCGTCGCGATGCAGTTCGGGGACGCGCTCGCGTGGAACACGGTCCGGCTCGAGGAGACCCCCGATGGTCGAACCAAGCTCGTCTCGCGATACAGCTTCGATCGGCCCGGCGGCACGCTGAGCGATGAAGAGCGCGCGATGGGCAAGGCGATGATGGACGAGTACGAGCAGGAGGCCGCCCGGAACATCGCGCGCGAGATCGCGCGGGGCGCGGAGGCGGTCGCTCCCGCTTAGGGCGAGGGCGCCTCTTCGTCGCGGAGGGCGAACGCGATGGCCTGCTCCTGCGAGAGCGCGGCACCCTCGGCCGCCAGCGCCGTCTGCCGCGCCGAGTCGCTCCGCTCCAGCAGCGCGCGGGTCTCCAGGTTGAACGGCTTGTTCTCCTCGCGCAGGTAGTCGGCGAGCTGCGCAGGCGCAGCGCGCGGTCGTCCCGGCCCTGTGCCGCGGCGAGCTCGGCGAAGTCGTAGAAGAACAGGACGACGCCCGACACGTCGCCGGCCGCGCGGAACAGCTCCAGCCCTTCGGCCAGCGCGGTGCGCGCGTCGCCCATGGCGCCCAGCCGGATCCTGCCCACCCCCAGGCTGTGCAGCGCCCACGCCAGCCCGAAGCGGTTATCGAGGTCGCGGAAGATGCGCACGACCTCGTCGAGGATGCCGACCGCCTTCGCCCAGTCGTGGCGGTTGAAGTGCGTCGTGGCCACGGCCCACAGCGCCTTCGCCACGCCCGCGCGGTCGCCCGCCGCGCGGAACGCCGCGAGGGCCTCGTCGAGCATCGCCGCCCCGATGTCGCGTTCGTCGTCCGACAGGATGTGGACGAACGACAGGTCGTACAGCGCGTTCGCGACCTGCACCGGGTCGCCCGTCGCGCGCGCGACCTCGAGCCGCCGCGTGTAGCTGCGCTCGGTCGCGGCGATGTCACCCTGCCAGTACGTGATCCCGCCCGCGGCCTCGAGCGCGATGAGGTACGCGTCGCGCGGCGCCTCGGCGCCCGGGATGGCGAGGATCCGTTCAGTGCGCTGGCGTCCTTCGGCCAGGTGACCGCGCATCTGCCAGAAGCGCCACAGCGCTCCCGAGAGCCGGAGGCTGATCTCGGTGCGCTCGCTCTCGCCGGCGTGCTCCTCGGGCGGGCAGGTGCAGGTCAGGCGATCGGCGCAGGACGACTGGGCGCAGATGTCGAGCGCCGTGCGGAGATTGCCCTGCTCCAGCTCGAGCCGGTCGAGGAGTGCCTTTTGCTCCGAGCCGAAGAGCCGCGGGGCGATCCCCTCCGCGAGCCGGAGGAACGCGCGCGCATGGCGCATCTGGACGTCCCGAGCCTCGCCGCTCTCCTCGAGGCGCTCGCGCGCGAACTCGCGGATGGTCTCGAGCATCAGGAATCGCGGCTCGTCCTCGCTCTCGACGCGCCGCAGCAGGCTCTGGTCGACGAGCTCTGAGACCCCGTCGAGCACATCGCGGTCGATCTCGCCGGCGGGGCCGCACACCAGCTCGATCTGCTCGAGCGCGCAGCCGCCCCTGAATACGGACAAACGCTGGAGGAGACGACGGAGACCCGCGTCCAGGAGGTCGTAGCTCCACGCGATCGCGCCGCGGAGCGTCTGCTGGCGGGCGGGCAGGTCGCGCGCGCTGCTTTGCAGGATCCCGATGCCCGATGCGAGGCGCTCGAGGATCGCCTGGGGCGGCAGCACCTTCACGCGCGCCGCTGCGAGCTCGATCGCGAGCGGCAGACCGTCGAGGTGCGCCACGATACCGACGACGGCGCGCGCGTTGTCCCTGGTGAGCATGAACTCGGGCCGCGCGGCGCGGGCGCGCTCGAGGAAGAGCTGGATCGCCTCGGCGCGAGCGATCTCCTCGACGTCGGGGACGGCCTTCGGGTCCGGCAGCGCCAGGGGCGGGACCGGGTACTCCTGCTCGCCGGCGACATGCAGCACGATGCGCGTGCTGACGATCGCCTTCACGCTCGGACACTCGCGCAGGACCTCGGCGACGTCCGTCGCCGCGTCGACGACATGTTCGAAGTTGTCGATGAGGAGCAGGACCTTCTTCGCGCGGAGCTCCTCGATCAGATGCTGCAGCGGCGTCCGGGCCGGCGGCACGACGAGGCCGAGCGTGTGGGCGATGGTCGATGCGACCAGCGTGTGATCGGACACCGGCGCGAGCCGGACGAACCAGACGCCGTCGGGGAACTCGCCCATGACCTCCGCCGCAAGCTCGAGACTGAGGCGGGACTTCCCGGTGCCACCGGGACCGAGGAGCGTGAGGAGGCGCGTCCGCTCGAGCAGCGTTCGCGCATCGGCGAGCTCCCTGCGGCGGCCGATGAACGAGGTGAGCTGGGCCGGGAGGTTGTTCGGCGCGCGCTCGAGGGTCCGCAGCGCGGGGAAGTCGTTCGGCACGCCCTCGATCACGAGCTGGAACAGCCGCTCCGCGCGCCTGATGTCCTTCAGCCGGTGCTCGCCGAGGTCGAGCAGCGTGACGCCGGGCGGCAGCTGGTCGCCGAGGAGCGTCTGGGTGGCGGACGAGATGATCACCTGTCCGCCGTGCGCGGCGCTCGAGATGCGCGCGGCCTGGTGCACGTCGTACCCCACGTAGTCCGCGCCTGACTCGGTGTCGCCGGGACGGGCGCTCTCGCCGGTGTGCATGCCGATCCGCACCCTGACCGTGACACCGTGCGGCCATGTCTGGGCGGCGAGCGCGCGCTGCGCATCCGCCGCCGCGGCGACGGCCTGCCGCGCCGTGCGGAACGCGAGGAAGAACGCGTCGCCCTCGGTGCGGACTTCGACGCCCTCGTGCTCCAGAGCCGCGCTCCGCACCGCCGCCGCGTGCTGGACGAGGACCTCGCGCCAGCGGTCGGTTCCGAGCGCGTGGGCGAGCTTCGTCGATCCCTCGATGTCGGTGAAGACGAAGGTCACCGTCCCCGACGGCAGATCGCTCCGGGAGGCCGCCGCAGCCACGACCTGGGACACTGTGGGCATCATTGCACGGTCCGGTCAGCGATCGGTAGCGATCGCGTGACCACGGCGGCCGAGGGAGCGAGGAGGGGATCATGGCGACGGTCCACGACGGACGTTCCGACCAGCTGCACGACACGCTCGCCGCGCTCGCGCTCTTCGCCGACCTCAGCGGCGCGGAGCTCGAGACGATCGCGCACACGATGGAGGAGCGCTATTTCGCGGAGGGCGAGCGCATCCTCCGCCAGGGATTCAGCGGCTCCGGCTTCTACATCGTCCTCGAGGGCGAGGCGGCCGCGCGCGTGAACGGCGTCGAGGTGAACCGCCTCGGACGCGGTGACTTCTTCGGCGAGATCTCGGTGCTCCTGGGCGAGCCGCCGAGCGCCGACGTCGTGGCGCTGCGGCCGCTGCGCTGCGCGGTGCTCGCCGGGCCCCAGGTCGAGTCGTTCATCGTGTCGCACCCGAAGGTCGCCTTCCGCATGCTCCAGGCGGAAGCACGTAAGCTCCGGTTCATCGTGTCGCACCCGAAGGTCGCCTTCCGCATGCTCCAGGCGGAAGCGCGCAAGCTCCGCAACGCCACGCGCTGGCGCTCGTGACCGACGACCGCCCCTACCCGCCCGGCGAATACCCCGTCGTCATCGTCGGCAGCGGACCGGGGGGACTGCAGCTGAGCCGGTCGCTCTCGGAGCTCGGCGTCCGGCACGCCGTCATCTCGCAGGATCCATCGGCGGGCGGCATGTTCCGCCGCTTCCCCTTCTTCCAGCGCCTGCTCTCGTGGACGAAGCCGTACGCGCCGTGCCCGCGCACCGAGCGCGAGTACGAGCGCTACGACTGGAACAGCCTCGTCAGCGAGGACGTCGCCGCGCGCGCGATCATGCCCGACCTCATGGACGGGACGAGCTACTTCCCCTCCCGCCCCGAGATGGAGCGCAACCTCGTGGCCTTCGCCGAGCGCGCCGGCGTGAGTGTGCGTTACGGGTGTCGGTGGGAGGGCACGCGCGCCGACGGTGGCGCCTTCGTGCTGACCACGAGCGACGGCGAGTACCGCTGCCGCTTCGCGGTATTCGCGGTAGGCGTCGCGGAGCCGTGGCGGCCGGAGACGCCGGGCATCGAGCTCGCGACCCACTACGCCGATACCCGCGAGGCGCACACGTACGCCGACCGCGAAGTCTTCATCGTCGGCAAGGAGAACTCCGCGTTCGAGCTGGCCAGCGGATTCCTGCAGTGGGCAAAGCGCATCGTGCTCGCGTCGCCGAGCCCGGCGAAGCTCTCGGTGACCACCAACTCGCTCGTGGGCGTGCGCGCGCGATACGTCCAGCCGTACGAGGACAACGTGCTCGGCGGCGGCGTCCTCGTGCTGAACGCGTCGATCCAGGAGGTCGCGCGCACCGGCGAGCGCTTCACGGTGAAGATCCGACGCAGCAACACGAACGAGGAACAGGTCTTCGAGGCGGACGACGTCATCGCCGCGACCGGGTGGATCCCGCCGCTGCGGGATCTGCCGAAGCTCGGCGTCGTCACGTTCGGGCGCAACCGCCTGCCCGCGCTCACGCCGTTCTGGGAGAGCGTGTCGCTCAAGGGCGTGTACTTCGCGGGCACCATCACGCAGGCGGCGGCGGGCCTGAAGAAGAACGGCATCCCCGCGAACTCCGGCGGCGTGAACGGCCACCGCTACAACGGGCGCGTCCTCGCGCGGCACCTCGCGCGCTCGCACTTCGGCGTCGAGATCCCGCGACCCAAGCTGCGCGCCGCGGACGTCAGCGGCTTCCTCCTGCACGAGCTCGATCACGGGCCGGAGATGTGGCACCAGCGCTCGTACCTGTGCCGCGTGGTCAGCGTCACGCCCGCGGACGGCGTGCGCGACGAGGGCATCTGGCCGCTCGCGCACTTCGTGGACAGCGAAGGCCCCGACGCGGTCGCCGCGACGATCGAGGCGAACGCGCAGGGCGACAACTACCCCGCCTTCTACATCCGCCGCGGCGGCCGCGTCACCGAGCATCTCCTCGATCCCGACCAGCGCATGCGCTATGACACGCCGGACCGGCGTAGCGACCTCGCCGCGATCCTCCGCGACCTGGTGGGGTCCGAAGCGGCGGCGTAGACCGACACTCACCGTCCTACGGCCACTCCGCCGCGCTGACGCGCGGCTCCGTCATGCCCTCACTCGGCGGCGGCGGCGACCTCCCCCGCGGACAGTGGCGCGGGCGTGTTGCGGATCGCGAGGTTGACGGCGGCACCAGCCGCGAGAAGCACCGCCCCGACGAACATTGCGAGGTGGAAGGCGTCGGTCGAGGCCTCGCGTGACGCGCGATCGTCTCCCCCGTCCCGCGGCGGATTGAGCGGCGCGTACGCGGCGCGGATCTCGGGACGCGATGTGTCCAGACCCGTCCGCTGCTGGAGCCCCGCGTAGAACACCGCCGTGATGGCGACGAAGAGGACCGCCCCGGCCAGTTGCGGGCCGACGCGCGAGATCGCGTTGTTGATGGCCGACGCGAGCCCGGAGTTGCGCACGGGCACGCTGCCCATGAGCGCGGTGACCAGTGGCGTGACCAGGAGCGTGATCCCGGCGCCGAAGACGAGCAGGCCGGGCAGGATCCACGTGACGTAGTCGAGCGGCGGGAGGAGCTCCCCCTGCCCGAGCCGCCACGCGGCCGCATCGGCCGGGATCAGCGTGAACGTGAGGACCCCGGCGGCCATGAGCAGTGGACCCACGACCATGAAGATCCTCGGTCCGAACCGCGCGCTGAGTGCGCCTGTCCGCGACGAGAAGAGCACGAGGAGGACGGTCGCCGGCAACCCCGCGACGCCGGCGGCCGCAGCGCTGTACCCGAGCACGCCCTGGATGAAGAGCGTCAGGAAGTAGAAGGTCACGTAGAGCGAGCCGTAGATCAGGAAGGTCGAGATGTTCGTGACCGCGAAATTCCGCGACCGGAACAGCTCGAGCGGAACGAGCGGGTGCTTCGCCCGCGCCATCCAGAACGGCAGCAGGATCGTCGCCAGCGTCCCGATCCCCAGCGCCGCGAACGCGACCGGGTCGCGCCACTCGCGCTGCTGGCCGTAGATCGCGCCGAAGGCGAGACCGCCGACCGCGAGGCCCGTGATCGCCGATCCGGGCCAGTCGAGGTGCCCCGCGCTCTTGGTGTCACGGCTCTCGAGGATGGGGCGGGTGGCGTAGAGCGCCGCGAGCGCCACGGGTACGTTCACGAGGAAGGCCGCGCGCCAGGAGACCGAGTCCACGAGGAGACCGCCGACGACCGGACCGAGGATCGTCGTCGCCGACGACGCCCCGGACCAGTATCCGAACGCCCGACCGCGCTCCTCGCCTTCGAAGCACGCCGTGATGAGGGACAGCGAGCTGGGCACGAGCAGCGCGCCGGCCGCGCCCTGGAGGACGCGGAACAGCACCAGCGCCTCCATGTTCGGCGCTAGCCCGCAGAGGAGCGAGGTCGCGGCGAAGGCGACGATGCCGGTCTGGAACATGCGCTTGCGGCCGTAGTGGTCGTTGGCGGCGCCCGCGAGGATGAGAAGCGCCGACAGCGTCAGCAGGTAGCCGCTGTAGACGTACGACTGGCCCTCGAGCACACCGAACCTGAACGATGGCAGATCGGTCCCGATCCGCGGGAGCGCGACGGTGACGATGGTCGAATCGAGGAACACCATCCCCGACCCGAGGATCGCCGCAGCCAGGACCCAGCGCCCGTACGAGGTCAGCGGCCGGTCCCTTTCCACGTCATCTCGCCGGCCTCGACGCGCTGGTCGATCCTGCTCTCCGGCCCCGCGAGCGGGCAGGACCACCGGTGGTGGTAGTGGCACGAGGGGTTGTAGGCGAAGTTCAGATCGAGGATAAGCTCGCCGCGCTCGTTCGAGCCCAGATCCGCGCCCTTCACCGTGTCGATGAGATAACGCCCGCCGCCGTATGTGGCACTCCCGTTCGTGGCGTCCTTGAAGGGGATGAAGATGCCCCCGCCGTACACGTCGATCCAGAACACCGGGAGCCGTCCGAGCGGGATCTCGACGCGGCCGATCGGCCGCAGCCACATCGCCTCGCCGGTGCTCGTCCGCACCTCGAAGCGCTCTCCGGGCTCTTCGAGCAGCGGCGCGGTGAAGCGATACCGCCGGTCATATGGGTAGTAACGAAGCCCGGTGAAGCCCTCACGGTCCTCGGGCGCGATCGCCGACTGCGAGTGGCCTCCGAACAGCCGGTCCCGCATGCGGCGCCAGTGCTCGTGCGCGATCGCGGGGTCCTTCGCGGCGAGGCGCCGGACGGTCGCGTACAGCGCATGGACCTGGCGCCGGTAGTCCAGGAGCGCGGCGTAGCTCTTCTCGTCGGGCATGGCCGCCGATGGTACGTGCGGATCCCGTAAGCGGATCCGGTAGTCCTACGGATGCCCGGGACCTCCTCCGAGACGGAATGTGCCCTCAGCACGAAAGAGGAGGGACCCAGCGCGCTTCGGGTACGACCTGCTGCGTGAGGCGAGCGGAAAGGGCGAAGCCGACATGGACGCCGCGCTACGTCGCGGTCT
>JACPEQ010000027.1 GCA_016183435.1 Chloroflexota bacterium
CTTACTAAGGTACAACTTGCTAAGTTACGACTGAAGAGTTAGGCTGCCGCCATGCCGCGGAGCGACATCGTCGACAGAGGGGACGTCCTGCGCACCCTGGACGAGGCGGCCGCGGCCCGCGGCGGCTCGCTCATCCTGGTCTACGGGAGGCGGCGCCTCGGGAAGACCTTCCTGCTCCGGGAGTGGGCCGAAGGGCGTCGGCATCTGTACTTCCAAGCCGCCGAGTCGACGAGCGTGGAGAGCCTCGACGCGCTGCGGCGCGAGCTGGCGGTCCAGCTCAAGGACCCATTGGCCTCGTCCGACGCACTGCCGACATGGCGCGTCCTCATCGGCCATCTCGCCGAGCTCGCGCGGAACGAGCCGCTGATCGTCGTGCTCGACGAGTTCAGCTACTTGCTGACCGCGGTCGAGGACCTCGCGGCCATCATCCAGAGCGTCTGGGACGCGGAGCGGCGCCGCTGCCGCCTCAAGCTGATCCTGGCCGGCTCCGAGATCGGCACGATGCGGTCGCTGGACGACCGCGGGCAGCCGCTCCACGGACGCTTCGACCACAAGCTCCACATCGAACCGCTCGACTACGCGCGAGCTTCCGAGTTCCTCGGCGGGGCGCCGTGGGCCGCCGCCGAGCGGCTGCGCCTCTACGGCGTCTTCGGCGGGGCCGGCCGCTACCTGGACGAGATCGACCCGCGGAAGACGCTCCGCGAGAACATCCAGCGGCTGGTGCTCGACCCGGGCGCGACCTTCCGCGACGAGGGGCGCGCCATCATCAGGGAAGAGCGTAGGGTCCGCGACTACGGCAACTACAACGCCGTCCTCCAGGCGATCGCACGTGGGCATACCAAGCTCGAGGACATCCGGACCGTCGCGGGCACCGGGAACGTCACCTCCGAGGCGCTCGATCGACTGCAGGCGTTCTCGTGGGTCGAGCACGAGACACCTTTCCAGCAGCCGAAGCGAAGGGGTCTGTATCGCATCACGGACAACTTCCTGCTGTTCTGGTACCGCCTCATCTTCCCCAACCGCAGCGCGCTCCAGCGGCTGCGGCCGAACACGTTCTGGAGCACGTTCATCGCCCCGGACCTGGACGGGGGGTACATGGGCCAGCGGGTGTTCGAGCGGCTGTGCCGGCAGTACCTCGACCGCTACGGCGAAGGCCGTGGGCTGATCATCCGTGACATGGGGCGCTGGTGGGCGCCCGACAACGATCCGGAGATCGACATCGTAGCCGAGCTCGACAAGGGATACCTCTGCGCCGAGTGCAAATGGTCGAAGAGACCGGTCGGGCCCGAAGTGCTCGGCGCGCTCCCGGACAAGGTTCGGCGCGCGAAGGATCCTCCCTGGCGGCGGAAGGCGCAGCCACGGCTGGCGCTGTTCTCGCTCGGCGGATTCAAGCGCGAGCTGGTCGATGCCGCGGCGAACGAGAACGTGCCGCTCGTCAGCGGAGACGACTTCTTCCGGTGATCCCGCGCTCGCAGGCCGCTGCGCGCCTTCAGCTCTCGATCTCGAACGTCCGCGCTTCCAACCGCCGCTGACGATCGAACTCTTCGAGCAGGCGGGCGCGTGCCGCCGGGCGCGCCTTGACGCGAGACGGCTGGCCTCTGCATTTCGCGGACAACGCGGTGTTCCTGCCCGAGTACCGGGAGCCGACCTGGACGACTGGATCGATCGTCGGCTCGTGGTCGCTCGTCACCGCGATCGGCCTCCTCGGATACGCGCTGTATCGACAGGGCCGGCGGACGGCGGCCTACCCGCTCCTCGCCGCCTACGGTCTTTTGGGTCTGCTCGGGCTGGCGCATTACATGACCGTCCCCATCTGGGAGTTCTCCGCACGGATCAACGTCCTCATCCTTCTGGAGGCGGCGGCCGCGGCAGGACTGCTCTCGACCCTCCTCGCGTGGTACCTCCGCCGCTCCGGGCGACCGGCGCCTGTTCCCGAGGTGGCCGGAAGGCGACGCGCATCGTGAGGGAGGTCGTCGCCTTCGACGTCGAAGGCACGCTCAGCACGGGCGCGCAGTGGAGAGGCATCGGCCGCTACCTCGTGCGCCATGGCCGGGCCCTGAGCTATCGCCTGTTCCGCCTCTCGCGTTAGCCGTCCGTCGCGGACGCCATTTGCGACGACCTCGTAGGATCGAGCCTCCGTCGGCGCACCGCGTCCGCTCGGCGGCGGAGGGGAGGAGCACACCATGGCCGATCAGCGCAAGTTCCTGCTCGACGAAAAGGACCTGCCGACGCACTGGTACAACATCCAGGCCGACCTGCCCGCGCCGCTGCCGCCGATCATCCATCCCGGGACGGGGCAGCCGATCGGCCCGCAAGACCTCGCACCGCTCTTCCCGATGGAGCTGATCAAGCAGGAGGTCAGCCGGGAGCGCTGGATCGAGATCCCCGAGCCGGTGCGCGAGGTCTACCGCATGTGGCGGCCGACGCCGCTCGTCCGCGCCGTCGGGCTCGAGCGCGTCCTCAAGACCCCGGCGCGCATCTACTACAAGTGGGAGGGCGTGAGCCCGCCCGGGAGCCACAAGCCGAACACCGCCGTGGCGCAGGCCTACTACAACAAGCAGGAGGGCGTCCGGCGCCTCGCGACCGAGACCGGCGCGGGCCAGTGGGGCAGCGCGCTCGCGTTCGCCTGCGGACTGTTCGACCTCGAGTGCAAGGTCTACATGGTGCGCGTCTCCTACGAGCAGAAGCCCTACCGCCGCGTGATGATGGAGACCTGGGGCGCGAGCGTCGTCCCGAGCCCGAGCCGCGACACGAATGCGGGCCGCGCCGTGCTGGCGAAGGACCCGGAGTCGCCCGGCAGCCTCGGGATCGCCATCTCTGAAGCGGTCGAGGACGCCGCGACGCGCGACGACACGAAGTACTCGCTCGGGTCGGTCCTCAGCCACGTCCTCATGCACCAGACGGTCATCGGCCTCGAGGCCAAGAAGCAGCTCGAGCTCGCGGGCGAGCGCGCCGACGTCCTCGTCGGCTGCATCGGCGGCGGCTCGAACTTCTCGGGCTTCGCCTTCCCGTTCGTCGGCGACAAGCTGACCGGGAAGGCGCCGGGCCTGCGGGTCATCGCCGTGGAGCCGACGGCGGCACCGAGCCTCACGCGAGGCCTCTACGTGTACGACTTCGGTGACACCGCGCAGACGACGCCGCTCATGAAGATGTACACGCTCGGGCACGGCTTCATCCCCGCCCCGATCCACGCCGGCGGCCTGCGCTACCACGGGATGGCGCCGCTGGTCTGCGCCCTCTACGACGGCAAGGTCATCGAGGCCGTCGCCGTCCCGCAGAACCCGACCTTCGAAGCGGCCGTCACGTTCGCCCGCGCCGAGGGGCACTTGCCCGCGCCGGAGTCGGCGCACGCCATCCGCGTGGTCATCGACGAGGCGCTGCGCTGCCGCGACTCGGGCGAGCGCAAGACGATCGTCTTCAACCTGTCCGGGCACGGCCACTTCGACCTCGGCGCCTACGAGCGCTACCTCGCGGGCAGGCTCGAGGACTACGAGTACCCGGCCGAGAAGGTACGCGCGGCGCTCGAGGGGCTGCCGAAGATCGCGGTGTAGCCGGGGAGTGCGCGTCGAGGACCTACCTCGGCGCGCACTGCTCCCGCGTGACCTGCGCCTGGACGCTCCGCTGCTGAGGCGTCCACATCAGGCGGATGTACGAGAGCACGGCCTCGATGTCGGCGGGCGAAAGCCGGTCCTTGAAGGCCGGCATCGTGGGCGCGTCGGAGGCCAGGGCCATCATCTCGCGCATCGCCTGCGTCATCTCGTCCCCTCCGTCGCGGATGACCTTTGCGAGCCCGCAGTCCGGGTGGTGCCACGTGTGGCCGTTCGCGTTGTGCCGCGGCGGGTAGTCCATCATCGATCCGCCCGTCGGGCCCCCGTGGCAGCTCACGCAGTTGGCCACGTACAGCGCCTCTCCGCGCCGCTCCTGCGCGGAGAGAGCGAGGCCCGGGTCGCCCAGGCTGCCCGGTCCGGCGGTCCGCGGCGCGAGCTGCGGCCCGAGCAGCAGGAACCACGTGCCGCCGGCCACCGCGAGAGCGAGGAAGACGCCGCCCACCACCCCGAGCGCGAAGCCGCCGCGAACGCTCATCGGACGACCAGCGTCGGCGAGCGGAGGTCGTACGAGAGCAGGTACGCCCTGCCGTCGCGGATCGCGAACGCGAACCGCTCGGTCGCCTTGCCTTTCGCGAAGTCGGACTCGTACGTGAGCGAGACCGTCGAGCCGTCGACCTGGGAGCTCGTCCGTCGCGCTTGCTGGAGTGCGCCGAGGCTCCGCTGCGCCGAGCGGAGGAGCCCATCGAAGTCCGGCACCCTCGTCGAGCGGCGGAACTCCGGGTCGGCCTCGTTGTAGATGACGGAGTAGCTCGCCTCGTTGAACAGCTCGTGGAAGCGGTCGACGGCCTTCTCGGCCGTCTCGCGGTCCTGAAGCACGCCGCACGACAGCGTGACGAGAGCAGCGGTCGCGATGACGAGCCGTAACACGATCCGATCCCCCGTCCATGATGCGCTCGCGCGCACTACGCTGACGTCCCATGCCCGCGCCGCTCTTCGTGACGTTCGTCGGCGGCTTGGTCGGGCCCTGGCGGGTCGATCGGATCGCGCCCGTGCGCGGTGGCACGTGCCACCGCCACCTTACTGACGGTCGCTCCGCGCCTTCAGCGCCCGATCTCGAACATCCGCGCTTCCAACCGCCGCTGACGCTCCACTTCTTCGAGCAGCCGTACGCGTGACGCGGCGCGCGGGCGGTACGCGCGGCCGAGCGGTGAGGGGACCGCGTCGAGCCGCGCGATCGCGCCGACCCGCTCGAGGGCGGTGATGGCCGCGCCTCGCGCGGAGCCCTCGCCGGCCGCGCTCATGACCGCCGCCCGTCCGATCGCGTCCGCGCAGAGCTGCATGAGCCAGGGCGCGCCGAGCGCCGCGCCGCCGGTCACGATGACCCGGTCGATGCCCGGGAGCGCGGCCGTGACGAGCTCCCAGAGGCGCGCGACCCGCGCGGCGACGCCCTCGACCATCGCCTGCACGATGTCCTCGCCGCTCGTCCCGAGGCCGATGCCGGCGACCGCCGCGCGGGCGCCGTCGTTCCACGTCGGGCTGCGGTCCCCCGCGAGCAGGGGGATCGCGGTGAGCTCGTGCGCCCCGACGGGGCGGCGCGCGGCGACGGCGGGATCGACCGTCGGGAAGGTGCGGCGCAGCCACGTGAGCACGTTCCCGGCGTTCGAGAGCGCGCCACCCGCGACGATCCGGCGCCGATCGAGGCGGTACGTCCACCCGCCGGGCACGACCGGCGGGTCGTCGCCCTCGTAGCACACGCGGATCGCCCCCGAGGTCCCGAGCATGAGCGCGGCGACGTCGCGGCGGACCGCCCCCGCGCCCACGTTCGAGCACGCACCGTCGCCGAGGGCCGGCAGCCACGGCACCTGGGCGAGCGCGGGCCAGCGCCGCGCGAACGCGGGCCGCAGCCCGGCCTGCGCGGCGTCGTCGATCGGGGAGAGGACGCGCTCGCCCAAGCCGAGGTGCGCGACGAGCGGGCCGTCCCACTCGCGGCGGCGCTGGTCGTACAGCCCGGTGGCCGAGGCCATCCCGTGGCCCGCGCGCCGCTCGCCGAAGAGCCGCAGGAACATGTACTCGCCGAGGGAGCCCCACCACACCGTACGTGCGTACGCGTCGGGTTCGGCCTCGCGAAGGTAGCGGAGCTTCGCCGGCAGGTATGAGGCGTGGAGCCGGCAGCCGGTGCGGCGGTGCACCGCCTCCTCGTCGAGCTCGCTCCGCAGCGCGGCGCTCGCGCCGCGCGGCCGCGTGTCGGCCCACGTGAGGACCCGCGTCGTCGGCCGCCCGTGGGCATCGACGCCGACGAGGCTGTGCCAGAAGGTGGAGACGCCGACCGCGACGATCTGACCCGCGCGCCGCCCGGCGCGGGCGAGGACCGCGTCGATCGCCGTCGCCGCGTCGCGCAGCCGCTCGTCCGCGTCCACGGAGGCCTCGCCTGTGGATGACGTCCGTACCGCGTGGTCGACCGCGGCGATGCACGAGCGGATCGGCCGGGCGCGGGAGTCGAAGATGAACGCGCGGAGGCCGGACGTGCCGACGTCCAGGGCGAGCACGAGCGGCGGCTTCGCCTCGCGGAGCGAGATCGCCAGCGGCTCAGGGACCACCGAGCTCGACCACCACCTTGATCTGACGCGGGTCGTGCGTGACGGCGGGCGCGGCGTTGCCGAGCCGCACGCGCGAGGTGATGAGCGCGCCGAGGAAGCCCGGCCAGCGGCCCTGGGCCGCTCCGAGGTCGCGCACGCCCTGCTCGAAGTCGGCGCGGTTCGCGTTCACCGAACCGAAGACGGCGCGGTTCCCGAGCACGAGCAGCCGGTTCGCGCGCGCGACGGGCACCTCCGCCGTGGCGTCGCCGCCGCTCACGCTCGTGAGGCCGAGGACGCCGTTGGTCCCGAGATGCTCGATGAGGGCGAACCCGACCGCGCCGCTCCCGGTCGCTTCGACCGCGAGGTCGATGGGCCCGGCGCCCGCGACGATCTCGGCGAGCGGCGTCGCCCCTGTCGCCGCGTAGGCGGCGCCGATCCGCGCGAGGAGCGCGCGCCGCTCGGCCTTCTCCGTCCGCTCGAAGACGGTCACCTCGATGCCACGCAGGCGCAGCAGCACCGCGCCGAGGACCCCGATGGGACCCGCGCCCGCGACGAGCGCCCGCTTCGGCTCCCAGCGCAGGCGGCGCTGGATGAGGAACGCGTGCCGCACGACCTTCTCGACGACCGTGAGCGGCTCGAGGAGGACACCGACGCCGGCGAGCGCGTCGGGGATCGCGACCACGTATTCGGGCCGTTCGGCCCACCACTCCGAGCCGAACCCATGCAGCCCGCCGATGCCGCGTTCGGTGAACCTCCCCCAGAGGCACATGTCGGGCTCGCCGGCGGCGCAGTTCGGACAGCCGTCGGGGCGCCGCACGATGCCGACGACGTAGGTGCCGTCGGGCAGATCGGCGGTCCCGCGCTCCACGCGGCCGACGCTCTCGTGACCGAGCACGAGGACCTCGCTGCCTTCCGGCGCGCTCCCGTAGAGGCCTTCGTTGATCTCGTGGTCGGTGCCGCAGAGGCCGATCCGCACGCCGCGCACGAGGACCTCGTCGGCGCTCGGTCGCGGGTCGGGCACGTCGGTCACGCGCGCCGAGCGGGGCTGGCGCGGTGTGACCACCAGCGCGCGCACGGCGGGAGTATGACCGCGGAGCGGGCGGACTCCCTCGCGACCCGGGCGTCCGTCCGGACCGCCGCAGTGATCCGCTCCCGATGGCTTGCGCGCGTCTGACTACGTGATACGTTGTCTTACATGACGAGACCGTTCTCGCTCCGGATGGACGACGACACGCACGAGGAGCTGGTCGAGCATGCCGAGCGGCTCGATGTGAACGCGTCGAAACTGGTGAACCGGTACGTCAAGGAGGGTCTGCGCATGGACGAGCACCCCGCCGTCATCTTCCGGACGACCTCGCTCGGAAGGCGCGCGGCTGTCCTCGCCTCGCACCCTGGGCTGCAGGTGATCGATGTCATCGGCACCTGGCGGGCGGAGCGGCAGGACGTCGCCAAGACCGCGCGCTACCTCCACATCAGCGAGGAGGACGTGCAAGCCGTCTTGCGGTACTACGCCGAGTACAGGGACGAGGTCGATCGCGACCTCAGGGAGCACCTCGACGCGCAGCAGAACTACAAGCGCGTCCTCGCGCGGCGTGAGGCGCAAGCCGGGCGCCGGCTCGCCAAGGCTTGAGGCTGATCCTCGATGAGCACTTCGACTACGTCGTCGCCGAGGAACTCCGGCGACGCGGCGTGGACGCCGTGGCGGTCAAGGGAGAGCGACCGGATCGGCCTGCTCGTCCGCTCGCTCGCGACGTTCGTCAGCGGGAAGCAGGACGACTGGCTCCTCGACAGCTGCATGTACCTGCCGCCGACCTAGTCACGTACTTCCGCAGCGAGGCGCCATCGCCCTGGCAGCACAAACTGCGTCGACGACGCTAGGGCGTCCGCCCCTGCGTCGGCCGCTTGCCTCAGCCGCATCCCTGGGCGGGCGCCTCCCTTCGGGTCCTCCTCTCTGCCGTGGTGCGCGGTAGAGGACCGAATGAAAGGCGGCGTCGAGTAGCCCGGACGGGATCCGAACTCGTGACCTTCTCCGTGAAAGGAACGAGGCCTAGGGAAGCGGCCCGGGCTGCGTTCTGAGCACGAACCGCGTCACGGCTCAGCCCGGAACGCGCGTCAGATAAGAGGCCTACGAACGAATGGAAGGCGGGCAGCAGGCCGCCTGGATCGCGGTAGATCGAAGCGGTGCTCGACCGGTCGCATTCCGCGGGTCCCTCGATCTCAGTCGATCGCGATGCCGAGCGCCGGCCAGAACGAGCGCTCGGCGATCATCCGAATGCCGTAGCTCTCGGCCTTCTTGCGCTTCGTCGACTGGGATGCGGGGTCAGCCAGGACGAGGATGTCCAGGCGCCTCGTCACGCTCGGCATCACGATCAGGCCGGCGCCGGCAGCGAGCAGTTCCTGGGTCTCCCGATCGAAGTCGCACACGCTCTCGCCTGTGAAGCAGACCGTCTTGCCCCGGAACTCGGTGCGCCTGTCGATCGGCGGGACGGGACTGTGAGTTGGGCTCACAGCATGCGCAAGTCCGCGGAGGGCGGCGAGCGCGGTCCGGATGGA
>JACPEQ010000112.1 GCA_016183435.1 Chloroflexota bacterium
CTTTCAACGCTTCGGCGCTGCCAGATCCTCCACGTGCTCGCCTGCCTCGCGCAGGACTGCGAGTGCCTGCTCGCGGCTAACGGTCGGGAACTCGCGCAGGAACTCCTCGAGGCCATGTCCCCGCTCGAGGTAGAGGAAGAGTGTCGAGACCGGCACACGCGTGCCCGCGAACACCGTCGCTCCGTGGACGACGTCGGGTGAGCGGCTCACGGCACTACGGGCGTCCATGCGGGGAGTTTAGGTTCCCAGCGCTTCCCATATCCTGAGATCGAAGCGGACATGCGACCGCAGCCCCCATCCGCGTGGATGGGGGCGTTTCGGCGTCTGATGTAGGGAGAAGGATGCGCTTCTTCACGCGAGCAGCGGCACCGCGCGCGGACCGGCTCGTCGTCGGGCTCGGCAACCCCGGCGACGGGTACGCATCCACGCGCCACAACGTCGGGTTCCAAGTGGCGGCCCGGCTCGCGAAGCGCGCGCGCCTCGAGTTCAGCCTGAAGGCGGCCGACTCGCGCATCGCCGAGGGTACGCTCGGCGGGCGGCGCGTCGCGATCGCGCGGCCGCAGACCTTCATGAACGACAGCGGCCGCGCCGTGAGCAAGCTGCTCGACCGTTACCGGCTCTCGCCGGCCGAGCTCCTGGTGGTCTACGACGACGTCGATCTGCCGCTCGGGCGCGTCCGCATCCGCGCCAGGGGCGGGCCGGGGACGCACAACGGCATGCGCTCGGTCGTCGCGGAGATCGGACAGGATTTCGCGCGTGTGCGCTGCGGTGTCGCGCCGGCCGATCCGGCGGTCGAGATCCCCGGCGATCTGGCGGAGTACGTCCTACGGCCGTTCGACGCCGATGAGCGCGAGGGCGCCGAGGCGATGACGATCCGGGCCGCCGAGGCGCTCGAGGTCGCGCTGCGCGACGGCGTCGATGCGGCCATGGCAGCCTTCAACGGCGCGGGGAAGGACGCATGACGACGCTAGGCGGGGGCTCTGCCCCCGCCATCCCCCGTCTCGGCCGCGACGGCGCGCGGCTCGCCGGCGTGCTCGCGCTCGTCGACCGCAGCGAGCGCTTCGCGGAGCTCGCCGGGCGCATCGAGACGCGCGAGGCGGCGAGCGTCGTTGACGCGACCGCTGGCGCCCGGGCCTTCGCCTGGGCCGCCGTCGTCGCGCGCCTGGGGCGGACCGTCCTCGTCGTCGCTTCGAGCGAGGAGCGCGCGCGCCGATGGCGCGCGGAGCTCTCCGGCTGGCTCGGCGAGGACCGGGTCGTCACGTTCCCCGAGCGCGAGCCGATGCCGTTCGAGGCATCCGCACCGTCGCAGGCGTCGGTCCATCAGCGCCTGCGCGCGCTGTGGCGCATCCGCGCGGATCCCCCGGGGAGGATCGACGACGATGCCGTCGCGATCGTCGCGCCGCTGCGTGCGGTGCTGCAGCACACCATCCGGCCGGCGCATCTCGCCGAGCGCGCCCGGTCGATCGCCGCGGGCACGAAGCTGCCGTGGCGCGAGACCGCGCTCTGGCTGACGCGCATCGGCTACGAGCCGGTCCCGGAGGTGAGCGAGCCCGGGCACTTCTCCCGCCGCGGCGGGATCGTCGACGTGTACCCCTCCGGCGCGGAGCGGCCCGTCCGCATCGAGCTCTTCGGTGACGACGTGGAGACGATCCGCTCGTTCGATCCGGTCACGCAACGCTCGCAGGACACGCTCGATGCGGTCGTCGTCCTCCCCGCGCGCGAGATCTCGCTCGAGGGCGGACCGGCGCTCGCCGAGCGGCTCGCCGGCGCCGGATGGGAGCGGCTCGCCGATCATCCCGACCTCGCGGCGCACGCGGCGATCGTCGAGCCCCTGCGCCAGCGCGCCTACGCGCCGGGCCTCGAGGCCTTCGCTCCGGCGCTCGGCGCCGACGCGTCGCTCCTCGACCACCTGCCCGATCGCTCCACGGTCGTGCTCGAGGACAGCGTCGAGCTCACGCTCGCGTGGGAGATGCAGGAGCAGCTCGCGGAGGAGCGCCGAGCGGAGCTCGGCGCTCAGGGCCTGGCGGTCGGCGCATTCCCCGCGCCGTACGTCGCGCGCGATCGGACCGAGCGCGCCGCGGAGGAGCGCGGCGTCGTGCGGGTCGGCCCGGGCCGCGACGCGATCTCGCTCGGCTGGTCCGGCGTGACGTCGTACGCGGGGCGTCTCGACTCGTTCCTCCTGGAGGTGGCGAAGGCCGGGACGGACACGCGGATCGTCGCCACGCCGCAGGCGGCCCGCCTCGCGGATCTGCTCGGCGAGCGCGACGTCATCGCGACCCCGCGGGACGAGATCGGTGAGCCCCCGGCCGATGGATCGCTCGTGCTGCTGCACGTTCCGCTCGCCGAGGGCTTCGCGCTCCCGGACCTGGGGACGCGGATCTTCACGGACGCCGAGATCTTCGGGTTCCGCAAGCCGCGGCATCCGGTCCGGCGGCGGCGCCGCGTCGCCATCGGCTCGCTGCTGGCGGACCTGAAGCCCGGCGACCACGTCGTGCACGAGGACCGCGGCATCGCCCTGTTCGAGCGCTTCCTCGAGCGCGAGGTCGCCGGGGTGGTCCGGGAGTACCTCGAGCTGCGGTTCGCGGACGGCATCACCTCGCTGCCGACGGAGCGGATCGACAGGATCACGCGCTACGTCGGCGGGACCCCACCGGCGCTGTCGTCGATGGGCGGCACCGACTGGCTCAAGACCAAACACCGCGCGAAGAAGGCCGCCGAGGACATCGCGCGCGAGCTGCTCCGGCTCTACGCGGAGCGCGAGACCGTGCGCGCGGTCGCGCTGTCGGCCGACACGCCGTGGCAGGTGGAGCTCGAGAACGCCTTCCCGTTCACGGAGACACCCGACCAGATGGCGGCCATCGAGGACACGAAGCGCGACCTCGAGAAGCCGCGTCCGATGGACCGCCTCGTCGTCGGCGACGTCGGCTATGGCAAGACGGAGGTCGCACTGCGCGCCGCGTTCAAAGCGGCGCAGGACGGGAAGCAGGTCGCGGTGCTCGTGCCCACGACGGTCCTCGCCCAGCAGCACTTCGAGACCTTCTGCGAGCGGCTCGAGACGTTCCCGGTGAAGATCGAGATGCTCTCGCGGTTCCGAACGCCGCCCGAGCAGAAGGAGATCGTGGAGCGGATCGGCGCCGGTGACGTCGACGTCGTCATCGGCGAGGAGCACCGCTTCGGGGTGAAGCACAAGGAGCGTCTGAAGCAGATGCGGACCGAGGTCCATGTCCTGTCGATGACGGCGACGCCGATCCCGCGCACGCTGCACATGGCGCTCTCCGGCATCCGCGACATCAGCGTCATCGAGACGCCGCCGGAGGACAGGCAGCCGATCGAGACGCAGGTGGTCGAGAAGACCAGCGAGCTGATGAAGGAGGCGATCCACCGGGAGCTCGACCGCGGCGGTCAGGTGTACTACGTCCACAACCGCGTCATGGGCATCGAGCAGGAGGCCGAGCGTCTCCGCAAGCTCGCGCCCCAGGCGCGGTTCGTCGTCGCGCACGGTCAGATGCACGAGCGCCAGCTGGAGAAGGTCATGGTCGCGTTCGCCGACGGCGACTTCGACGTCCTGGTGTGCACGACGATCATCGAGTCGGGCCTCGACATCCCGAACGTGAACACGATCGTCATCGACCGCGCCGGGCAGCTCGGCCTCGCGCAGCTGTACCAGCTGCGCGGCCGGGTGGGCCGAAGCACCGAGAAGGCGTACGCGTTCCTGCTCCACGACAAGCACGAGCGCCTGTCCGACGATGCACGCAAGCGGCTGCAGGCGGTGTTCGAGGCGAGCGAGCTCGGGGCCGGCTTCAAGATCGCGATGCAGGACCTCGAGATCCGCGGCGCCGGCAACATCCTCGGGGCCGAGCAGCATGGGCACGTCGCGGCGGTCGGCTTCGAGCTGTACACGCAGCTGCTGCAAGAGTCGATCGAGGAGCTGCGCGGCGCGCCGAAGGTCGCGGAGCTGCCGGAGGTCGTCGTCGACCTCGCGCTCTCGACGGCGATCCCCGACGACTACGTCCCGAGCCGCCAGCGGAAGCTCGAGACGTACCGGCGCATCGCGGAGCTGCGCGAGCTCGACGACCTCGTCGCGCTGCGCGAGGAGCTGCGCGACCGGTACGGCCCGCCGCCCGAGCCCGTGCGCAACCTGCTGTACGGCGTGGAGGTGAAGCTGCGGGCGCTGCGCGCGGGAGCGGTCGAGGTCCGCGCGCGCGGGCCCGAGATCCGTGTCGCGCTCGCGACCGACGCCACGCAGGCGCAGCGCCGCGCCCTGGGGCAGGCGTTCCCGCGCGCGCAGGTCGGCCAGCGCCAGATCCGCATCGGCATCCTCGACGTGCGCGGTGACCGCCGCGACGCGCTCACCCGGCTGCTCGAGGTGCTGCGGAGTTGAGGATCGGAGTGGATCTGGACGACGTCGTCGCCGAGTGCGCCATGCCGTACCTGCGCAAGTTCGCTCAGGAGTTCGGCGTGCAGCTCCCCCCGGAGCCGGGGTGGCACACGCTCCAGGAGATCACCGACGTCGCGCCCGCGGACATGGACCGCTTCCGCAACCAGCTCTACGACAGCACGTTCTTCGGCGAGCTCGAGATGTACGAGGACTGCCCGGCCGTGCTCGAGCGGATGGTCGCGGCCGGCCACGAGGTCTACTTCGTCACCGCGCGCGCCGAGCGGCGCCGAGTGATCACGGAGACGTGGCTGCGCGAGAAGGGCATCCTCGAGCACGCGACGGCGGTGCACCTGCGCCCGCGCGGCGACTTCGATCCGACGCGCCCCCGTGGGCGCTACGACGCCGAGGGCTCCGCGCGCTACAAGGTCCGCCTCGCGCAGGAGCTCGAGCTCGATGCCTTCTGCGAGGACGACCGGACCATCTCGCTGGCGCTGGCAGAGGCGGGGATCCGGGTGTACCTCTTCGACCACACCTGGAACCGCGACGTCGCGCACCGCCTCGTCGAGCGCGTGCAGGGCTGGAGCGACGTCGCCGAGAAGCTCGGGCTGTGACCGCGAGAACGGAGACCACCCTGTATCTCGTGCGCCACGGCGAGAGCGAGGCGAACGCCGCGAAGCGCTACGCGGGGCAGAGCGACAGCCCGCTCACCGCGCGGGGTCGCGAGCAGGCGAGGACCGTGGCGGCCGCACTCCGAGCCACCCGCTTCGACCGCGTCGTCTCGAGCGATCTCTCCCGCGCACGCGACACCGCCGAGATCATCGCGCGCGAGCACGGGTGCGAGGTCGAGGTGTTCCCCGAGCTTCGCGAGATCGACGTCGGCGAGGCGGCCGGGAAAGCGATCGAGGACGCGAAGGAGCGCTTCGACTGGGGACCTGGCCGCTTCGTGCAGTGGCCCGGCGGCGAGTCGCTCGAGCAGGTACGCGACCGCGTCGTGTCCGCGATCGACCGCATCGTCGCGGCGAGCCCCGGCAAGGGGATCTGCATCGTCGGACACGGCGGCGTGACGCGGATCCTCATCAGCCACTTCATGGGCCTGCTCCCGGCGCTCTACCGGCACCACGCCCCGACGGCGAACACGAACGTGACCGTCATCCGCACCGACGGCCTCACGTATCGCGTCGAGTCGCTGTTCGAGGCGGCGCACCTTGTTCAATAGCCGTCGGCTCGCTTCGCTCGCTCGCGGCTAGCCGCTCCGCTCCTATGGAGCTCGCTCGGACCGGCGGAGCCGGATCCTCGCTCACCCCTATCTGGATATGATCTCGCCCATGAGGACAGCGACCGACGGCCTCGCATCCAAGATCCGCGACGTCCCCGACTTCCCGAAGCCCGGGATCCTCTTCAAGGACATCACCACCCTTCTCAAGGAGGGCCCCGCCTTCAGGGCCGCCATCGACGGCCTGCTGTCGCAGGTGAGGGGGAAGCACGTCGACGTCGTGGTGGGCATGGAGTCGCGCGGGCTCATCTTCGGCGCGCCGATGGCGTACGCCCTCGGCGTCGGCTTCGTCCCGGTGCGCAAGCTGGGCAAGCTGCCGTCGGAGGTCGTGAGCGTCGAGTACGACCTCGAGTACGGCTCGGCGACGCTCGAGATGCACAAGGACGCCATCACGCCGGGCCAGAAGGTGCTCATCGTCGACGATCTGCTCGCGACCGGCGGCACCGTCGCCGGCACGATCGAGCTCGTGAAGCAGCTGCAGGGCGAGATCGTCGCCCTCGCGTTCCTCATCGAGCTGAAGTTCCTGAAGGGCCGCGACCGCCTCCAGGGCTACGACATCACCACCCTGATCGAGTTCTAGACCGGGCCTGCCCCACCCGGCCCACTCCGCAGCGCGAGCATCCGCTCGGGCTCGTCCGTATCGCACTGGGTGATCCCGAGGGCCACCGCGCGCTCGAACGTCGCGGCGTCGTTCACGCCCCAGGCGTGCACGTCCACACCCGACGCTCGCAGCGCCGAGACCGCGGCCGGGTCGAGCTGCGACGGATGCAGGTGCACGGCACGCGCGCCCGCGAGCCGCGCCTTGCCGCCCGCGAGGTAGGCAACGATCGGCGGGGTCATCCACGGCTCCGACGGCTGAACGAGCACGCAGGTCCGCAGCGGCGCCGAGACGGCGCGCGAGAGGTGGATGAGCGAGGCGTGCTCGAACGAGGTCACCTCCATCGAGTCCCAGTCCCGCCGGTGCGGCTCGAGACGCGCGGCCACGGCCGGGATCAGCTCCGGGACCGGGTCCTTCAGCTCGATCTCGAGACCGATGCGTCCCGCGAACGCATCGAGGACCTCGTCGAGCGTCGGCATGCGCTCGGCGACCGAACCGCGGAGAGCCTGGGAGCGGAGCTCGTCGGCCGTCCACTGGAAGACCAGGCCCTCCGCGCCCAGGGAGCGGTCGAGCTCGACATCGTGCGTGACCATCGGCACACCGTCCCGGCTCAGACGGACGTCGAATTCGATGGCGTCCGCGCCCACACGAACGGCCGCCTCGAAGGCGGCGAGGCTGCTCTCCGGAAGGGCGTGATGCACTCCGCGGTGGGCCGCGATCCTGATGCGTCCTGCCATAACGCAGAGGATGATCGGGCTCTCACGAGATCCCGTGCCAGCCTGCCTGGCCCATCTCGCGTCGGCACCGCGCTAGACTCCTCGGAGCGCACCTATCCGGGACGGCGGAGCCCCGCTGTGTCCCCATCAGCCGGTGGAGGACGGATGACCGCGGCGCCGCTCGTACCCCAGATCCGCATCGACGAACGCGCACCAGCCTCGGATGTGCGCGCCTTCTTCGAGCGTGACCGGCTCCTCTCCGCCTACGCCCTCGCGGACCTCGACCCGCGGAACATCGACACCGCGCGCTGGTGGGCGGCGCGGCGCGGGCGCGACATCGTCGCTGCGGCGCTCCTCGTCGAGATCCTCCCGTTCCGGCCCTGCTTCGCGATGGGGGAGGCCGAAGCGCTCGCCGCGATCTTCCGCGATCTGCGCGAGCCGCGGCTGATCGTCGCGACACCGCCGCGCGGCCGCCTCGCGGTCGAGCAGACCTACCGGTTCGAGCGCGTCGACGTCATGCGGCGAATGGCCACGGACCGCCGTGCATTCGCGCCGCGCGTCACGCACACGCTCACGCGCCTCCATCCCGAGCACCTCGAGGACCTCCTCGAGCTGTATGGCGAGGCCTCGCGCGCCTACTTCACCCCGGACCGGCTCGCGCGCGAGATCTACTTCGGGATCTACGACGACGGCCGCCTCGCCGCGGCGGCCGGCACGCACGTCCGATCGGCGGCCGCGGGCATCGCCGCGGTGGGCAACGTCCTGACGCGGCTGCCCTACCGGGACCGCGGGATGGCGACCTCGGTCACATCGGCGGTCACCGGATCGGCGCTCGCGGAGCACCGCGACGTCGTCCTCAACGTGCGGCAGGACAACGCCTCCGCGATCTCCGTCTACGAGCGCCTCGGCTACCGCACCCACGCGACGTTCATCGAAGGGCCCGCCGTCCGGCGGGCGCCCTGGGAGCGCATCACGAACATCTGGAGAAGGCAATGACAACGATCACCAAGACAGTCGCGCACGACGTCGCGGACCTCACCCTCGCGGACCTCGGCGCGCGCCGCATCGCGTGGGCCGCTCGCGAGATGCCCGTTCTCTCCCAGATCAGGCGGCGTCTCGTGCGGGAGCGCCCCTTCGCCGGGCTGCGCGTCGGCGCGTGCCTGCACGTCACGGCGGAGACGGCCAACCTCGCCATCGCGCTCCGCGACGGCGGCGCGGACGTCGCCCTGTGCGGATCGAACCCGCTGTCCACGCAGGACGACGTCGCGGCGTCGCTCGTCGAGCACGAGCGCATCGCCGTCTTCGCGCGCAAGGGCGAGGACCGCGACACCTACTACGCGCACATCAACGCGGTCCTCGCGACGAAGCCGCAGGTCACCATGGACGACGGCGCCGACCTCGTGACAGAGCTGCACACGAAGCGCCGCGAGCTCCTGCCGAACGTGCGCGGCGGCACCGAGGAGACCACGACCGGCGTGAACCGGCTGCGCGCGATGGCCGCCGAGGGCGTCCTCGCGTACCCGATCATCGCCGTGAACGACGCACTGACCAAGCACCTCTTCGACAACCGCTACGGCACCGGGCAGTCCGCCATCGACGGGATCATCCGCGCGACGAACCTCCTCCTGGCGGGCAAGACCGCGGTCGTCGGCGGCTACGGCTGGGTCGGCCGCGGGATCGCCACACGGCTGCGCGGCATGGGCGCGATCACGCTCGTGTGCGAGATCGATCCGCTGCGCGCGCTCGAGGCGGCCATGGACGGGTTCGAGGTGACGACCGTCGCCGGCGCCGCCGCGCGTGCCGACCTTTTTGTGACGGCGACGGGGAACGTCAACGTCGTCGGCAAGGAGGCGATCGCGAAGCTCAAGGACGGCGCGATCCTCGCGAACGCGGGGCACTTCAACGACGAGATCGACCTGGCGACGCTCGCCTCGCTCGCGGAGAGCACGCGGGAGCTGCGCCCCTTCGTGACGGAGTACCGCCTGCGCGACGGGCGCGCGGTGATCGTCCTGGGCGAG
This sequence comes from Chloroflexota bacterium, assembly GCA_016183435.1. Taxonomy (GTDB): domain Bacteria; phylum Chloroflexota; class Limnocylindria; order P2-11E; family P2-11E; genus JACPOT01. The sequence goes on from JACPEQ010000112.1 coordinate 8,984, forward strand.
GGGCGCCTCGTGAACCTCGCCGCCGCCGAAGGCCACCCGCCCGCCGTGATGGACATGTCCTTCGCGAACCAGGCGCTCGCGGTGGAGCACTTGATGAAGAACCCCGGCCTCGGCCGCGAGGTGTACGGGGTGCCGCGCGAGCTCGACGAGGGGATCGCGAGACTGAAGCTCGAGGCGATGGGCATGCGCATCGACGCGATGACCGAGGAGCAGCGGGCGTACGCCGGCTCCTGGAAGGCGGGGACTTGAACGATGAGCGAACGAGGAGCGGCTTTGCCGCGACGAGTGAGCCGACCAGCCTTGAGCGTGTATCTCGCGAAGCGAGATATGGAGCAGGCGCGATGACGACGAGCTTCATGGCCGCCGAGCGCGTCCTCTTCACGAGCGAGTCCGTCACCGAGGGACACCCGGACAAGCTGTGCGATCAGGTCTCGGACGCGGTCCTCGACGAGCTGCTGCGCCAGGACCCGAACTCGCGCGTGGCGTGCGAGACCGCGACGACGACCGGCACGGTGTTCGTGGTCGGCGAGATCACGACGCACGGATACGTCGACCTCCAGAAGCTCGTGCGCGACGTGGTGAAGGACATCGGCTACACCGACGCCGACTACGGCTTCGACTTCCAGACGTGCGGCGTCATCTCCGCGATCAAACCGCAGTCTCCGGAGATCGCGCAGGGCGTCGACCACGCCCTCGAATCGCGCCAGGGCCAGGAGCCGGATGAGCTCGGCGCGGGCGACCAGGGGATGATGTTCGGCTTCGCCGTCGACGAGACGCCCGAGCTCATGCCGCTGCCCATCACGCTCGCCCACGGGGTCGCGAAGACGCTCGCCGACGTGCGCAAGCGAGGCGAGCTGGCGTACCTGCGCCCCGACGGCAAGAGCCAGGTGACGGTCGAGTACTCCTTCGGCCGGCCGAAGCGCGTGGACAGCGTGGTCGTCGCGGCGCAGCACGACCCCGGCGTCACGTACCAGCGTCTTCGCGACGACATCGTCGAAGCCGTCATCCGCAGGGCGATCCCCGGTCTCATCGACGATCGGACGCGCTTCATCGTGAACGGCACGGGCGCGTTCACGATCGGCGGGCCCATGGGGGACGCCGGCCTCACCGGGCGCAAGATCATCGTGGACACGTACGGCGGGTACGCGAGGCACGGTGGGGGCGCCTTCAGCGGGAAGGACGCGACCAAGGTCGACCGCTCCGCGTCGTACGCCGCGCGCTACGTCGCGAAGAACGTCGTCGCCGCGGGTCTGGCGACCCGCTGCGAGGTCCAGGTCGCGTACGTGATCGGCGTCGCGCATCCCGTGTCGCTGAACGTCGAGACCTACGGGACCGCGACCGTGCCGGACGAGCGCATCAGGGCGCTCATCGCGGAGCACTTCGACTTCCGGCCGGGCGCGATCATCCAGCGGTTCGGCCTGCGCCGGCCGATCTTCCGGCGGACGGCCTCGTACGGGCACTTCGGCCGGCCCGAGCTCGACCTCCCGTGGGAGCGGACGGACATGGCCCAGGCGTTCCGCGAGGCCCTCCCGAAAGGGGTGACGGCCGCCCGCTAGGACATCAACTACTCGCAGCGGTACCTCGCGAACTTCAAGTGGTGGATGAGCGCGGGGCCGGGGATGGCGATCTTCATCGCGGTCTTCGCCTTCAACTTCCTGGGCGACGCGCTCCGC
>JACPEQ010000100.1 GCA_016183435.1 Chloroflexota bacterium
GCACGGTCGGCGGGATGGTCAGCCCGAGATCAGCGAGCGTCCTGCGGTTGACGGCCAGCTCAAAGGTCGTCGCCCGCTCGACGGGGAGGCCTGCCGGATCTGCGCCGAACTCTGTGTGCCTCGCCACGACGAGCGGAACGCGCACGGCTGCCCGCCGGCGCAGGGAGCTGCGGCGGTTCATCGCGCAGCGCGGACGGGTCACCGAAGGCCATGGTCGCTCTTCCTCTGCCGGCGGGACGTCGCCCTCCTCGGCCGACGCCCCCGACCGCTCCACCCCCGGGAGCGCGCTGAAGTCTAGGCCGCGCGAATGGCGGCGAGGCCGGCGCGATCGGGGGGTGTCTCGACCGCGCCGGCTGCGCTGCCGTCCCCGGCGCTCGGGGCTATTCGTAGCCCTCGTCGGCGCAGTTGACGGCGCAGTAGGTGCCGTCGGCCTGCAGCCGGCCGAAGGGCACGGAGCTCTCGACGGACGGCTCGGCGGGGACGAAGTAGTAGATGCTCGGCGCCGCCGTGGCCGGCGCGGCGAGCACCGGCGCGGCGAGCTGCGGCGGTGTGCTGGCGGCCTCGGCGTCCGGCCCGAGCGGGACCCCGAAGCCGATCGCCAGCGCCAGGACCCCGCTGAAGCCGAACGCGACGCCCAGTGCGAAGGCACGGCGCTCCATCGTTCTTTCCTCCTTCCCGGCGCCCTTCGTGGCGCTCACCCCTAGGGCGTGAGAAGGTCAGGAACACCGTTCAGTTCGAGTGAACGGCCGCTGCCGCCCGAGCTCTTCGGTGGGTACGAGGAGCGGGACGGCGTCGCGCTGGCGACCGTCGAGAAGGCCCTGTTCGACCTGTGCTACGTCGCCTGCGGCGGCGGCGACAGCCACGGCGCCACGCAAGAACGTTCGGCGCTTAACGACCCGGCGAAGATCTCGTTACGACGCCGGTCAGGCGCCCTCGCTGCGACGCGCGGCTTGATCTACCAAGGCCACCCGGACATATCGATGTCCTCGCGATCCTGCCCGCTTCCGTAGAGGCGGACAAGGTAGACCTCGGTGAAGGCCCCGTGCGCGTGGCCGTAGTACACGAGGTACGGCAACGGGCGCGGGAACAGGCGCATCCGCAGAGCGTGCTCAGCATCCTCCTTCACGATCGGACCGGCCTCGGGTGCATTCGCGATCCGCTCCCGCGTCGTGTTGAGGCCAGCAAGGAAGTTGTCGATCTGGTCCTCGCTACGGTTCTCCGCCAGCCATGCGAGACGTTCGTTCACGGCGCGGACGAACGCCGGGCGAGGGAGGAGGACAACGGCCATCTACGCACTCGCACCTGCCTGCTGCTCGGCAGCCTCGCGCTCGCGCACGCGAAGTCGCGCACGTTCCGCGGCCTGCTCGATCTCATCCCAACTGCCAAAGGTGCGGTCGCCGGCCGCGATCGCCTGGAGGTCGGCCCACGCTTGCTCGATCTGCCAGTCGCGCGCCGCTTGGAGTTCACGTACGCGGCGCTCCAGGCTGAGACCGCTGCGTAGCAAGAGACGAGCGGCCGCAGCCGGTGACCCCAGACCGCGTTCACCGGCGAAGCTCTCGATCTCGCCCCAGAGGTCATCCGGACACGGGAAGCTACGCGTGCGAGTTGCCCCCGCATCCGACGCGCGACGCCGCGAGGCGCTGGCCACGCGTGCTGGCTTACGGCGGGTCGTTCCCTCACCCATGCCTGCCACCCCCAGCGTATCTCAATGAAACTCATTACCTAGGATAGCGCGGACTTGCACCGTGTCGAGGCGCTGGCGGGTCTTGCTACAACGCTTTTCGGCGCCTCTGGTGGCGCTCACCACTAGGGCGTGAGAAGGTCAGGAACACCGTTCAGCTCGAGTGAAGGGCCGCCTCGAGCTCCCAGCGCAGCGGGGATCGTGGGTCCGGGGTGTAGATGCAGAACGTCCCGGTGCGGAGCCTCGCCGCGAAGTGGTCGGCGAGAGCCGGGCTGTGCTCGGCGATGCGCTCCACGACCGACTTGATGGCGCGCGTCACGTTGATCCGCGCCCGCTCCGTGTCCGACGCGGCCTTGCGGTCCCGGCCGCCGAGCCCGACGGCCGCAGCGAGCTCATGCACCAGGAGCTCGCGTTCCTCGTTCGCCCGCGCGAGCCGCTCGGGGTCGTTCCACTGTTCGGCCTCCCGGAGCTCCGCCTCGAGCTCGTCCAGACGCGCCCGGTACTCCGCCTTGGCTTGGGGATCGAGGATGGGACCGGCGTCGCCGGCCACTGCTCCGGTCCGTTCGTCTGCCGGCGTGCGCGAGCCGGCGAGATCGAACGCATGCACCTCGCGACCCGGCGACCGCAGGAGCGCCGCGATGTAGTGGAGGCCCTTGGCGTCACGCAGTCGGAACCCCGCTCCCTCGAACGCGATGGTCCAGAACTCGCCCTCGCGGCGGAAGACCGCGGTCCCACCCAGTCCCCGCAGTCCGAGGATCTCGACGACCTGCGCGGCAACGCGCGCCTCCAGCGTCCGATTGAGCTGCTCGATCGTGTCGTGGTACGACTTGATGCGAAGGAGCGAGCGCACGCGTGCGAGCAGCTCCTGCCGGTCGAACGGCCTGACGACGAAGTCGTCCGCGCCGGCATCGAGGGCCGCGATCCTGTCCTGATCGGGATTCGCCGTGACCATGACGATCGGCACGAACTTCGTCGGCTCGCTCGCGCGCATGCGCCGGCACACCTCGTAGCCGCTGATCCCGGGCATCACGACGTCGAGCAGGACGAGGTCGGGCGGATCGGCGGCAGCCGCGCGGAGCGCTTCATCACCCGACGAGGCCGACCCGATCGAGTAGCCGTACGGTCCCAGCATCCCCTCGAGCAGCCGAACGTTCTGTGGATGATCGTCGACCAGCAGGATCCGCGGCGCCACGGCGCGAATCCTAGGGTCAGCGCCGCGCGACTACTCGGCGTTCTCGCCGTGGTACCTGCCGATGTATCCCCGTACCGTCGGCGACGACAGGCGGAAGAACACGAGCTGCGCCACGCGCGCACCCTGCTGCAGCCGATAGCCGCGCTCGTTCAGGACCGAGAGCAGGCCTTCGCCCCGTCCCGAGTACCCCGCGTCCCACACCGCGCCGTGGATGGCGACGCCCGAACGCAGCAGGCTCGAGCGCGGCCGGATGAGCGCAGTGAGGTCCGCGGGCAGGTTCACCCGCTCGCGGTACGTGATCACGTACGCGCCCTGCGAGAGATCCCACCAGCCGTCGGCATCGGCGACGAGATCCTCGCGCATCGACGGCTCACGCGCCGCGTCGGACGCGCCGAAGCTGGCCTGCGACGTCAGCCGCTGCATGCGCTCGACCCGCAGATCGATGCCGTTCGGCTGCAGCTGCGTCGCCTGATCGACGTCCTCCACGAGCGGCGGGTGCGCGGCGAGCGCCGCAAGCAGCTCCTCACGCGAGAGGACGGACATCGCTGGGAGCATATGAGCGTCGGCGGGGGCTCCGCCCCCGCCGACCCCCGCGGAGGGGATGTGCGACGATCGCACCGTGGCCGATCGTCTCGAGCCCCGTCCGGTGTCCGCGTCGCGCACCGTCATGGCGCGCGCGATGCTCCCCTCCGACGCGAACCCGTGGGGCAACGTCCACGGCGGCGAGATCATGAAGCTCATCGACTCGTGCGCCGGGGCCACCGCGCAGCGGCACTCGCGCTCGAAGGTCGTCACGGCGCGGATCGACGAGCTCTCCTTCGTCGCGCCGGTCTTCGTCGGCGATCTCGTCACCGCGAAAGCGTCCGTGAACGAAGTCGGGCGCACGAGCATGGAGGTCGGCGTGCGGGTCGAGGCCGAGAACACCCTCACCGGGAAGACCGCACACGTGGCCAGCGCGTATCTCGTCTTCGTGGCGATCGACGACCAGGGACATCCGGCGCCGATCGCGCCGGTCATCGCCGAGACCGACGAGGACCGGCGGCGGATGGTCGCCGCAAAGGCCCGCCGCGAGCTCCGCCTGCAGCGGCCCCGTCGCGGCTGATCGGCACTCCCCGGTCGCCCGCGCCCGACGTATCCTCGGCCCCGATCCAGCCCGTTCTACTTCACGGCGACCATCCCGAAGACCGCATACAGGACCGACGCGGACGCGAAGGTGATGGGCGTCGCGAACCTCCTCGTGGTCGACAAGGACATGGACGAGGCGCTCGTCCGCGCGATCCTGACGACGATCTTCGACAACAAGCCCGATCTCGAGAAGGTCCACGCGGAGGCGAAGAACCTGACCCTCCAGTCGGCGGTCGAGGGATCGCCGATCGACTTCCACGCGGGAGCGATCGCGTACTACAAGGACAAGGGTGTCTGGAAGAAGTGACCTCGGACGGCGCGTGATCCGCTGGATCGCGCTCGTAGCGGTGATGGGGGCGGCGCTCGCCGCCCCCTTCCCGTTCCTGGAGATGAGCGACGGCGTCCGCCGGGCCGCCTCGCCGCTGACGGACGGCACGTTCGCGTTCATGGCGCTCGGGATGTCGCCGATCCTCGCGGTGTTCTGGTCGATCGACCTGGGCATCCCCGAGGCGGCCGCGCACATGTTCATCTTCTACTTCTCGGTGCTCTCGGAGGTGTCGCCGCCGATCGGCCTCTCGCCCTTCGCCGCGGCCGCGCTGACCGGCGGCAACCCGTACCGCACGATGATGCTCAGCTGGAAGTACGCGCTGCCGGCCTTCCTGGTGCCCTTCATGTTCACGCAGCCCGCCGGGCTCGCGATGCTCCTCCGCGACACGACGGTGCCGGAGGCGATCGTCGCGACCGTGAGCGCCGCCATCGGCATCACCGCGATCACCACGGGCGTGGGCGGCTACCTCCTGCGTGCGACGACCGTCGTCGAGCGCGCCCTGCTCATCGTCGCGGGGCTGCTGCTGCTCCTGCCCACGCCGGTCGGCGACCTCGTGGGCCTCGCCCTCTTCGCCGTGGCGCTCCTGCTGCAGGCGCTCGCGCGCCGCGCCGCCGTCGTCCAGACTGCGAGCGGTGGGTAGATGGGCGGGGCTCGCTGAGCGCCGGCACCTGATCGCGGCGCTCCTGTTCTTCGCGGTCGTGCTGGCACGGCTCCCGTTCGCGACCACGCACCTGTGGGCGTGGGACTCCGTCCTCTACGCCCGCGCGCTCGAGGTCGGCTTCCACGTCGATGCGGACCCGGGCGCGTCCCGGCCCCACCCGCCGGGATACATCTGGTACGTCGCCGCGGCGCAGCTCTTGCGGGCCTTCACCGGCGAGAGCAACGCCGCCTACGTGCTGCTCTCGATCCTCGCGAGCGCGGCCGGTGCCGCGCTGCTCTGGCTCATCGCGTCCCGGTGGATGCGGCCGGGCACGGCGCTCGTGCTCACGCTGGCGTATGCGGCGAGCCCGCTCGTGTGGACGTACAGCGAGATCGCGTACCCCTACACGATGCTCGCGCTCGTGTCGCTGGCGCTCGGCGCGCTCCTGATCGAGGGACGCTGGCCGCTCCTCGCGAGCCTGCTGCTCGGCGTGCTGAGCGGGGCGCGCCAGGACGTGCTCTTCCTGCTCGCGCCGCTTTGGATCTGGTCGATGTGGGGGCTGGGCCTGCGGCGGGTCGCCGCCGCGTCGACCCTGACGGCGGCCGGGGTGCTCTCGTGGTGGATCCCATCAGCCGTCCTGTCCGACGGCCCGGTCGCGTACCTCGGAGCCCTCATGCGCCAGACCGACAGCGTCGTGAGCACGTACTCCGTGCCGATGAACGGTCCGGCGGCTCTCGCGTACAACGTGGCCTTCACGCTCGAGGCCCTCGGCTGGGGGCTCGGCCTCCTTGCTCTCCCCATCGTCCTCGGCCTCGGCCGGGCCGGGGTCCGGGCATGGCAGCGCCGCACCGTTCCTCGCGACCACGTGCGCACCGGGCTCCTCCTGTGGGCGCTCCCGGGGATCGTCGTCTTCACGCTCATTCACATCGGTGAGTGGGGACACGTGCTCTCCGTCGTCCCGCCCCTCTTCCTCGCGAGCGGCCTCCTGATCGACGGCGTCCGCTCGGTCCGGAGCGCACGGCGATGGCTCGCCGCGGGCGCCGCGGCCGTGATCCTCCCGGCGAGCGCATTCCTGTCCGGCGACGCCGCGTACGCCGCCGCCGCCGGTCCGGCGGAGTTCTCCGCCGTCGCGCTCGCGCGCCACGACACCGGCCTGCGCGAGCGGATCCGATACGTGCGGCGGCACTTCAACTCGTCGGGGACCGTGGTGCTCGCCCGCGAGGACTACCAGCTCGTGCGCTACTACATGCCCGAGTACCGGGCCTGGTATTGGGACCCCGATCCGCACCAGGTGCGATCCGCGAAGAAGAAGCGTGCGATGCGCCCCACCACCGTGGTGGTGTTCACGGCGGGATTGCAGCCGCTCATCGCTACGGAGAGCCACCGTATCGAGATCGCCCCCGGTATCGAGCTCTCGACGTTCCCGCTCGAGCGGGGCAACGTCCTGGAGCTTCAGGGCGAGCGCTATGTCGTACGGGAGGCGCCCGGGCGATAACGCCCCTACCCCTGGGCACTTGCGAGGGGCCCTGCCCCGAGCGAGGTCGGAAAAGGCGAGCACAATGCGTTCATGACGCGAGAGGAAGGCCCACCGCTCGATCCCGCCTGCGACCGCTGTGGCGCACCGCTCGTCGACCTGCGCTCGAGCGTCGTTCAAGAGGGTCAGACGTATTGCTGCACGAACTGCGCGCGCGCCGACGCGGGTGACATCAAGGTGCGCGAGGGAGCGACCGGAGGCACGGCCTGCTCCCGCTGTGGCGCGCCGATCCACGACCGCGCGCACGCGGTGACCGAGGCGACGCACGTGTTCTGCTGCGCCAACTGCTCCGCGGCGGGGGTCAACGCGGAGCCGCTCCCGGAGACGTAATGGATCGAGCGAGGATCCGGCTCCGCCGGTCCGAAGAGCGAGCGAAGCGGGCCGACGGCGATTGAACGAGGGGCGCTTCGAAGACCGATCGGAGGCCGGCAGGCGGCTGGCCGAGAAGCTCGGACATCTGAAGGGTCGGGACGTCCTCGTCGTCGGGCTTCCGCGCGGGGGCGTCGCGGTCGCGTACGAGGTGGCGAAGGCGCTCGATGCGCCGCTCGACGTGGTCGTCTCGCGCAAGCTCGGCGCCCCGAGCCAGCCGGAGCTCGCCGTGGGCGCGATCGCGCCCGGCGCGAGGGTGCTCCGGACCGAGCTCGTGGAGATGCTCGGCCTCCGAGCGGA
>JACPEQ010000104.1 GCA_016183435.1 Chloroflexota bacterium
AGCGCGAGGAAGGGAAGGGTCCGCGCAGGAGCGACGTCGCCCCGCCGGATCGCGTCGATGTCGATCTCGTCGCCTCGCAATGGGATGCGCGAGCCGACGGCGCGCATCGCATACACCGTCGCGGCGGACGTGACGCTTGGCGTCACGACGATCAGCTCGTCACGCACGTCGAGCGTGCCGCTCTGCCCACTGTTCTCGAGCAGGCGCAGGACGTGCCCGACGGTGAATTCAGCGAGGTCGCCCTTGAGCGCCATCTCCTCCCGAGCCTTCCGCGCGCCGCGATGCTAGCGTTCGCCGCCGAGGAACGGGAGGCGCGCGTGACGATGAGCGGGAGCCCTGGGGTCACCAGTAGAGGTCAGCGGGCGCTACGAGCAGGAGACGCTCCGCGGGGTCGTTGGCGAGCTTCCGCAGCCCCGCGCTGAAGCCGCTTCGCGAGAACAGAGCACGCCAGAGCCTGTCCGCGGGCTGCAGCTCTGAAGCGAAGTCGCGGAGGATCTTGTCGAGTTCCCGAAGATCCCTCTCGTCGGCAGGATCCTTCGTCCACTTGCACTCACCGATCAGCCTGAGCTCAGCGCGGTCGTATGCCACGACGTCGGCTTGGTCCTGCTGCTCGCCGCGCCCCGACCACCACGAGCCGACGCGATCGAACACGAGACCCCTCGGAAGCCTCCGGTCGACGAGAGCGTCCCACAGATACGCGCGCGCGATCGCCTCGAACGCGTCCTCGGAAACGTACTTGTCGAACTCCTTGTGGATCCGGGCGAGCACGCTGCCTCGTCGGCCACGGTCCAGCGCGCTGCGGTTCGGGTTCACGAAGCGGTACCAATATGCGAGGAACTGATCGTTCACGTAGTAGAGCGACGTCTTCGGTCGTTCGCCCCTGGCGAGAAGAGGCGTACGCCGCTCCAGGATCTGCGCCTCGAGCAGGCGGTCGAGGTACGGCTGGATCTGGTTCTGCGATCCCCCGCCTCCGAACACCGTGCCAGCGATCGCGGATGGCCGGCGGTCGCCGGACGCGACCGCGCGAACGATCGAGGTGTACGCCGCAGTACCGCGCAGGTCGGTGTACTTGAGCCAGTCCGGCTCGTCGTACAACTTGGCCCCGCGGGTCAGCGTCGTGGTCCGGAGATCCGTCCACAGCGAATGCTTCGGGTCGAGCTCGGCCAGCACACCAGGCAGGCCACCCCACGCGGCGAACGCACGCACCTTGTCCTCGGGACCCCACGTTGGATAGAAGCCAGCTGCGTGGCGATGGCCGAGGGGATGGACGGCGAGCTGGCCGGTACGGACGCTCTTGAGCGCCGCGGTGTCAGAGAGCGCCTGCTCCTGCATCCACGAGACCATCGACCCCAGCAGGAACAACTTGACGTTGGTCCTCTTGCGCCTCTGCACGTTGAACCACCGCTGCAGATCCCCGAGCACGCCCTTCTCAGCCCTCGCCAGGTATGGGAACTCGTCGATGACCACCACGAGGGGCGCCGTGCGGTCGCGAGCGGCGAGCGTCGCCAGCGCGTCGAGGAAACTGTCGAAGTCGGTGAGATGGCCGACGACGGTGCCGGGAGCGAAGTCGTTCAGCTCGCGCTCGATGTCGTCGACCTGGAGCGCCATGACCCGCTCGGTGCAGGCGTACGAGAAGTGCCTGCGCCGCGCGAGGACGCGCTCGAACAGGTAGCTCTTGCCGGCACCGCGACGGCCGAAGACGATCCGCAGTTCCGGTCGGTCGCTCTGGATGGCCGCCTCGATGTCGTGGCGCTCATCCGCACGGTCGAAGAATGGCGTGCTCACGCCGGTGCGGACGACCTGCCTGCGGCGTCGCATCATCGCAATTATCATAATCGCGATTCACATAACTGGGGTCCGTCCCCCGGCGCAGCCGGGACGCGTGTGCCACCCGCACATCGTCCAGGTGCACGACTTCGACGAGGCCGCGGGCCTGGTGTTCCTCGTCATGGAGCACATCGAGGGCGGCACCCTCAAGCAGAAGCTGACGCAGCTGCAGGCCGAGGGGACGGGGCTGCCCTTTGGCGAGACCGCCCGCATCGTGGGCGAGGTCGCCGAGGCACTCGCGCACGCCCACGCCCAGGGGATCAGGCACCGCGACGTGAAGCCGTCGAACGTCATGCTCACCCGCGGTGGCCGCGCCGTCGCCTTCGGCGCGAGCATCGCGCGGCTGATGACCACCAGCGCGATGCCGACCGCCATGAGGATCCACCACGCCGCGACGTACGCGTGCGGATAGGTGAGCCCGAGCACGTCGTCGAGCGACCCCGGCGTCACCGTCAGTGACGGCGCGATCGTCGGCGCGGGCGTCGTCGTGACGAAGGACGTCCCCGCGTACGCGGTCGCGGCCGGCGTCCCCGCGCGCGTGCTGCACATGCGGGAGCGCGCGATCTCCCGAACCTGACCGTGTAGCGCGGCGTGATACGCTGCGCTACGTGGCGAGGAAGACCCAGCCCTACTCGCTGCGACTCGACCCCGCGACGGTGCGCCGTCTGAACGAAGAGGCCGGCCGGCGCGCGGTCGCACCGCGCACGCTCGCGCAGGACCTGGTCGAAGAAGGCCTTCGCATGCGCCGCCATCCGATCATCCGATTCGTGGATCGAGCATCCGGGCGCCGGGCGTGCCTCATCGGTCGGCGGCTCACGGTCACGGACGTCGTTGAGTGGGTACGTGGGAGCAGCGACCTTGACGCGGTGTCCCTACACCTGGACCTGTCGCGCGCCGAGATCGATCAGGTCCTCGCGTACTACACCGAGTTCAAGGACGAGGTCGACGCCGAGGTCGAGCGCTTGCACGACGATGCGGAGCGAGAGCACCGGCTCTGGCGCGAGCGTCAGCAGCTGATCAAGCGATAGCGGAGGTTGCGCCTTCTCTTCGACGAGCACATCGCGATCGTCGTTGCGCAGCGCCTCAGGGAGCGCGGCCACGACGTCGTCGCGGTCGGCGAGAGGGCAGAACTGTACGGAGCGGCTGACCCCGTGCTGCTCGAGATCGCGGTCGAGGAGCGGCGAGCCATCGCCACGTACGACATGGGGTTTCGAGCGCTCGCGCGACGGCGCTTCGATGAAGAGGCGCATCACTTCGGCTTGGTGCTCCTCGGTCCTCGTGCGTTCCCGCAGGGCGAGCGTCACTTCGGTCGGCTGATATCGGCCCTCGACGCGATGCTCGCGGCGCTGCCAGAGGATGACGCGCTCATGGATCGCGAATGGTGGCCGGAGTGAGGGCGCAGCCGCCCCTCCGCCCGTCACGATAACGTTCACCAGACGTGAGCCTCCTCTCCGGCGCGCGCGTCGTCGTCACCGGCGGCGCGGGGAACGTGGGATCCCACATCGTCGACGGCGCGATCGCCGCCGGCGCGCGGGAGGTCATCGCCGTCGATGCGCTCGTGCGCGGCGTCCCGCAGAACCTCGATAGCGCGCTCGCGACGGGCAAGGCCCGCCTCGTCGAGCTCGACATCCGCGACCGCGAGGCCGTGCTGACCGCGATCCACGGATCCGACGTCGTCATCCACCAGGCCGCGCTCCGCTGGACCCGTTGCCAGGAGGCGCCGCGTGAGTGCCAGGAGGTCATGGTCGACGGCACGTTCAACGTGCTCGACGCGGCGGTCCAGGCGAAGGTGAAGAAGGTCGTGCTCGCGTCCAGCGCGGTCGTGTACGGGGAGCCGGTGCGCCTGCCGTTCGACGAGGATCACCCGCTGAACGGCGGCACCGTGTACGCGGCGGCGAAGGCGGCCAACGAGCAGATGGGGCGCGCGTTCGCACGGCTGCACGACCTGCCGGTCGTGACGCTGCGCTACTTCAACGTGTACGGGCCGCGGATGGACGTCCGCTCGCGCTTCGTCGAGGTGATGGTGCGCTGGCTGGATCTGATCGACGAAGGCAAGCCGCTCACTTTGTTCGGCGATGGGTCCGCGTCGGCCGACTTCGTGTACGTCGGCGACGTCGTGCGCGCGAACGTCCTCGCGTGCGAGTCATCGGCGACCGACGCTATCGTGAACGTCTGCAGCGGGGTCGAGACCCGCATGCGCGACCTCGCGACGGTCCTCCTCGAGCTCACCGGCAGCGGCGTCGGCATGGAGTTCAAGCCGCAGCCGCCGGGGCTGCTGCCGCCGCGGCGCTACGGGGACCCGCGCCGCGCGGCGGAGACGCTCGGGTTCCGAGCGGAAGTGGACCTGCGAGAAGGGATCCGGCGGCTGATCGAGTGGCGCAAAGAGGCCTTGGTGGCGCGACCCGCATAGGAGGTAACGGCGATGGCGGTCGAAGCGAACAAGAAGATGAACGTGCCGATCACGAAGCCGACCCTCGGCGAGGAGGAGGCGCGCGCGCCGATGGCGTCGATCGCCAGCGGCTGGGTGACGCAGGGGCCGAAGGTCGCCGAGTTCGAGAAGCGGGTGGCCGCGTACGTCGGCGCGAGGCACGGCGTCGCGACGTCCTCCTGCACGACGGGCCTGCACCTCGCCCTCCACGCGATCGGTGTTGGCAAGGGCGACGAGGTCATCGTCCCCTCGCTCACGTTCATCGCGAGCCCCAACAGCATCCTGTACACCGGGGCGGACGTCGTCTTCTGCGACGTCGACAAGCGGACCTTCAACATCGACCCGAGCGACGTCGAGCACCGCATCACCAAGAGAACGAAGGCGATCATGCCGATCGACCAGATCGGCCTCGCCTGCGACATCGACGCGATCAACGCGATGGCGGACAAGCACGGTCTCGAGGTCGTCGAGGACGCCGCGCCCGCGATCGGGGCGCCGTACAAGGAGGCCAAGGTCGGCGGCCGCGCGCACCAGGTCGTCTTCAGCTTCCACCCGCGCAAGGTCATCACGACCGGCGAGGGCGGCATGATCACGACGAGCGACGACGAGCTCGCGACGCGGCTGCGCACGCTGCGCCAGCACGCGATGAGCGTCTCCGACGTCGCGCGCCATCAGGCCGACCGCGTGATCATCGAGGAGTACCCTGAGATCGGGTTCAACTACCGGATGAACGACATCCAGGCGTCGATCGGCATCGTGCAGATGAACAGGCTCGACGACCTGCTGGCGGCGCGCCGCGCTCGCGCCGAGCGCTACAACGCCGAGCTGCCGGCGATCCGCGGGCTCCAGGTCCCGTACGTGCCCTCGTACGGGGCGCCGCACACGTACCAGTCGTACATGGTGACGCTCACGACGGACCGCCCCATCGATCGCGAGGAGCTGATGACGCGGTTGCTGCAGCGGGGCATCGCGACGCGCCGCGGGATCATGGCCTCGCACCTCGAGCGGACGTACACGTCGCGCTACGGGACGGTGTCGCTGCCGGTGACCGAGGAGGTCGCGCGCACGACGATGCTCATCCCGCTGTACGCGACGATGACCGAGGACGAGCAGACCTACGTGATCGACGCGCTGCGCGAGGAGCTGGGCTCGGCCTAGTACCCTTCGCGCATCGACGCCAACGCGGGTGCGCTCGAGCCCGAGGACCTCCTCCGGAACGTCCCGTTCTTCCGCGACTTGGATCGCGTCAGCATCGCGCGGCTCGTCGGCGCGCTCGAGGAGCGGGAGTTCAAGGCCGGCGACGAGATCGTCCGCGAGGGCGCGGAGGCGAACGGCCTCTACCTCCTCGAGCGCGGCGAGGTCGCGGTGAGCATCCGCGCCGCGGATCGCTCCGAGGAGGCCTCGGACGAGATCGAGATCGCGACGGTCACCGCGCCCGGCCACTTCGGCGACATGGGGGTGCTCCTGGCGCGGCGCACGGCGACGGTGCGCGCCGTCAGCGACGTCGTCGTCCGCCGGCTGCCCCGTGAGCGGTTCGAGCAGCTCGTCCGTGAGCGCCCCGACGTGGCGCTCACCGTCGCCACCAGCCTCGCGGAGCGCTTCGAGCAGCGGCAGCGCGCCCTCATCGGCGCGCCCGAGCAGCGGGTCGAAGCGCGACCGCTCACCATCGAGCGGCCCGCGGAGCGGCGCGGCGCCCTGGGGACGCGCGTCGCCGGCGTCGCGCTCGCCTTCGCGGTGCCGCTGCTGCTCTGGTGGGCGCCGCCGCCGGCCGGGCTCGACGTGCAGGGCTGGCACGTCCTCCTCCCGCTCCTCGGCGCCGCGATCGCGTGGCTGTTCGACCCGGTGCCGGACTTCGTCGTCGCGATCGCGCTCGCCGCGGCCTGGGGCATCACCGGCGGCGCGGGGCTCGCGACGGCGTTCGGCGGCTTCGCCACGTCGACGTGGGTGCTGACCCTCGGCGCGATGTCGCTCGCGGCGGCGATGGCGCGATCCGGCCTGCTGTTCCGCGCGGGGCTGTTCCTCCTGCGATCCTTCCCGCCGACCTACGTCGGCCAGGTGCTCGCGCTCATCACGAGCGGCCTGCTCATCACTCCGTTCGTGCCGCAGAGCGTCGCGCGCGTCGCGGCCACCGCCCCCGTCACCGCGGAGCTGCGCATCGCGCTCGCTCAGCCGCCGCGCTCCTCGGGCAGCGCCGGGCTCGCGTTCGCGGGCCTCGTCGGCCACTGGTACTTCAGCAACCTGTTCCTCACGGGGTTCGCGACGAACTTCTTCATCCTCGAGCTGGTCCCGGCGGCGCAGCGGGACGCATTCGGCTGGTGGGGCTGGTTCGTCGCCTCGGCCGTCGCGCTCTTCGTCTGCGTCGTCGGCGCGACCGCGGCGGTGCTGCTCCTGTTCCGGGCCGAGGGCGCGGCGTCGCTCTCGCGCGAGGCGCTCGCGGGCCAGATGCGTGTCATGGCCGGCCTCTCGCGCACGGAGTGGATCGCCGCTGCGGCCGTGCTCGCGCTCGTGCTCGGCCTGCTGTTCCAGCCGGTCGTGGGGATCGAGCCGGCGTGGCTCGCGATGTCCGTGCTCGTCGTCGCTGTGGCCGGCGTGCTCGGCCGCGACGCGTTCCGGACCGCGCTCGACTGGCCGTACCTCCTGTTCTTCGGGATCCTCCTCGGATCCGGGGCGGTGCTGCAGCGCGGCGGGATCGACCGGTGGCTCGGCGCGACCCTCGAGCCGCTCGCGACCGCCGCCGGTCACCCGGGTGTCGTCGTGATCGGCCTCGCCGTCGTCGTGGTGCTGCTGCGGTTCGTCCTCCCGAGCCGCGTGACGATGCTGCTCATGGCGCTGGTGGCCATGCCCGCAGCGCCGGCGCTCGGGATCTCGCCTTGGGTCGCGGGCGTCGTCGTGCTGCTCGCGTCGAACACGTGGATCCTTCCGTACCAGGGGCTCGAGTACCTGCTGCTGCGGGACGCGACGAAGGGCGAATCGTTCACCGACGCGCAGGGGACGCGCATGGGGATCGCGCTGGCCGTCGTGCGGCTCGTCGCGATCGCCGCGAGCGTGCCCTACTGGGTCGCGCTCGGTCTGATCGGATGATGCGACCCATCGCGGCCGCGCTCGTTCTCGCGGCGATCTCCGCGTGCGCGACCGTTCCGGTACCCGAGGTCACGCGGTCGTC
This sequence comes from Chloroflexota bacterium, assembly GCA_016183435.1. Lineage (GTDB taxonomy): Bacteria > Chloroflexota > Limnocylindria > P2-11E > P2-11E > JACPOT01. Next base: position 7,419 of record JACPEQ010000104.1, read on the forward strand.
ACCATCAGCGCCTTCGATCTTTCCGCCGACATCGCCGCCGGCCGCGGCCGGCCCGACCGCGAGCCTGATCGCCACGACGCCGGTCTCGCTGTCCCCGACGGCGCCACGTTCGGCTGCGCCGACCACCGCGCCGCCTCGGCCGTCCACCGCCGCCGCGCCCGCCACCGCGGCTGTCCCGACCGTCGCGCCTTCGACCCCAGCGCCCTCGCCGCGGCCGCCGGCCGGACCCGTCATGTGGGCGGACGACGCCCAGGGGCGCTGGACGGCGCAGGGTGACGCGCCGGCGTGCCTGCCTCAGCCGATCCTGGTGTCGCCGACGGCGCTCTCGAACGCGACGAGCGTCCTCTATCCCGGCCAGTACCGGCCCGAGTACAAGCCGCACGGCGGCCTCCGCTTCGATGGCTCACCGAACGCGATAGAGGTCCGTGCGCCGGTGGACATGTACCTCTTCCGCGGCTCGCGCTATCCGGTGGGCACGTTCCCGGGCGTGACGGATCCGAGCGAGATCCAGTACATGTTCGACTTCCAGATGCCCTGCGGGGTCATGGTCCGCATCGGACATCTGCGGAAGCTCGCCCCGAGGTTCCAGGCGGTCGCGGAGACGTTCCCGCTTCCGACGGTCGCGGACTCGCGGACGACGAGCGTCTCTCCTGCGCTCATAACCAAGGGGGAGCTGATCGCGACGGAGATCGGCCTCACGGGCAACGTCTTCTACGACCTTGGCGTGTTCGACCTGCGAGCGCCGAACGCCGCGAGCCGCAACGCGGCGTACGCCGCGAAGCATCTCGCCGAAGACGGTCCGCGCTGGATGTCGCTCATCGGCCA
>JACPEQ010000107.1 GCA_016183435.1 Chloroflexota bacterium
GCCCGCCGCCGGGTCGTCCTCGGCGCCCTCGATGCGCCCGCGCAGCGCGCGGTCGCCCCCGGCGATGATCCCGCGACCGACGCGCGGGTCGACGCCGAACGTCGGCGGCCACTCGCTCGCGTCGAGCACGCCAAGGCGGCCGCTCGTCCCGGCGCCGACGTAGCGGACGCGCCCGCCGGAGGCGATCGCGCCCGCGATCGCGTCCACCGCGCGCCCGATCGCCGGCAGCGCGGCGCGCACCGCCTTCGGGACGGTCGCGTCCTCTTCATTCATGAGCTCGAGGAGCTGGCGCGTGGTCAGGCTCGACAGGCCCGCCGCCTGCGGATGGCGCTCCTCGGTGGGTCTCATCCCCAGGCGATGCGCGCGGCGAGCCTGGCGGCGCCCATCGCCGGCTCCTCGCGCACGGCCTCGACCGCGGCGCGCGGCAGCATCGTGAGCAGCTCGTGGCGCACGTGGTTCCCCAGGGCGTCGATCTGCTCGAAGGCGCCGCCCGCCATGTACACGGGACCGTCGGTGAGGCCAAGCGATACCGCGACGACCGTTGCCGCGCGAGCCAGCGCGTTCCCGCCGCGACGGAGGATGCCCACAGCGATCGCGTCGCTCGCGGACGCGGCCATCGCGACGGCCCGCGACGCCGCCATGACCGCGGGTGCGGGATGCGGGCGGCCGTAGAGGAGCGGGAGCACGTCCAGCAGCTCCGCGACCCCGAGCTCGCGGACCACGTGCTGCACGATCGCGGTCGGCGCGCCGCGGCCGTCGACCGCGTGCGCGGACGCGCGCAGCCCCTCGAGGCCGACCCACACGGCGGAGCCCTCGTCTCCGATCAGGTGACCCCATCCGCCGGCCCGCTCCTCGTCGCCCTCGCCGTTGCGGCCGTAGGCGACGGAGCCGGTGCCGGCGATCAGCACGACCCCGCACCCTGAGCGGTCGCCCGCGTACAGCGCGGCCTTGGCGTCGTGCGTGACGTCGACGGGGACGCCGCCGCCGAGCAGCCCCGTGAGGATCGCGTGCCCGCGCTCGCGCGCGCTGTCTCGATCGCCGCCGGCGCACGACAGGACCACCGCGCTCGGCACGCGACCCGCGAGCGCGGTCTGGAGCGCCGCCGCGATGGAGCCCTGCGGGTCCGGCGAGGACATCAGGTTGGCGCCGCCTCCGGCGCCGCGGCCGACGATCTCGCCCGCCCGTGTGACCACGAACGCGCGGGTCTTCGTCCCGCCGGCGTCGATGCCGACGACGACCGGGTCGTTCACGGCTGATGTACCGCCCCGGCCGAGACCGCTCGTCGCGCTCCGGTCACCCGAGGGAGCGTATTCGGCAGTCCCCGGATGCGGTAGAGCGCAAGGATGGCGAACGCGATCGCTTCTCGAGCCGCAGCGGGTATCCCCAGCTCATCGGTCAGCCTGACAGGGATCGGTGACAGCGCGCTCGCGATCGCCGACATGAGTGCCGCGTTCGCGCTCCCGCCGCCACCGACCAGGACCTCGCGCCATCCGGCCGGGGGTGCCGGAGCTTCGCGGATCGCCGCGCCGACGGTCGTCCCGGTGAGCGCCGCCGCGGTCGCGAGCGCGTCGTCGAGCGACCCCCTCTGAGAGCGCACGTCGCCCACCAGTCGCACGGCGAAGTCCTCCCCGAACTCCTCGCGGCCCGTGCTCTTCGGTGCGGGGCGCGCGAAGAACGGATGCGCGAGCGCGCGCTCGAGCGCCTCCGGCACCACGCGACCGCGACGCGCGCCCGCGCCGCCCTCGTCGAAGCGCGCGCCGCTCATTCGCGCGATCGCGTCGACCACCATGTTGGCCGGCCCTGTATCCCAACCGGTGACGTGATCCGCGTCGGGGTCCGGGAGGAGCGTCACATTCGCGATCCCACCCAGGTTCAGAACGATCCGCGGGGCTCCATCGGAGAACAGCACGTGATCGGCGAAGGGTGTCAGTGGCGCACCCTCGCCGCCGGCGGCGATGTCGGCGCTGCGGAAGTCAGCGACGGTGGGGATGCCGGTCCGTAGGGCGACGCGCGCCGGATCCCCGACCTGCAGCGTCACGTCCTCCGCGGGGAAGTGCGCCACCGTCTGCCCGTGCAGCCCGATCACCTGGGGGTGAGCCGCGGTCGTGACGAGAGCAGCGGCCGCCTCGGCGTACGCGTCCCCGAGCGCGGCATGCAGGCGCGCGAGCTCCCACGCGGTCGTCGGCGCTCCCGTCACGGCGGCGAAGACGCGCTCGCGCAGCGCGTCCGGATAGCTGAACGCACGGTGCTCCACCAGCGAGACGCGAGGGTGTGGCCGATCGCCCCAGTCCGCTTCGACGAGGGCGACGTTGATCCCATCGGTCGATGTGCCCGACATGATCCCGATCGCGAGCTGGCTCACCGTGATCCCACCAGCGGCTCGGAGACCGCCTCGTGGACGGCGATACGGAAGCGGTAGAGCTCGTCGGCGTTGTCGCGGCCGAAGTACACGCGATTCGTCAGGAGCACGACCGTGAGGTCGAGGGCGGGGTCGACCCAGAGGGTCGTGCCCGTGAACCCGCTGTGGCCCCACGCGTCCGGCCCGAACCACTGGCCGCACATGGGGCCGTCGGGCGCGCGCAGGGCCAGGCCAAGGCCGCGCCGCGCGTTCTCGCCGCGCACGTGCTCGCGCCGCGCCAGCGCCGCGAGCTCGTTGCCGATGACCGCGCCGTCGCGGAACACCCGCGCGATCGCCGCCACGTCCGCGGCCGTGCCGAACAGCCCGGCGTGTCCCGCGACGCCTCCCATCCCATACGAGTTCTCGTCGTGCACCTCGCCGCGCAGCCGCTTGCGACGCCATGTGGCGTCGATCTCGGTCGCGGCGCATTCTCCCGGAGGCCGCGGGCCGAACGAGCACGTGCGCGCATCGACGGGCCCGAGCACGCGCTCCCGGATGAGGTCCGCGAAGGGCGCATCGCCCGCGCGCGCCAGTCCGGCCGTGAGCATCACGTAGCCGAGGTCGCTGTACGTGAACGTGCCGATCTCGCGCGCGAGCGGCTCCTGCGCGGCGAGCCACACCGCTTCGTCGGTGCCGCTCGCCTCCTGATAGAGAGGCTTCCACCACCGGAGCCCGGCCGTGTGCGTGAGCACGTGCGCGATCGTCACGCGGTCCTTCCCGGCCCCGCGGAAGTCGGGGACGATCTCGCGCAGCGGCATGTCGAGCTCGATCACCCGCTCGCGCGCGAGCGCGAGCGCGAGCGCGGTCGTCGCCAGCTTCGTGAGCGACGCGAGGTCGAAGATGCTCGCCTCGGTACAGGACCCATCCGTCCCTGCCTTCGGGTCGGGGCACAGGGTCCCGGCCGCATACGTCTCGCGCCGGCCGGCACGCTCGACGAGCAGGACGCAGGCGGTGCACAGCGTGCCGATCGCGGTGTCGATGATCGCGCGCGCGGGCGCGACCGACACGTCCGTCACGCCGGAGAGTGTGGGCTGGTCGCCTCCACGATGCGTTCGGACGCGCGCTTCAGCGCGGCGGTGGAGTCGGCGTCGAAGGCGGCATAACGCCTGCGCGCGGCTCGAGAGCTAGCGGGCCCGCCGCCTCCGGTACCGCGTGATCGCGAGCTCGCCCAGCACGCGGCCGCGCCGCGCGGCGCGCTCGAGGACGATCCGCGCGATCTGATCGTCGCCCACGATGGGCGCGATCCGCCGGTGGCTGCGCGGTCCCGCGATGCGGCCGCCGAGCGCGTCGACGACGTCCTTCACCCGCTCGTCGATCGCGTGCAGCGACAGCGGCTTGCCGTCGAGCGCGAGCGCGAGCCGCAGCTCGAGCCGGTCCGCGTCCTGGTACCCGACCCCGCGGCGCGCAAGCTCTTCGAGGACCGCCGCGTGCACGCGCCGCCGCCACTCGTTGCGCGGCCTGGCGTAGGCCGGTAGCTGCACGACGATCGAGAACCGTCGCTTCGCCATGTCCGGGTGAGATTAGCGGGGGTGGAAGGGGCGGAGCCCCCTGCGGGAGAAAGGGCCGGCTTTGCCGGCTGGCCCAAGGGCTCAGGCGGTGATGCTCACCTCGACCGCGTGATATCCGCTCGACCCGTCCGGGAAGGGCGGACGCTGGACGCTCGTCTGGACCTGGCCCGTGCCGTCGGTCGCGCGGGCGACGACCCGGTAGCGCGCGGGAGCGGGCGCCCTCCAGAGGTAGCGCCACCGAAGCCAGGTGTGGCGGCCCGGCGCCGCCTCCAGCGTGGCCTCGTTCCACGCCTTCCCGCCGTCCGTCGAGATCTCCACCTTCGAGATCCCGCGCTGCCCCGCGAACGCGATCCCCGCCACGATGGCCGAGCCGTCGACCAGCCGCGGCACCGCCGTCGGCGTGTCGATGCGGACGTGGGTGTGGTACGCGGCCACGTCGGACCAGCCGCGCTCCATCCAGTAGCCCTGGAAGTCGAACGGCACGACCTCGATCCGCCGCAGCCACTTCACGTTCTTCATCCCGTAGATCCCCGGGATGAGCGCGCGGGCCGGGAAGCCGTGCTCCTCTGGCAGCGTCACGCCGTTCATGAGGTATGCGACCAGCGTGTCCGGGTCCAGGGCCTTCGCGATCCGGATGGAGTCGCTGTAGCCGTCGACCGACGTGAGCACCGTGTCGTACGCGTCGGCCTTCGGGGCGGCGCGGGCGAGCAGGTCCGCCATCGACACGCCCACCCAGACCGCGGTCGAGATGAGGTCGCCGCCGATCTCGTTGCTGATGCACTCGAGGGTGTGCGGCCGTTCGACGGCCTCCAGGTCCAGGAGCTCGTCGTACGAGATGCGGTATGGCCGCTCGACGGCCCCGGCGATCTCGAGGCTCCAGGTCTTCGCGTCGACGCGCGGCTTGATGAGCGCGGTGTCGACGGTGTAGTGCGCCTCGTTCGCCGTGACGCGCGATGTGAGCCGCGCGATCCCCTCGAACGCCGGGTCGCCCGCCGCTACCGGCTCGCTCGTCCGCAGCCGTCGCACCGCGAGCGCCACCGGCTCGATCCTCGCGCGCGCCGCGCGTGCCGCGCCGCCGAGGAGGGTGGAGGCGAGGGCGACGACGCCCGCCGCGGCGAGCGCACCGAAAAGGGCCCGGCGCCGCCCGAGCGCCGCGGGTGTTGCGACGCGCTCCGCCGCCAGGAGTGAGGCGAGCCCGCCGAAGAAGGCGCCCGCGCCGACGGCGGAGCCGAGGAGGTCGGCACCGAGGTCGATCTTCGGACCGGCGAGGAGCTGCGCCAACACGACCGTCGCCACCCACGGGAGGGCGCCGAGACCGACGACGAGCGCGGTCGCGGCGCGCGCGGTCACGGCAGCGACGCCGGTCGTCGCGCCCGCGATCACGTACAGAGCGATGACCCCGGCGACGAGCAGCCGCTGCGCCCAGAACTGCAGCAGCTCGATGAGCGGGACGCTGATCCAGCCGGGGAGCACCTCGATGACCGCCTGACCGAGCGCCACGGGTGGGTAGGGGACGCCCATCGCGCTCAGGAGGTAGGCGACGAGGAGCGCGAAGGCCATCGCGACGGCGCCGGCGATGGCACCCCCGGTCATCGTGGTCCGAGGTCGAGGTCGCGCGGAGGCTCGCTCGGGAGCGTCCAGCGGATGTAGCTCTTGCCCCACTTGGCGTGGAACGCATTCGCTTCGTCCGTCGCCGCGGCGAACGCGGTCTCGAACGCGTCGGCGTCCTGCTCCTGCGTCGCGGCGAGCACCGGCGCGATCCGCTCTTCCTCGAATCGCGCGATGTCCGCGCCGTACTTCGGGCGGACCACCGCGAGGCGCCGCCCCGTCGCGCGCACGCGTCGCGCGAAATAGCCCGCGAGCTCCCAGTTGCCGCCGCGGGCCGCGTGCGCGCACTTCCACCATGCCGTGCCGATCAGGGCCATGAGATCGGCCGTGCCCGGGAGCGACTCCGCGATCTCCTCGAGCGACAGGTCCCCGTGCGGCGTCCGCGCCCTCGGTCCCTCCGGGGGGATCCCCTCGTTCACCCGTACAGAATGGCAGGCATGCGCCGCGAGCGAGGTTCCCTGCGGCACGTGGCCGCCAACCTGGCGGCCGCCGGGCTCCCGATGCGGCTGCGCGCGCGGCTCGCGCTCCGCAACGCGCTCCGGCGGCTCGGGCCACCGCCGCGAGACTGCTGCGGCCACGGCGGGGAGCCGGGCTGCTGACGCACGCCGGACCGCGGGCGGTCGCCCGCATCGACACCGGACCCCGGCTAGCATCGACATCCTCGTGAGGGAGCTCCTGGAAGGCCGCCGGCTCGGCTTCGCGCTGCGCCCGCTGCTCGCCGGCGTCGCCGTGGGTCTCGGGATCGCGCTGACGCTGCTCGACCTCATGGCCTGGTTCGGCTGGGGAGCGCGCAGCACGAACGGCTTCGTCATCGCCGCGTACTGGCTCTCGATCGCCGTGGCCGTCGTCACGCTGCTCGGGATCGCCACCGCCGTGGCGGAGCTGCTCGACGCGCCGGACGAGGACCGCTCGCTCGCGCGCCTCGACGTGGTCGCCGTCGCCGTCGCGACGCTGGTCTACGTCGTCAGCGCCGCGATCCGCGCGTTCGACCTCGGTGCCGCCGCCGCGTCACCGCCGGCGTTCCTGCTGGCGATCGCCGGCCTCGTCGTGCTGGTCGCCGGCGCCGCGATGTCCTCGCTCCTCTACGCCGCGCGCGAGTGGGAGGAGATCGAGGAAGTGACGCACGAGCGCCATCGCCGCCGCCGGAGCGCTTCCTAGCGCGCTCCGGCCTCCGGAGGCGCGTCCCAAGGAGTAGCCAGCCGGGGGTGAAGGGGGCGGAGCCCCCTGCGACGAAGAGCTAGACCCCGGCGCCGGTGAGATAGAACACGACGCGCGCCGCGACCTCGCCCGCCAGGACGGTGCCAAGGGCCACGTAGAGCAGCCCGGTCGACGACTGCGTGTTCATCCGCGCGGTCCACCACGCCGCCGCCACGAGCGCGAACGTCATCGCGATCCCCACGCCGACGCGGATCCCGACGGCGACACCGAGGTTGCTCTCGCCGACCGCGACGAGCTGCCCGCGCATGACCGTGACGGCCACCAGCGCGGCCTGCAGCACCACCGCCACGAGGACGATGAGCGACGCGCGCTGCAGCGGGGCCGCCGAGGTCTTCGGCGTGACGAGGTACCAGTGGCCCAGCAGCATCGCGGCGTTCACGCCGCCGAGCGCCAGGGCCCCGAGCGGCAGCGCGAGGAGCGCGAAGGGATCGAACTGCGTCTGCGGGTCGGTCGTGCGGGCGACCGCCGCCGCCACGAACGCACCGCCGCCGACGAGCAGCGCCGCGAGGCTGATGATGGCGCGCAGTCCGGGCCACGGCACGAAGGTCGTGATGAGCTGCGCGATCAGCACGATCGTGAGCAGCTGCACGGCGGTCGCGAATGAATCGAGCGCGGGCGCATGGAGCTTCGCCTGCTCCGCCAGCGCCCCGCGGGGGATCGTCGGAAGGAGCCCGAACGCGAGGGCGGCCGCGACCGCATCGACGGCCGCGATCAGCTTGAGCGACCCCGCGGGCGCCTGCTTCGTGCGATCGAGCGCCCAGATGAGGAACGCGCCGCCGACGGCGAGCTCGACCAAGACGACCGCGAGCACCAGCGGCAGCGTGGCGATGGGCATCGCGGGAAAGATAAGCGCGATAGGGTCGTGGCGTGGCTCCGACCTTCCCGCGGCACGACCGCGAGATCGCCGAGATGTTCGACCGGATCGCGCCGCGCTACGACCGGCTCAATCGCGTCCTGTCGTTCGGCACCGACGTCGCATGGCGCCGCCGGGCCATCGCGCTCGCGCGGCTCGGCCCGCGCCAGCGCGGGCTCGACGTCGGCACCGGGACCGGCGACCTCACGATCGGACTGCTGCGCGCATCGGATCCGTCGAGCGTGGTCGTCGCGCTCGACCTCGCGCCGCGCATGCTCGCCATCGCGCACCGTCGCCTGGTCGCGACCGGACTCTCGCGTCGGGCGGTCCCGGTCGTCGGGAACGCCGAGTCGATCCCGCTGCCGGACGCGAGCGTCGACCGCGTCGTGAGCGGGTTCACGCTCCGCAACATCGGCGACCTGCCGCGCTCGCTGCGTGAGATGCGCCGCGTGACGCGGAGCGATGGGCGGATCGTGCTCTTGGAGCTGTCGCATCCGCCGAACGAAGCGTTCGCGGCGCTGTACCGCTGGTACTTCGAGCGTGTGGCTCCGCGCGCCGCGGCGCTGCTGGGCGGGGACGCCGCCGCGTACCGCTACCTGCCGCGCTCGCTGCGTCCGTTCCCGCGCGCGGAGGATCTCGCGCGGATGGTCGGCGATGCCGGGTTCGCCGACGTCCGTTTCGAACGTCTGACGCTCGGCATCGCCGCCATCCACGTGGCTACTTCGCCTTGAGGAAGAGCATAGGGATCGATGTCGCTCACGTGGGGACGTCGGCACTGGCCCGGACCGCGTCGGAGCACCGGCCGCTGGATCGTGCTCGTGCTCGGCGTCCTCGCTGTGGCGATCGTCGCCGCCGCGAAGGACACGTTCGTGGCGCAGGAGACGTCGCCGATCGGACCCGACACCCATGGCACCATCCAGGGGCTCTTCGATCTGCACCGTGCGGCGATCGAGCGGCGCGATCGTGTCTCGTACGAGCTCACGCTCGACCCGCGGTCTCCGAAGTTCGTCGCGTGCATGCTCGGCCTCTTCGACCTCGGCCGCGAGCGCGCGGAGGCGCTGGCGCCCGGCCGCGTGGTCGGCCTCGAGCACGTTCCGAACACGAACCTCGTCCGGGTGCGCCTGCAGCAGCGTGACGGCATCGCCGTCCACTACGTCCGGCGCTTCCTCATCGGACCCGTGACCGCCTTTCCGGCCCTCGACCGCATGCGCAGCGTGCCGGCGTGGTACGTGTCGTATCCGGATCGGGGCGACCTCGCGGGCCCGTCGCCGATCGGAGCCGTCGAGGGGAGCGGCTGCGGGCGGGATGGCCCGAGCCGCTGACGCGCGAGCCCCGTGGACCTACGTGGGCAACGTCACCGGGAGGCGCCCGGCCGGCGCGCGCTCGCCCGCGAGCACGGCGGCGAGCGCCTCGAGGGAGGCGGGCACGTCGCCGTAGGTCAGCAGGGCCGGTCGATCCGAGAAGAGCACGGCGTCATACGGAGAGCGCAGAGCGCACACCATGCCACCGCGAGCGAGGAGCGCGCGGGCCGCGCCGGCCTGCCGCGCGTCGTGCCACGCGCTCGACGTGCACACGATCAGGGTCCCGTCCCCCGGCGGCTCGCGGCCCTCGCGTTCGAAGGCGAGCCGATCGCCGAACCGGGCGCGGAGCGCCGCCTCGAGACGGCCGAGCGGATCACGGAGCTCCTCGGCGCCCCCGATGCGCCGTGGGCCGAAGCCGGTGACCCGGATGCGCCCGTCGAGCCGCGGCAGCGGCGGACCGACGTGCGTGATCGCGGCCGAGGCGATCTCCGACGCGAGCGCGCGCGCCGGGCCGTCGTCGACGTCCGTCTCTCCAACGGTGCCGCCGAACCGCTCTCGGAAGGCCGTCGCGCGGCGCAGCGCTTCGAGCACGCGCGGCGCCGGGGCGTCCAGCGCGATCCGCTCCGCGGCGGCGAGCTGCAGGTCGAGCCCGCTCGTGACCATGACCGCGTCGATGCCGGCGGCGATCGCGCGCCCGGCGACGCGGGACGGGTCCTCGACCTGCGTGACGCCGCTCATGTCCAGCGAGTCCGTGATGCACAGCCCGCGGAAGCCGAGCTCCTCGCGCAGGAGCGTCGTGAGGATCGGCCGCGAGAGGGTGGCGATCGCGTCGGGGTCGAACGCGGGGAAGCGGATGTGAGCGGTCATCACGCCCGTCGCGCCGGCGGCGAACGCCGCGCGGAACGGGACGAGGTCCCGGGCACGGAGCGTCCGCGCGTCGTCGGTGACGTCGATGGTCGTGACGTGCGAGTCGTGGGGCGTCATGCCGTGACCGGGGAAGTGCTTCGGCGTGGTCGCGACGCCCGCGGCCTCCGAGCCGCGCACCCATGCCGCCGCGAACGCCGCCACGCGTGCCGGGTCGTCGCCGAACGATCGAGTGCCGATGACGGGATCGCGCGGCTCGGCGTTCACGTCGCAGACCGGCGCGTGGTTGACCGTGATGCCGTCCATGCGCAGGCCCTCCGCGACCGCGCGCGCCGCGCGCTCCGCGTACGCAGGGTCGCCGGTCGCGGCGATGGCCATGGCGCTCGGGAACACCGCGCGGTACGCGACGCGGACGACGGTCCCCCCCTCCTGATCCACGGCCACCGGCACCGGGGGGAGGCCGCTGCGCCGCGCCGCCTCGGCGGCCTCGCCGAGCATCGCGCGGACCTGCGCCTTCGAGCGGATGTTCCCGCGGGCCGCGAAGAGCAGCAGACCGCCCAGCCGTCCCGTCCGGACCGCGTCGAGGAGCGCTCCCGGCACCTCGGGCCCGTCGAATCCCGCCCACACCAGCGCGCCCGGTCCGAGGCGCCTGTCCGACATCGCCGGACTATGGTCTCTTCTTCACTCCCGTTGCGCCGGCGCCCGGCGTAATCTCACGCGTAATCTCACCGGCCAGGCAAAGGGGGCTCAGACAGAGATGACGCTGACCGCCGACACGACCGTCCGCGTGAAGGACCCCGCTCCGCTCGCCGACCGGCCCTGGACGAAGCACTACGACCCGATGGTCCCCGCGACGCTGAACTACCCACAGATCCCGCTGACGGCGCTGCTCCACGCGACCGCGCAGCGGCATCCGAACGCGACCGCGACGGTCTTCTTCGGCGCGAGGCGCACGTACGCCTCGCTGTACCGCGACGTGCGCCGGTTCGCCGCCTCGTTGCAGCGCCTCGGTGTGCGCAAGGGGGACCGCGTCGCGCTCATGCTCCCGAACTGCCCGCAGTTCCTCATCGCGTTCTGGGGCGCGCTCGAGGCCGGTGCCACGGTCGTGCCCACGAACCCGCTGTACACCGCCCGCGAGGTCGAGCACCAGCTCGCCGACTCCGGTGCCGAGACCGTCGTCGTGCTCTCGCGCCTGTATCCGGTCGTGAAGCAGGCCATCGGCCGTCCCCCGGGAGCGCAGACCGAGGCGCGAAGCGACGAGGTCGAGCACCTGGGCCGAGCGAGCGGGTCCCCCGCGAGCGAGGTCGGAAAGGGTCGGACCAAGGTCAGGAACGTCATCGTCACGAACATCAAGGAGGAGATGCCGCCCGTCCTGCGCGTGCTGTTCACGCTCGCGAAGGAGAAGAAGGACGGGCACCGGCAGCCGTTCCGCGGCGATCCGGGCGCCGTCGCGTTCCCGGAGACGCTCGTGGACGCGGAGCCCCAGGCCGTGCAGGTGTCGCCCGACGACGTCGCGGTCCTTCAGTACACGGGTGGGACGACCGGCGTGCCGAAGGGCGCGATGCTCTCGCACCGCGCCCTCGTCGCGAACACGCTCCAGTGCCGGTCCTGGTTCACGAACCTCCAGGACCAAAAGGGCGTGTTCATGACGGTGATGCCGCTCTTCCACGTGTACGGCCTCACCGTGGCGATGCTGCTCGCGGTGCAGTCGGCGTCATCACTGATCCTCGAGCCGCAGTTCGACCTCAAGCACGTGCTGAACGACATCCAGAAGTTCAAGCCGGACACCTTCCCGGGTGCTCCGCGCATCTACAACGCGATCATCAACTCGCCGCTGGCGACGAAGTACGACCTGCGCTCCATCCGCGCGTGCATCTCGGGCTCGGCGCCGCTCCTCGTCGAGACGGCGAAGAAGTTCAAGGAGATGACCGGCGGGCACCTCGTCGAGGGGTACGGCCTCACCGAGGCCGCGCCGGTGACGCACTGCAACCCGCTGTTCGGTCAGGGGAAGCAGAAGGTCGGGAGCATCGGCGTGCCGTTCCCCGACGTCGAGGCGAAGATCGTGGACCTCGAGACCGGGACGCGCGACCTGCCGGCCGGGGAGATCGGCGAGCTGGTGCTCCGCGGGCCGCAGCTCATGGACGGCTACTACCAGAAGCCGGAGGAGACAGCGCAGACGCTGCGGAACGGGTGGCTGTACACCGGTGACATCGCCCGGGTCGACGAGGACGGGTACTTCTTCATCGTCGACCGCAAGAAGGAGATGATCATCGTCTCCGGGTTCAACGTCTACCCGCGTGAGGTCGAGGAGGTGCTCGCCACGCACCCTGCCGTCCTCGAGAGCGCGGCGATCGGCGTCCCGCACCCGATCAAGGGCGAGGAGGTCAAGGCCTTCGTCGTCCTGAAGCCGGGCATGACCGCCACGGCGGACGCGATCGTCGAGCACTGCCGCGCGAGCCTCGCGCCGTTCAAGGTGCCGAAGGAGATCGAGTTCCGCGAGACGCTCCCGAAGACGCTGATCGGCAAGGTCCTCCGGCGCTCCCTCGCGGAGGAGGACTCGGCCAAGCGGCGAGCGGCGCCGGCCTGAGCCTCTCGTCTCGCGATCTCGCGGCCCTCGCGGCGGTCGCGGAGACGTTCGTCGCGGGGGTCGACGCGCGCGCGGTCGCGCGAACGATCCTGCGCGAGGTCGAGGCCGTCGGCCGTCCGAAGCTGCTCGCCGACCTCCGCCTCTTCCTGCGCGCGATCGAGAGCCCCGTGGCGAACCTCGCGCTCGCGGGCAGGCCGCGGCCGTTCACGGCCATGTCGCGCGCCGAGCGCGAGCGCTGTCTCCTGTCGTGGGCCGACAGCGCCGTCCCGCTGAGGCGCAAGGCCTTCCAGGCGGTGAAGAGAGCTTCGCTGTTCTTCGCGTACGGCTCGAGCAGCGACGGACACAACCCGCTCTGGGAAGGGATCGGCTACGAGCGGCCGGAGCTCCTGCCGCTCCCCGACGAGCCGACCGGGTCCCCGCAGCGCCGGATCCGCGACGGCGAGACCGTCGAAGCCGACGCGTGCGTCGCCGGCTCCGGCGCCGGCGGGAGCGTCGTCGCGGCGGAGCTCGCGCGCGCCGGACGGCGCGTGGTCGTGCTCGAACAGGGCCGGGCCTGGACGGAGACGGAGTTCGACGGGCGCGAGGCCACGTCGCTCGCACGCCTGATGTGGGACCGCGGTCTCGGCGCCACCGAGGATCTCGCCGTGGTGATCTTCGCGGGCGGCGCGGTGGGCGGCGGCACCGTCGTCGGCTGGTCGACCTCACTGCGACTGCCGGCGGCCGTGCGCGAGGAGTGGACGGCGCTCGGCATCGATGGCCTGGACGGCGAGATCGACGCGCTGTACGAGGAGGTCGAACGGCGGCTGGACGTCGGCCTCGACGAGAGCCCGATCAACGCGCAGAACAGCGTGCTCGCGCGCGGGTGCGATGAGCTCGGGCTGCGGTGGCAGGCGATCCCGCGGAACACGGAGGGCTGTGGGGACTGCGGGCACTGCGGCCTCGGCTGCCGGCGTGGCGCGAAGCTGTCGACGCCGCGCACGTTCCTGCGCGATGCGGTCGCCTCCGGCGCGGAGCTCATCGCCGACTGTTCGGCGGAACGGGTGCTCGTCGAGGACGGACGCGCGATTGGCGTCTCCGCCGTCGCGCGCGGGACCGGGCGCGTCACCGTTCGCGCGCCGCTCGTCATCGTCGCCGGCGGCTCCCTCGGCACGCCCGCGCTCCTGCTGCGCTCCGGGATCGGTGGGCCCGAGGTAGGGCGCGAGCTGCACGTTCACCCGGTGCCCGGGATCGCGGGCCTGTACGACCGGCCGATCCGCATCTGGTCGGGCGTGCCGCAGTCGGTGATGTGCGATGCGTTCGCGGAGATCGACGGCGGATACGGGTTCCGCCTCGAGGTGCCCTCGGTGCTGCCGGGGGTCCTCGCCGCGGCGCTCCCCTGGCGGTCCGCGGACGAGCACCGCCGTCTCATGGAGGGGCTCGATCACACCGCCGCGATCATCCCCATCGTCCGCGACCGCGAGGGCGGCTCGGTCACGGTCGATCGCCGAGGTGCTCCCGTCGTCCGGTACGCGCTGCGGGGCGGCACCGCCCGTCTCGTCCAGCGCGCCATCGTCGAGACGGCTCGGGTGAACCTGGCCGCGGGCGCGACCGAGGTCCGGGCCCTCTTCACGCGACCGGTGACCATCCGCGCGGGTGGCGACATGCGCGCCTTCGAGCAGGAGGTGCTCTCGCGCGGGACCGGAGCGAACCGGCTCGGGGTGTTCACGGCGCACCAGATGTCGACCGCCCGGATGGGCGGGGATGCGCGCCGCAGCGTGGCGGATCCCGACGGGGCGGTGCGCGGTGTCCGCGGCGTGTGGGTCGCCGACGCGAGCGCGTTCCCCACGGCGTCGGGCGTGAACCCGACGATGACGATCATGGCCCTGGCCATGCGCAACGCGCGGCGCATGCTCGCGCGCGCCTGATCGCGTCCCCGCATATCGTCGGCCCGTGATCATCACCGAGCCCGAGACCGTGGTCGTGAAGGCGAGCGACGCGCTCCTGGGCGATCCGCCCCGGACCGAGCACGTGAACGTCTTCGCGATCGCGGTGACGCCGGTCACGAACGAGGAGTACGCGCGCTTCCGGGACGGCCATCCGCGGCGTGACCGGGCGCCGGCGCGCGGCGTCACGTGGGCGGACGCGGTGGGCTACTGCCGCTGGCTCACGACGAGCACGGGCCACATCTACCGCCTGCCCGACGACCGCGAGTGGGAGAAGGCCGCGCGCGCCGGCGTCCTCGATGACGTCCAGCCCCTCGAGTGGACCAACTCCTGGGTGGAGCAGGGCCGCGTCCTGCGCGGCGCCGGCGACGTCGCCCGACGCCACTTCGCCGGCGGCTGGCGCGGGACGGGACGTACGCGTCGGCGACGAACCGCGCAGGGCGCGAGTTCGCCGTCATGACCGCTGGGACGGACGAGCCGCTCATCCGGCCGCGGATCGTCGTCACGGCGAAGAGATGGGAGCGGGCGGCGCTCAGCTAACGCGGAGGAGCGGCCTCCCGCTCGGCCGCCCGTGCGCTCGCCGCGAGGTCTTCTGCGGGGCCGCGCAGGCGCGACGCGAAGCGCGCGAGCACCCCGACGATCGGCACGGCGAAGATGCCACCCATGAGGCCGGCCGCTTCGATCCCGAAGAGGACGGCGAGCAGCGCGGCCACCGGCGAGACGCCGACCGCGGCGCCGGAGATGCGCGGCACGAGCAGGTTGTTCTCGAGCTGCTGGATGAGGACCGCCGCGACGATCACCCAGACGATGAGCGGCCAGGGGTGGAACAGCGCGATCGCGGCGGCGACCGTGCCGGCGACGATCGGGCCCACGATCGGGACGAGCTCGAGGATCCCAGCGAGCAGCCCGAGGAAGAGCGCATGCCGCAGGCCGAGGAGCGAGTACGCGGTGATCGAGACGAAGCCGATGATCACGGCGAGCAGCAGCTGCGCGCGCACGTACTGCCCGAAGACGTGCCCGAGGTCGTTCTCGATGTCCTCGGCGAGGTCGTGGTAGCGGCGGGGGACCCACGCGATCACCCACTCGCGGATCCGGCTGGCGCTCCCGAGCAGGTAGATCGCGAGGACGAAGACGAGCACGACGTCGACGACGGCGGAGACGACCCGCATCGCGACGCGCGCGGACTGCTCGGCGAGGTCGGCGCCGTGCTCCGCGATGAACCGGCCGGCCTGCTGCCGCAGCTCGCCGGGTATCTCGACGCCGGCGATCGACAGCGGCCGATCGCTGCGCAGCTCCTCCGCGTACGTCGGGATGAGCTGCGCGAGGTCGCGCAGCTCTCGGACGATCGGCGTCGCGGTGAACGTGGCGATGCCGACGATCGCCCCGAGCGTGAGCAGCACCGCCGCGAGCACGGCGAGGGGCCGGCGTCCGAGCGGCCGCTCCAGCCGCTCGACGAGCGGCGCGAGCAGGAACGCGAGCACGATCCCGAAGAGGACGATGAACAGCGCGTGCCGGACCGGCGAGAGGAGCTCGCCGACGGCACGGACCGCGGCCAGGAGCGCGACGACAGCGCCCGCGGCCACGAGCACGTAGACCGGCCACCAGCGCCAGGGCGGCGGGAGCGGCCGCGCTGCCATGGCGCGAGCGTAGCGCGGGGACGCCTGGCTGTTAGAGCGCGTCGACCGCCGCTTCGATCCTCTTGGTCGCCTCGGTCGGGTCCGTGAGCGCGGGGAAGTACAGCGGGTCGCCGAAGACGACCTCGACGTCGCCGCGCCAGCCGTCCGATCGCTCCCGCTCCCACGGGCGGTCGAGGTGGTCGAGGATCGACACGCGGCGGATCTTCAGCTTCATCGGCACGACCGGGGTCGCGCCCTCGACCGCGATGAGGCCGGTCCCCGACTTGAACGGCTGCATCGGTCCGCCGACCGTCAGCTTGCCCTCGGGGTAGATGAGCACCGAGAAGCGCCGGTCGAGCCGGGCGCCGAGCAGCTCGAGGCTGCGGCGGATCGCGCCCTCCCGCGCGAGCGGGAAGGCGTTCGCGAGGACCGCGGAGAACAGGCCGTTCAGCCGGTCGCCGAAGACGTCATCGGCGGCCGCCGCGACGGCGAGCCGCCAGCGCCAGCCGAGCGGGATCGACGTGAGGATGATCCCGTTGTCCCAGTGCAGGCAGTGGTTCGGGGCGAACATGACCGGACCGCGCAGCGCCTCGAGCTTCTCCGTCCCCCGAACGCGCACCCGGTAGAAGAGCCGCACCAGCGGCCACACCAGGACCTGCTGCATCAGCAGCCCGAGCGAGCGCACGAAGGGACTGAGCGGCCAGCCGAAGATGCCGGTGTCGCGCTTCACGTCGCGCGCCGCGGCGACCATGTGCTCGAGCTCGGCCACGGACGCGTTGGCCTCGAGCGCGGAGTCGTCCACGTACGCGCCGAGCTCCTCCTCGATGAGCCCGAGCAGCTCGACGCGCGCGAGCGAGTCGAGGCCGAGGTCCGCCGACAGCTCCGCTTCGTCGCGGATGGCCGTCGCCGGCACGTTCGCCACCTGCGTGATCAGGCGCCCGACGTCGGTCAGGGGCACCACCGTCCCCATCGGCCCGATCGCGAGCACCGCGTCCCCGCGGGACAGCTCGAGGAGCCGCTCGATGACGAGCCGCTTCTTCACCTTCTGGGTCGGCGTCGTCGGGAACTCGTCCTCGTGCCAGATCGTCCAGCCGCGGATCTGCTGCGGGCCGGAGAGCTTCGTATTCGCGTCGCGCACGATGCTCGCGACCTGCTCCGCGTCCGTCAGGAGGAAGGCCGCGTGCACCTGCACGTCCTCACCGGGCCGCTGCAGACCGACGACCGTCGCGAGGGTCGGCCGCTGCGGCGTCGCGAGGGCCTGGATCCGCGCGTCGGCCGCGAGGACGTTCTCGATGTCCTCGGGGTACACGTTGAGGCCGTCGGCGAGCACGATGATGTCCTTCTTCCGGCCCTTCAGCCAGAGGAAGCCGTCCGCGTCGACCTCGCCGAGGTCGCCCGTGTGGTACCAGCCGCTCGGCTCGAGGACCGCGCGCGTCGCATCCTCGTTCTCCCAGTACCCGACGAACACGTTCGGTCCCCGGACGAGCACCTCTGCGTCGGGCGCGATGTGGATCTCGACGCCGGGGAGCGGCACGCCGACGGATCCCAGCCGGTTCTTCTCGATGCGATTGAACGTGACGGCGGGCGCGCACTCGGTCGTGCCGTACCCCTGCAGCACGTCCACGCCCAGCTCGCGCCAGGCCTCGCCAAGCGCGGGGTCGAGCGCCGCTCCGCCGGAGACGATGTACCGGAAGTGGCCGCCGAAGTTGCGGTGCACGCTCGTGAAGAGGATCCGGCGCAGCCCGAAGGGGAGACGCCGCGCGACGCGCCGCAGCTTCAGCAGCAGCTCCGCCTTCCCCTGCGCCTCGGCGTTGCGCTCGATGCCGAGGAGGATCGACCGCACCACGGCCGGCGTGATGAGGATCATCGTGACCTTGCGCTCCTTGAAGGTCCGCCGCACCACTGCGGGCTGCCGGCTGGTGGGGTAGACGACGGACGCGCCGGCGATCATCAGGGTCCAGAATCCCGCGAGCTGCTCGAACATGTGCGACAGCGGGATGAACGACAAGAGGCGCTGCTTCGGACCGATCGGGAAGATCTGCGTCGCGGCCTGCGCGTTCGAGAGGATGTTGCGGTGGGTGAGCATCACGCCCTTCGGATCGCCCGTCGTGCCGGACGTGAAGACGATCTCCGCGAGATCGTCCGGGCCGACATCCGCCGCCGGGAGCGGCTCGCGCTCGCGTCCGCGGTCCGGGAACCGCTCCATGTCGTGGACCGGCAGGCCGACCTGCTCCGCCCGGCCCCGCGTCTGCGCGGAGGCGATGATCGCCTTCGCCCGTGTCCGCCCGGCGATCTTCGCCGCGAACTCGACGAGCGAGTTCACGTCGATCGGCACCAGGATGGCGCCGGCGTGGAGCGCCGCCAGGAACGCGATGCCGTACTCGGGGCGGTTCACGCCCCAGATGAGGACCCGGTCGCCCTTCACGATCCCGGACTCGTGCAGGTAGCGCGCCGCGCGCGGCACGAGGTCCGCGAGATCGCGATACGTCCACGTCCGCGTCCGGAAGCCGGGCTTGATGACGAACGCGGCCTTGTCCGGGAACCGCCGGGCCGACGCGGGCACGATGTCGTTCAGCGTGTTCATGCCTTCACCCCCTCGGCTCTCCATCTCGTGGCCTTCGGCCCGAGACACGCTCAGGGCTGGTGGACTCGCTCCTCGCGGCAAAGCCGTTCGTCGCTCGTTCTCTTTCCGCCAGGGCGCGCAGCGCCTCACCGCCTCCCTCCCGCCAGGTCGGGTAGTGCG
>JACPEQ010000108.1 GCA_016183435.1 Chloroflexota bacterium
AGAACTTCGGGCGGCGCTTGGCCATGTACGCGGCCGCCTCGGCCCGCCGGGCGAGGCCCAGCTTGTCCAGGATGCGGCTCACGTAGTTCTTCACCGTCTTCTCGGACAGGAACATGATCTCGCCGATCTCGCGGTTCGTCTTGCCCTCGGCGACGTGCTCGAGCACCTTGCGCTCCTGGTCCGTGAGGGAGGCGAGGCCCGGGTCCTCGTCCGGCCCCTTCCGCACCCGCTCGAGGACCTTGCCGGTGACGGTCGGGTCGAGGAGCGAGCGGCCCTGCGCCACCGCGCTGATCGCGTCGACGACCGACTGTCCCTTCGCATCCTTGAGCAGGTAGCCCGCGGCGCCGGCGAGGATCGACGCGAAGAGGGCCTCGTCGTCGGCGTAGGACGTGAGCATGATCACGCCCGTCGCGGGCCGTGCGCCGCGGATCGTACGGCAGGCCTCGATGCCGCTGCCGTCGGGGAGGCGTATGTCCATGATCACGACGTCCGGCTTCGCGCGCGCGGCCGCCTCGACGGCGTCCTTCATCGTGGCAGCCTCGCCGACCAGGGTCATCCCCTTCTGCTTCCCCAGGAGGGTGCGCAGCCCCTCGCGAACGACCTCGTGGTCGTCGACGACCAGGACGCGGATCGCCGCGGCCTCCGTCATCACGTCCTCTCCAGCGGGAGCTCGAGCCGCACGGTCGTGCCACGGCTCGGCTCGGATCCGACCTCCAGTCTGCCCCCCGCCACGAAAGCGCGCTCCCGCATGTTCCGGAGACCGAGGCCGGGACCGCGCGTGGCGGGGTCGAAGCCGACGCCGTCGTCGCGCACCTCGAGGACCGCGCGTCCGTCGCTGTGCGAGAGCCGGATCTGCGCGCGCGTGGCGCGGGCATGCCTCGCGACGTTCATCAGGGCGTCGGCCGCGACGTAGAACGCGGCTTCCCGCTGCTCCGGGTCGAGGTCGCGCTCGGCCTCGGGATCCACGTCGACGGTCACGCTCAGGCGCGCCTGATCCCCGATCTGCGACGCGAGCGTCGGCAGCGACTCCGAAAGTGGCCGCTCCGCCCCGCGGATCGGCCGCAGCCCCATGACGTACCGCCGCATCTCCGCGATCGTCACGTTCAGCAGCTCGACCGCGCGGTCGATCGTGGCGCGGGTGTCCCGCGCCTCGGCGGGGAGGCGCTCACCCGCGTCCTCGAGCAGCAGCCCGACCCCGTAGAGCGACTGCATCGCGCCGTCGTGGAGGTCCATGCCGATCCGCTGGCGCTCCTCCAGCACCGAGATGCGACCGACCTGCTCGTAGAGCCGGGCGTTCTCGATCGCGATCGCCGCCTGCGACGACAGCGTGATGATGGAGGCCTCGTCCTCGGCGCTGAACTCGTCCGTCCCGATCTTCTCGGTGAGATAGAGGTTCCCCACCGAGCGGCCGCGCCACACGATCGGCACGCCGAGGAAGCTGCGCATCGGCGGATGGCCCTTCGGGAAGCCGACCGACGCGGGATGGTCCGCGATGGACCGCAGGCGGATGGGTCGCTGCTCGTCCTGGAGGAGCCCGAGCAGGCCGCGGCCACGTGGCAGCAGTCCGATGCGCTCGCGCTCCTCGTGCGAGATGCCGGTCGTGAGGAACTGCACCACCTCGCCGTTCTCGTTGAAGATCCCGAGCGCGGCGTACTTCGCTCGTCCGACGTCGCGCGCGAGGTCGACGATCTTCTGCAGGACGGATCCGCTCTCGAGCTCCGCCGCGAGGGTGATCCCGGCCTGGTTCAGCGCCTGGAGCTGGCGGCCGCGGCGCTCGAGCGCTTCGGCGAGCTCGGCCTGCCGCTTGGCCTGCTCGCGCTCGCGCATCTGGAGCTCGGAGAGACGGTCGAAGATCGCGTACGAGAAGGCCAGGATGCCGCCGACGCCGAGCGCGAAGACGATGAGGTGCGCGGCGCCACGGTCGAACACGGGCTCCAGGAAGACGTAGTCCAGGGTCAGGAGCGCGCCGAGCAGCAGCGACGGCAGCACGAGCGCGGCGATCTCGATGCGCCGAGGGAACGCTGCGCGACGGATGCTCACGCGTCCATGCTCTCAGGTCGTGCCAGCCGCATCAGGTGGACGGCGGGGAGACAAGGCGAGAGGGGCGGTCCTGCCGCCCCTCTCGTCGGGCCTATGAGGAGGAGGTGTGGGGCTCAGGCGAGAGAAGGTGCCGTCCGTGCAGGTGCGGGTGCGGCCGGCCTCCAGGGCGTCCCCAGGATCGGGAGGAGGAAGCGGTCGACGCCGATGATCCCCGCGACCTTCCAGGCCATGAGGATCATGACCGCCAGGACGAACAGGACCGGGTTCGAGCTCGCGCTGCCGGCGAGCATGAAGTTCATGTTCATGAACGCCCCGGCAAGGGCGGCGAAGCCCGTGAAGAGCCCGACGATCAGTGCGACCCCCACGATGACCTCACCGACCGCGATGAGCTTGCCGAACCAGACGTGCGCGTCGCTGTCGCTCAGGAACTGCAGGAAGCCGCGGTACCAGTCGTAGGTGATCGGCGCCCTCGCGACGTCGGGCGGCGTCTTGATCGCGTTCGCCCAGAAGCCCTTGATCGCGGCGCCGGTGTCCATCCACTTGGGGTCCTGCACCTTGTGGATCCCCGCGTCCAGCCAGGCCCAGCCCACGTAGAGGCGGAGCAGGAACCAGAGTGGAGCCGTGCGGATGTCGTTGAACAGGAACCTGCTGAACGGCGGCTCCTGGACGACGGTGTCCTTGCTCGGTCGTGCCATCGTCTTTCGTCCTTTCTGCCCCGTTCGGGTCACGGGGTGCGTCCTTCGCCGGTACTGTGCGGCCCCGGGACGCCGAACGGACAGGGCCGCGGGGCACGAGATGACAGGCTCCTGCCACTGCATGTCCCGGGCCCTGGGGCGCCTCCCGGTGGGACCTTCGGCCCTATGGCCTGCGCGTGGCCGCGGCGGACGATGCAACCGTGCCGGACGGAGCGCTCGCCCTCGTCGGATGGGCCGCCCTGTTCGCGGTCCTCGTGATCGCGGCGATCCTCATCGGGCGCCTCACTGCTCGCTTCTTTCTGCGCGCGACCGGGGCGCGGGCCGATCGACGATGAGGATCCTGCTCGCGACCGACGGCTCGCCGAGGGCTCAGGTCGCGCTGGAGCTCCTGCTCGCGCTCCCCCTGCGTCCGACCGACCACGTGACCGTCCTTGCCGTCCCGGTCCACAGCTACGCGGGCGTCGGCATGGAGGGCACCGGCGTGTACTTCGCCGAGATCTGCGAGGAGGAGACGAACGCCGCACGGCGCGTCGCGCAGGAAGCGTGGGAGGTCATCTCCGCGAAGGGGCTCGCCGCGACCGCCCGCGTCCAGGAAGGACCGGCCCCGCGCACGATCATCGAGATCGCGCGCGCGGAAGGCGTGGGCCTCATCGTCATGGGATCGCGCGGACGTGGCTTTGTCGCGGGCGCGCTGCTCGGGAGCACCGCGCGAGCGGTCGCGCGCCACTCGCCGATCCCGGTGCTCGTCGCGCGCGAGCGCCGGCACGTCCCGGTGCGGATCCTGATCGCGACCGACGGATCCGAGGACGCGCAGATGGCGATCCGGACGTTCGCGGCACTTCCGCTCCCGCCGGCGCTGGAGGTCACCCTGCTGAACGTCCTCCCGGAGCGCTCGCTGGGCCTGGCGAACACCGCGATGGCGGACGAGCTGCGCGCGCTCGTCGAGCGGCGCGACCGCGAGGAGGCGCTCGAGATCCTCTCGCGCGCGCACGCCATGGTCCCCTCGGGCGCGTCCACACGGATGGAGCTCGAGCACGGTGGCGTGACCGATCGCATCATCGAGACCGCGAAGGCGATGGGGGCGGATCTCATCGTCATCGGCGCGCGGGGCGCACGGCTCCGCGGTGACGAGTTCCTGCAGGGCAGCACGGCCGATCGCCTGATCGAGACGGCGCACTGCGCCGTCCTCGTCGCGCGCACGCCCGAGCGCGCGAAGCCGACGCGCGCCGAGCGGGAGACCGTCGGCGCGACCGCACGCTGACGGCTCGATGACCGCGACCGACGTCTCGGGGGCCCGCGATGCCACCTTCGTGGCCGGCATGCGGCGGCGGCTCGTCCGGATGCGACGCGACCTCACGAATGAGAGCACCGCCGAAGGGCGCGAGCTGGCGACCCCCGCGAGCGAGCGCGGCGAGGACACGACGCCGTCGCAGCACCCGGCCGACGTGGCGAGCGAGCTCGAGGCGCGCGAGTTCGTGCTGACGCGGCGTCTGATCGTGGCTCGGGAGCTCCAGGACGTCGAGGAGGCGCTGGTGCGGATCGAGATGGGGACCTACGGCGTGTGCGTCGACTGCGGTGGGCCGATCGCCGCCGAGCGTCTCGAGGCGCGGCCCCAGGCGGCGCGTGACGTCGAGTGCCTTCGCCGCGCGCGGCTCGGTCAGAAGGGCCGCTGACCCTCCGCCGCGAACAGGCCCTCGGCGTTCCCGTCGTAACCGGCGAGGATCTCGTGGGCGCTCAGGACGTCGTCGATCGTGATGGTCCTCCGGCCGGGCCGCTCCGTCGGCGCGACCTCGACGAGCACGACGGCGATCCCCTCGCGGCGGCAGGAGTGGCATTCGCAGCGAACGAACACGTATCCCTCGCGCTGGCCGACCACTCGGAGATCCTCACGGGTGTAGAGCGCGCGGCACGATGCGCAGCGGATCACACCGACCATCGCATCGAGCCATGCGAGCCCACGTTCCATGCCCCCATGATCCGCGCCGGACGGGCCGTGTGGGAGGGTCCTTGGTCACGCTGCCGCGTGACCCTGGTCATCGCCGTCCCGGGACGGCTTTCACCGTGTGGATGGGTGAGGCCGGGGGCTTTACGGGTCTCCACGTGCCTCCGCCAGGCCCGCATTGGGTCGTCCTTCCCTAGCACGGTCCGGGCGTCCGCGCGCACGCTCTCACCCATGTACGCGTCCCGGCCGCGCCGGATCGTGTTCGCGACGGATGGCTCGCCTGGCGCCGACGGCGCCCTCGAGCTCCTGTGCACGCTGCCGTTCGCACAGGAGGACCGAGTCGACGTCGTGGCGGTCCCGGTCCCGATGGCGCTGCCGCTGGAGACGGGCTTCGGCGACCTCTCGATCGCCTACGACGCCGCCGCGGAAACGACCGCTCGTGCGGCCGGACGCCTGCGCCAGCGCGGGATCCACGCGGAGCCCCGCGTGGCGGAGGGACCGCTCGTCGAGGCGATCGTCGGGAGCGCGCGCGCCGTTGGCGCGGATCTGATCGTGGTGGGCTCGCGCGGGCTCGGGCTCATCCTGGGCACGCTGCTCGGCAGCACCGCCCGCGCGCTGGTCCATGCGTCGCCGTACCCCGTGCTGGTCGTCCGCGACCGGCGATCCGCGCCTCGCCGAGTGCTCCTCGCGGTCGATGGATCGCCCGATTCGCAGGCCGCGGTGAACGCGCTGTGCGCGGTGCCGCTCGCGCGTCCGGCGGAGATCGTCGTCGTGCATGTCGTCCCGGACGGGCGCAAGGAGAGCACGCGTCCGCTGGACCTGCTGTGCCTCGTGGCCGCGAAGCTGCCACCGACGTTCACGACGCAGGTGGAGGTGGCGCGCGGTGACGTCGCCGGGACGATCCTCGCGCGCGCGGCCGCGCTCGGGTCGGACCTGATCGCTCTCGGATCCGGCGGAACGCACAGCGCGCCGCTGCAGGGGACGATCGCGGATCGCATCCTCGGCGCCGCGCACTGCTCCGTGCTCGTCGCGCGGGCGGCTCAGCGGGCGAAGGTGCTGGAGCCCGCCGCGCGAAAGTCGGCGGTCGCGACGCCGGCATAGCGCCGAGGCGCGTGGCAGCCGGCTACATGGGCGGCTGCATCCGCCAGGTCGCGACGGCGGCCGCCATGAACTCCGCGACCATCGCCCGGAAGCGCTCGCACTCCGCTTTCACGGCCGCATCCTCCGTGCGCCCGGCGATCGCCTGGACGCCGAAGCTTGCGCCGCGGAAGTACGGCGCCATGTCCCGCAGCGGCATCGGCTTGTCCGAGGGGCTGCCCGCATCGAGCGGCCGCGGGCCCGGGGCGGTCACGGCGCGGTCCAGCTGCCTCGGTGGCCGATCGCGGACCGAGTCGAGCGCTTCGAAGACGACGCGGTTCGGCGGACGGTCCGCGAAGTCACGGCCGACGTACTCGTATGGCAGGGTGAGATCGCGCCCGACGACGAAGATAGCCGGCCGTGCGATCGGGCCGTGCGTCCCGCCGACCGCGTCGTACACGTCCCACGCCACAGCGGCTGCGGCATCGCGGTCCGACAGGAGCGGGAACGGGAGCCGGAGCTTTTCGACCATCGCCGCGTTCTCCTCGGTGGTGTCGACCGAGATGCCGATGAGCATCGCGTTCCGGCTCGTGAGCTCCTCGTACTGTCGGGCGAAGCTGACCAGCTGCCCATTGCAGTACGGTCACCAGTCGCCGCGATAGAAGAGGGCGACCACCGTCCGCTCACGGAGCGCTTCGGAGAGCCGGAACGTGCCGCCCGCGTGGTCGGGCAGAGTGAAGTCGATCGGGCGCGTCACAGCGCCATCAGCGTCGCACGTATGGCCACGGCGTGCTCCTGTCGCCTTCCCTACGACACGTCAGACGTACGCGTTGCATGCGTAGCACCAGGTGAACGAGCGGTCCCCGAGCGGGAGGCTCTTGACCACCGGGTGCTCCTCGCCGAGCGCGTGCGCGCGAGCGTCTCCGCGCTGTGACTCGCAGCAGCCGACGTGCCCGCAGGTCGAGCAGAGGCGGAGGCTGTGACGGCTTCCACACTCCTCGCAGCTCTCCGAGCGGGGCTCGGTGATCCGCGCAGGCACATGCTCGCATCCGGCCACACGTGTCATGCCCATCACAACGTCCCCATCCTCGTATCTCTTCCGAGTGCCCGCACACGTCGATCCCCATCCTCAGGTGACCGCCAGGACCGTCGTGCGTTCGAGGCGATGCGCGCTCCATACCAGGCTCCCGAGCAGCAGGAGCGCGGCGGCGGGGACGACGAAGGGGATCACCGAGACCACCGCCCCCGCGGCTCCGCCGCCGACGAGGAGCAGGATCGTCGGGGCGCAGCACGAGAAGCTCGCGAGGAAGCTCGGGACGACCGCGGCGACCCACCAGGGACCGCCCCCGGTCGCGCATGCGGGGGGCCGGCGGACGAACGCCTCGACGGCCATCGCCCCGTTCACGCCCACCAGCGCGCCGAGAAGGAGCACCGTGACGATCGCCGGGACGCTGGGAGCGAGCACGACCGCGTCGCTCAGGTAGAGGACGAAGGCGGGGTCCAGCCAGCTCGTCAGGCTCCGGGCCGAGAGCGGCGCGAGCACGAGCTGCGGCAGCCCACCGAAGCGCGAGAAGTGCGCGTCGGGATCGATGACGAGCGCCTTGGCCATCAGGAGGTACAGCAGGCCGTACGCGAGCAGGAGCCCGGCCGCGACCGCCCACGCCCGCCGCGAGGCGAACGTCCAGCGCATGGCCCTCAACGCAGCACCTCGGTCTTCGGGCTGAACGCATACCACGCGAACCACATGACGTCGTACGCGCCGACCGGCTCGCCGGTGATGCGGTCGAGGACGCGGACGGCGTCGAGCTCCGCGTCGTGCCGGACGACGAGCGCGCGCCCGCCGACCTCGACGCTCGTGTCCCTGCGCCCCGCGATGAACTCGGACTTCGGGATCGCGAGGGCCGCTCCGTTGATGCGGACCCCGACGACGACCTTCTTCTGGTGGAAGCGATCGTCGGTGTGGCGGACCGGGAACATCACGCCCCTGGCGGTGTCGTAGTCGCCGTACGGCCAGGTGCCGTAGGCACGCGCGTGCCCGGTGTCCTTCGAGAGCACCACGCCGTTCGGGAACTTCGCCTTCCATCGGCCGAACGTCGTCGTCACGGCGCCGCCGAGCTCCGTGAGGCGCTGCCCCTTGAGGTCGCCGCGGACCGCGACTCCGAGGAGCTGCGGCCACATGCTCTTCGTGGCGCGGTCGTACATGACGAGGTTGCTGTTGTAGAGCTGGCCGCTGGTGCCGAACGTGGTGGTGTCGCCATTCGCGAGCAGGCCCGAGAAGATCAGGGTCGATCCGGTGAGCGGGCAGTATGTGATCGAGATCGGCTTCCCGCCGACGCTCTCGTTCACGATCTCGTGCCACACCGTGATGAAGCGCGGGTACGCCCGCGCCTGCCCGTCGATCGTGAACGTGTCGACGACGGCATCGTCCTTCCACTGCTTCGATGCCTCGGCGATCGTTAGGTAGATCGGCTTCTCCACGGGCGGGATGCCGTCCGGCGGCGGCCCGCCCGACTGGATCAGCTGCGAGATCTCCTCGAGCTCGTCGGCGGCCGCGCCGCTCGAGGAGGGAGCCCCGCGGGCGGGCGGGAGGTCGACGCCCGGCGCGCATGCGGCCGCGAGCGTCGCGCCCGACGCGAGAAGAAGACGGCGACGGCTCAGGTGCATCGGTCCTCTCTGGCTCTATGAGAACACCGCCCGCGTCGGTCGGAGTCCCGCGCTGTGCGCTACATCACTTCCGGCGCGCGGGGTCGAGGTCGCGCCGCTCCATCACGTCGAGGAGCTGAACTTGGTATACCATAGGGTATACATGGTCAACCGGGCCCGCCCGCTCGTACGCCTACCGCAAAGCTCCTTCCGAGACCTCCGGGAGATGTCACACCGGAGCGGACGTCCGATGAGCGAGCTCGTCGCCGAGGCGATCGAACGGCTCCGCCGCGAGCGATTCATCGTGGAAGCGAACGCGGACTATCGGCGTGCCGGGGCCGATCCGGAGCAGGCGGTGTGGGATGGCACGCTCCTCGACGGCATGGAAGGGGGTCTGGGAGATCGGTGGACGCAGCGGCGCGCCGTGGCGAGGTCTGGCAGATCGACTTCGATCCGGTCCGGGGGCACGAGCAAGGGCGCGAGCGGCCGGCCGTCGTCGTCTCCGCGGACGCGTTCAATGCGGGGCCGGCGGCGCTCGTCGTCGTCTGCCCGCTGACGACGAGGCAACGGGGGATCCGCTTCCACGTTCCGGTCGAGCCGCTCGAAGGCGGGCTCCGCGCTCGTAGCTTCGTGCTCTGCGATCAGATCCGGACCGTCTCGACGGAGCGACTGATCTCGCGGCTGGGATCGCTCTCGACGACGTCAGTGGACGCCATCGAGGAGCGACTCCGGATCCTCCTCGACCTCTGAGGCCGGCCTACGACTTACTGGCGACCGCTGACCGGCTCGAGCGCGCTCCCTGGAAGCGCAGCGCCTTGATGGACACGCCGGTGCGGCGCGCCACCCCGCCGATGGTCATCGGTCCGCCGATCATCGCTTCACTCCGCGCAGCAGCTCATCTTGCTCACGTCCTTGAAGAACGAGAGCCCGACGATCTTCAGCGCCTCGGCCATCGTCGGGTAGACGTGGACCATGTCGATGAAGTCGTAGACGGTCGCGCCGAAGCGCATGCCCATCGCCGCCTCGTGGATCACCTCGCCGGCGTCGCGTCCGACCATCGAGACGCCCAGCACCTTCCCCGTGTCCCGCTCGAGGACCATCTTGATGATCCCGCGCTCGTCGCGGACCGCGCCAGCGCGCGGGACGAGGTGGATCGGGACGGTGTTGCACGAGCACACGAACCCCTTCGCGTTCGCCTGGGCGTCGGTGAGGCCGACGACGCCGACCTGCGGGTCGGTGAAGATCGTCCGCGGGAGCACGGAGTGGTCCACCGTTCGGCCTTCGTCGCCGAGCGAGTTCGCCGCGGCGATGACGCCGTCGTGCGCGCCGACCGGCGTCGCCATCTGGGCGCCCGTGTTCGTCCCGATCACGTCGCCGGCGGCCCAGATGTGCGGCACGCTCGTGCGCAGGTGCTCGTCGACCTTCACGAAGCCGCGCTCGTCCACGTCGACGCCCGCCGTGTCCAGGCCGATGTCGTCGGTGTTCGGTGTACGACCGGTCGCCACGAGCAACCGCTCGGCGTGCACCTCGCCGCGGCGCACCGTCGTCCCCTCGACGACGACGCAGACGCCGTCGCCGTCCGTGCGCACGCCGACGATGCCGAAGCCCGTCCGGATGTCCATGCCCTCCTCCCGCAGCGCCTGCTCGACCGCGCTGGAGACCTCGGGCTCGTATTCGGACAAGATCCGGTCGGAGCGCTGGAGGACCGTGACCTGCGTCCCGAGGCGCTGGAACGCCTGCGCGAGCTCGAGGCCGATGTACCCACCGCCGACGATGACGAGCGAGCGCGGCTGCTCCCACATCTCCATCGGCTCGTCGGAGGTGAGGAGATCGCTCGTGAGGTACGGGACGCTCTCGAGCCCCGCGATCTTCGGGACCGTCGGCCTGGAGCCGGTCGCGACGAGGATCTGATCGCCCACGAGCCGCGTGCCGTTCACCTGGACGGCGTGCGGATCGACGAGCGCTGCGTGGCCCCGGAACACCTTGATCCTGTCCCTGTCGTCCAGGATCGACCCGTACTTGCGGTCGCGGTAGGAGCGGATGACCTCGTCCTTACCGCGGATGAGCTCCCGGAAGTCGAGGTCGAGCTTCTTGCCGCCGAGCCCGGGGAAGCGCGGGTGCGCCGCCTCCCAGTAGATGCGCGCGGCCTCGATGAGGTTCTTCGACGGCAGGCATCCGCGGTTCACGCAGGTGCCGCCCAGGGTGCGCGACTCGGTCATGGCCGCGGTCTTCCCGAGCTCGGCCGCCTTGAGCGAGGCCGCGAACGCGGTGGAGCCGGACCCGAGGATGACGAGGTCGAACTGCTGGTCGCTCATCGTGCTGGTGCCTCCTTGGCGCTGATCGGACCCATGGCGGACGACACGTCGCAGCAGGCGTCCGTGGAGTGCCGCGAACGTCCCCGCAGCAGCCCGCGGACCAGCGACACGGCGACGAGGCCGACGATCCCGGCGCCGAGCACGAAGGGCGCGAGGCCAAGGGCCTGCGCGACGAGACCCGCCCCGATGCCGGCGAAGGCGACTCCTATCAGGAGCAGGTGCGCGCCGCGGCACACGGCCACGATCCCTGCGACGCCCAGCGTCGGGAGGTGCTCGCGTAGCAGCCGCACCGCTACGGGAATGCCTTCTCGACCTCGCGGCGCAGCACGCCCAGATCTGTCGGGCCGACCGCCGTGAACGCGATGCGGCCGCTCGCGTCGATGAGCACCTTCGTGTCGGTCGCCGTGATCCGGTAGGCGCGCGTCGCGCGCTGGTCGGGGTCGAGCGCCCACAGGAGGCGGCCGCCGCGCGTGCGCTCGCGAAGGCCGTCGAAGGTCTCCCGCGTGTCGCCCGGATCGACACTGAGGACGAGCTGCCGCAGGCCGCGGCTCGCGAACTCCTCATGGAGCTGGGCCATCTTGTTCACTTCCGGGATGCACGGGGCGCACCACGACGCGGTGAAGAGGACGAGGACGGGCCTGCCGCGCTCGGTCGCCAGCTCGAAGCGGCCGCCGTCGATGAGCGGCGCCGCAATGTCCGGCGCGAGCGGCTCGTCGCGGCCGGCCGTCCCGCGCGACGCCTGCGTGCCGGCGGTGCCCGGACCGGCCTGGGTGAGGGCGAACGCGGCGACGAGGCCGAGCGCGACCAGGGCGAGCGCGATGCCGGCCTTGCGGCCGGTCGACGAGCGGGGGATCCCGGCCTTCCGGGCCGGCGACGAGCGGATCGGACGTCGCTGTCTCGCTCCCATTGGGATTTTCCGATGTTAACACGCCCGTCCGGCCACGCGACCGACCACGATCCCCGTGAACGGGCTTGCTTCTATCGGCTTTCTTCGATCAGACTCATCGCCATGAGCCCCGCCCCCGCGCAGCGTGCTCCGCGCCGCCGACCTCGCCCGGCCGAGGATGAGGTCGTGGCCCGCTTCTTTCACGGCCTCTCCGATCCCACCCGCGTCCGCGTCCTCCGCTACCTCCTGGACGGTCCGAAGACCGCGGGCGAGATCGTCCGCCACATCGGCCGGCACCAACCGAGCGTCTCGTCGCACCTCACCTGCCTGCGCTTCTGCGGGTTCGTCGAGGCTCGCCGCCAGGGTCGCAACGTCCGGTACGAGATCATCTCGAGGGACGTCCGACGGATCATGGAGATGGGCGAGCGTTACCTCGAGACGAATGAGGAGCGGATACTCGCGTGCCGGGTGATCGCGGCCGAGCAGGAGTAACGCGGTGGATGCCTCTATCGGCCTGGCGTTCACGGCCGGGCTGCTCTCCGCCCTGAACCCCTGCGCGGTCGGGATGCTGCCCGCGTACCTCGCGCTGCGGACGAGCACGGGTCCCGCGTCCGGCCTCGTCGCCGTCGTGGTCGCTCAGGCCGGTGGCCTCATCGTCGGCTTCGTCGGGACGTTCTCGCTCATCGCGCTCACCCTGGCACTGTTCGGACGAGGTCTGCTCACGGCGGTGCCGTTCATCGCCGGTGCGATCGGCATCGCGCTCGTCACGCTCGGCATCGCGACGCTCGCGGGTCGTCCTTTCCACCTGCGTCTGCCGGCGATCGCCGTGCGCGGCGGGACCGGCGTCGGCGGCCAGGCGCTCTTCGGCGCGACGTACGCCCTCGCCTCCCTCGGCTGCGCGCTCCCCGTGTTCCTGGGCTTCACCGCCGCGGCGCTCGCGCAGCGCGAGCTGCCGGCGCTCGTCGCCACGGTCACCGCGTTCTCCGCGGGCTCGGCGGTCACGCTGCTCGGCCTCGTTCTCATCGCCGCGTGGGTGAACGAGGACGGCGGCCTCGTCCCGACGCGCGGCCTCGCGCGCTACGGCGGCGGAGGCCTCCTCATCGCCGGCGGCGCGTACCTCCTCTGGGTGCAGCTCACCCCGTTCATCGCCTGACGCCCACCGTCGGACGAACGCGCGAGGGCGCGTGGACGCCGCCCGCCGCCGGGGTCGATGGCGCGCGACTCATCTCGTACGTCCGGTGGGGCGATAGGCGTTCTGCACGTACTGCTCGAGCATCCGCTGCGCGTTGAAGAACGAGCCGTTGAGGGCGACCGCCGAGCGCATCACCTCGGCGAACGCGAAGGGGCGATCGTAGTAGAGGGGAGCCACGAAGCGCTCGAGCTTCGCGTACAGGTCCGTGGCTTCGGCGGCATCGTCGCTGGCGGCGGAGGCGTCGCCGATGCTCCATCCGGTCACGCCTTCGATGTGCCCTTCGGCCCACCAGCCGTCGAGGACCGACAGGCTCGGCACACCGTTGAGCGCGGCCTTCATCCCGCTCGTTCCCGATGCCTCGAGCGGCTTCCGGGGCGTGTTCAGCCACACATCGACCCCGGAGCAGAGGAGCTTCGCGAGCGTGACGCCGTGCTCCTCGAGATAGACGACCGGTAGAGCGTCCCCGAGCGAGCGGGCGGCCGCGACGACGCGGCGGATGATCTCCTTCCCGCCCTCGTCCCGCGGGTGCGCCTTGCCCGCGAACACGAGCTGGAGCGGCCGCGCTCGCGCGATGGCGCGCAGCCGTTCGACGTCCGCGAAGATGAGGAACATCCGGGCAAGGCTTGCCCTCGCGGCCTTCGGCGGCGCGATCTGGCCGGTCTACGCCTGCGCGATGGTCTACTGGGCGCTGCGGCTACCCCGCCTCCCCGACCTCTGCCGCTGGTGCTACCTCTGCTCCGCGAAGCTGGCGACGTGTCGCGCCGGCGGCGACCCGACCGGGATCGCGTGTGACGACTGCACCGAGCGCCGGGAGCTCTGGCGCCCGCCGCGCTAGCGGCGCGACCCTACGGTGCGCCTGCCCTCGCTCACCTCCGGCCTGTCCGGGAGCGCGCCGTCATCCGCGACGGCACGCGGCGTGCGGAGGCGACCCGACCGCACGAGGTACCGGCCTCCGAGGACGAGGCCGACGATCAGGACCGGCAGGCCGACGAGGAGCCAGCCGCTCGCGACGAGCGCGGCGCCCAGGCCGGTGGTGAGGACGAACGCGAGAGCGAGCGGCGCGCCGCAGCAGAGGGCGACCCCGAGCACCGCGAGCGGCCCGAGCAGATCGCCGCCGGAGGGGCGCTTCATGTGACGAGCGCGTCGGCTTCCCGCATCCGGTAGCCGACGCCAGGCTCGGTGATGACAAGCGCCGGGCGAGAGGGATCCGGCTCGATCTTGCGCCGCAGGCGCTTGACGTAGGCCCAGACGTACTCGGCCTCCTCGCCGTACTCCGCCCCCCACACCGCCTCGAGGATCTGGCGGTGCGTGAGCACGCGTCCGGCGTTCCGGGCGAGGTGCGCGAGCAGCTCGTACTCGCGCGGCGTGAGCCGCACGTCCTGTCCTCCGAGGCGGACCCGGCGCGCGGCGAAGTCGATCTCGAGCCCGGCGGCGCGGAACGGCGCGACGGGCGGTCCCGCGTGCGGAGCCGCGCGCCGCAGCGCGGCCCGCACCCGCGCCAGCAGCTCCTCGATGCCGAACGGCTTGGTGAGGTAGTCGTCGGCGCCGAGGTTCAGGGCCCGCACCTTGTCGCCCTCGCGGCCGCGCGCCGACAGCATGATGACCGGCATGTCCATGTCCCGGCGGATCCGCTCGAGCACGGCGAACCCGTCCGGTCCGGGCATGTTGATGTCGAGGATGACGAGCGCCGGGACCGTCTCCTCGAGGACCTTCAGCGCCTCCGCGCCGTCTCCCGCGACGCGGACGTCGTATCCGCGCGCGCGCAGGTTCGTGCTGACGTACTTCTGGAGCGGCGCCTCGTCGTCCACCAGGACGACGAGCGGATGCGGCGCGCTCACCGGGCCGCCGCCCTTAGCAGGCGCAGTGCGGGCGTGGGATGCGCGGCCGCGGGGTCGGAGACGGCGCGCTCTGTGGTCGTGCCTCCGGCTGCGGCTCGACCCCCGCCGGGGTCTCCGCCGGGCTGGCGGGCTGTGGGATCTGCGTGGTGGGCTCGTTCGTGACGGTCGTCGCGGTGTCTGGCATCTGCGTACCTCCGAGGGATGTCTGCACATGATACAACGACTTCGGTCGATGGATCATGCCGCGGTCGTGCCGCGCGCCCGGCGGGATCCGGAGAGACGGCCGCTCCAGTCTCGGCCGTCCCGGCCGCTCGCCGCCGGAAGGGCCCCCCCGTCCTCTGAACAACTCCTGACACGATCGCGGCGGCCGAGAGGCGGAAGCCTTCAGGCCCGCATCAGGCCGCCGGGCCCCTCCGTCACGACGCCGTCAGGACGCGTGCCGATGCTGCGGATCGTGGAGGACACGCCGCGCGGCCACGGCGCTACGGACGGGCCGGTGCGCGTGCGGACCGCCGTGAGCGGCCGGTATCGCATCCGCGTGCGCAGCCGAGGACCGCTCGCGGGCCCCGCCGCCATCCTCCTCCCCGGGATGGGCGCCGGCGCCTACGTGCTCGCGCCACAGGTCCGCGCGCTCCGTCGTCTCGGGTACACGACGCACGTCGTCGAGCTGCCCGGCTTCGGGCTGGCGCCGCCGCTCCGCGCCGCGGATGCGCACTTCGCGCGCCTCGCCGAGCACGTCATCGCGACGGCTCGAGCGCTCGGTATCGAGCGCGCGCTCCTGCTCGGGCACTCGCTCGGCGGCGGGGTCGCGCTCTACGTGGCCCTGATGGCACCGGATCTGGCGGAGCGGCTCGTGCTCGCCGCGCCGGCCGCCGTGGGCCGCTCCCTCTCCTGGACATACCGGCTCCTCTCGCTACCGCTCGTCGGGAGCCTCCTGCTGCGTCCGTACACGCGAGGCGCGCCCGGGGTCCTCCGCCGCTTCCTGGTCGGACGCGCGCGCCGCGACGACGCGCGATTCCTCGCGGCCCTCGTCCGGCGCGATCGCCGGCCACTGGGGGTCGCCCTCAGCATGCGCGCCATCATCCGGGCGAACCAGCCGCGCGGCCGAAGATGGCTCCGCTGCCTTGTCGTTCCCGGGGACGAGCAATGCGGCTTCACGCTCGCCGAGCACCTCGCGGAGATCCGGCACGCCCCGACGCTCGCGCTGTGGGGCGCGGATGATCGCGTCGTCCCCGCGAGCCACGCGCGGCTCCTCCGCGCCGCGCACCCGGCGGCCGAGATCCACGTCGCGCCGGGGATGGGACACCTGCTCCCGGTCGAGGCGCCCGCGTGGCGCGCTTCGCTGGGCTCGCGGCCACCGGAGCGCGCGAGCTCGCGGGACCGCGCGACCGGGCGGCCTGACAGAGGAGCGGGTGTCGATATGACGACAGTCATGCAGCCGGCCGACCAGTGGCAGTCGGCGTACGACCCCGGTGTCCCGCGGCACCTGGCCTACCCGGAGATCCCGCTGCACGCGCTCCTCGAGCGGACCGCGCGCGAGCGGCCCGACGCCGTCGCGACGATCTTCGGCGGCGCCGTCCGCGGCCGCTGTCTCGACGCGGCCATCACGTACCGCCAGCTCGGCGGCCTCGCGAACCGCTTCGCCGCCGGCCTGCAGCGCCTGGGCGTGCGCAAGGGCGACCGCGTCGCGCTGGTCCTGCCGAACTGCCCGCAGTTCGTGTACTGCTTCTACGGCGCGCTCAAGGCCGGCGCGGTCGTCGTGCCGACGAACCCGCTGTACACCGTGCGGGAGCTCCGCCAGCAGCTCGCCGACTCGGGGGCGCGCGCGGTCGTCGCGATGTCCAAGCTCTACCCGCAGGTCGCCGAGGCGGCCGAGGGCACGCAGGTGCGCGACATCGTCGTCACGAACGTCAAGGAGCACTTCCCGCTGCCGCTGCGGCTCCTCTTTCCGCTCGCGCGCGAGCGGAAAGAGGGGCACCGCGTGGACATCAGCGAGGACGCGCGCGCGGTCTGGCTGCGCGACCTGCTCCGCGGGGCCGGGACGCGCGAGCTCGTGCGGGTCGAGCCGTCCGACCTCGCCGGCCTCCAGTACACCGGCGGCACGACCGGGACGCCGAAGGGCGCGATGCTCTCCC
>JACPEQ010000105.1 GCA_016183435.1 Chloroflexota bacterium
GCGCGTTCTGGATGAAGGACACGCCGCTGCGTCTGTCGATCGCGTTCATCTCGGCCGACGGACGGATCGTGCGCGTGTTCGACATGGAGCCCTGCACGGCCGACCCCTGCCCCGTGTACGACCCCGGCACGAGCTACCGCATGGCGCTGGAGGTCCGGCAGCGTGCGCTCGACCGCCAGGGCGTGCGGGTCGGCGACCGCGTCCGGCTCGTACGCTGACCGCGTGAGCGCGTCCGCTCCGACCGATCTCGCGTGGCTCTCGCTCGAGGAGGTCATTCGGCAGGTCCGTGAGCGCCGCGCGAGCCCGCAGGAGGTCGTGGCCGCCTGCCTCGCGCGCATCGAGCGCCTCGAGCCCCGCTTGCACGCGTTCATCACCGTCACGGCGGATCGTGCGCTCGCGGATGCGCGCGCGACACCGCCGTCCGCTGCGCTCGGCGGCGCGCCGATGGCGATCAAGGACCTGTTCGACACCGCGGGCGTTCGCACGACCGCCGGCTCGCGCATCTTCGCCGAGCGCGTGCCGGACGAGGACGCGGTCGCGGTCGGCGGGACGCGCAACCCCTGGGATCTGGCGCGCATCCCCGGCGGGTCGAGCGGCGGGAGCGCGGCCGCGCTCGCCGCCGGCCTGTGCTACGGCGCGCTCGGGAGCGACACCGGAGGCTCGATCCGCATCCCCTCCTCGCTGTGCGGCGTCGTGGGGCTGAAGCCGACGTTCGGACGCGTCAGCGTTCGCGGCGTCATCCCCCTGAGCTGGACGCTCGACCACGCCGGGCCGATGGCGCGGACCGTCCGCGATGTCGCGATCCTGTACGCCACGATCGCCGGCTACGACGCGCTCGACCCGCTGTCGGTCGACGTGCCGGCCGACGACGCGCTCGCCACCATCGAGAGCGGCGTGCGTGGTCTGCGGATCGGCGTCCCAAGCGGACACTTCTTCGAGCGCAGCGACGCCGAGGTGGCAACGATCGTGCGCGAGGCGATCCGGGTGCTGGAGCGAGAGGGCGCGCTCGTGCAGGAGTGCGCCTTCCCGCCGTCCGAGCTGCTGCTCGACACGCAGCGCACCATCATCTCGACCGACGCTGCGGCGTATCACGCCGACCGCATCCGGGAGGCCAGCGGCTCGTTCGGCGCTGACGTGCTCGCGCGGCTCCGCGGCGGTGAGGCCGTCACCGGGGCGCAGTACGCCCAGGCGCGCCATCAGCGCGACGAGCTCCGCCGCGAGATCCTCCGGCTCTTGGGCCGCTACGAGGTCCTCGCGACCCCCACCACGGCGATCGCGGCGCCGCTCACGGAGGGCGCGGACGCGGTGGCCGAGGCCGCGCGGCTGACCGCGACGACGTCGCCGTTCAACCTCACCGGGCTGCCCGCGATCTCGGTGCCCTGCGGCTTCACGGCCGCAGGCCTGCCGGTCGGACTGCAGATCGCCGGCGCCCCGTGGCGCGAGGCCACGCTGCTACGCGCCGCCCGCGCCTACGAGCGCGCCGCGGATGCGAGGGCGCGACGCCCGGCGATCACCGCATAGAGAGCGACGCCCAGCGCGACCGCCTGCTCAGCCTGGTCACCGCCGGTGTCCGTCGCGCCGAACGTGAACAGGTAGAGGAGAAACCCGAGGAGCGCGACGAGGAGAAGGCAGCCGCAGCCGGTGATGTGCTAATGGCCGCCGCAGGCGCAGCCGCCGGCGCCACCGCCGCAGCCGCCGGTACCGTGACCGGTGCCACCGCAGGCGCACTCACCGGTCCCGGCGAAGCGCTCGTTCGTCACGACGAAGCCGGCGCCCTCAGAGGACTCGATGTAGTCGATCCGCGCCCCGTCCACGTACTCCATGCTCATCGGGTCGACCGCGACGCGGATCCCGCCGTGCTCGAACACGGCGTCGTCGTCCGCCGTGCTCTCGTCGAGCGCGAGCCCGTACACGTAGCCCGAGCAGCTGCGGCCGCGGACGAAGACGCGCAGCACCTGCCGCGCGGGTTCCAGGTCGCGGACCTCGAGCAGCTTGGTCTGGGCGGTGGGCGTGAGCTCGACCATCACGGGAAAGCGTACACGCAGGTAGGATCGGCGGCGTGACGCGGGACGAGGCCTGGGCGCTGCTCTGCGAGCACACCAAGAGCGAGAGCCTGCGAAAGCACGCGCTCGCCGTCGAGGCGGCCATGCGGCACTTCGCACGCAAGCACGGCGAGGAGGAGACGACCTGGGCCGTCACCGGTCTGCTCCACGACTTCGACTACGAGCGGGACCCCGGTGGGCATCCCCAGAACGGCCGCCCGATCCTCGAGCAGGCGGGCGTCCCCGGGCCGATCGTCCACGCGATCCAGACGCACGGCGACCATCTCGGGATCCCGCGCGTCACGCTGATGGAGAAGACGCTCTACGCGGTCGACGAGCTCACGGGATTCGTCGCGGCGGTCGCGCTCGTGCGTCCGTCGAAGCGGGTCGCCGACGTCGACGCGAGCGCCGTCCGCAAGAAGATGAGAGACAAAGCGTTCGCGCGCGCGGTGGACCGGGAGGCGCTGCTCAGCGGCGCGAGCGATCTCGGGATCGAGTTCGACGCGCTCGTGGGCGAAGTGGTGAGCGCGATGACCGGAAGCGCCGCCGAGCTCGGGCTGGCCGGAACCTAAGAGACGTCCCCCGGGCGCGCCGGCCGAGGCGCAGACGAGGCCGAGCACGCGCTTCGCGCAGAGGGGCCCCTACCCCTGGGCACTTGCGAAGCGGGTCCCCCGCGAGCGAGGTCGGAACTAGCTCGCGCGCTTCAGCGGACGCTCGCGACGGCGCACGACCTCGTGCTCGAAGCGCTCGAGGAAGAGCTGTCCGCCGCACCGAGGGCAGCGTGGCTGGCCGCTCTCCCAGACGGGAGCGGCGTCATCGGTCACGGTCGCGTAGGCGGCCTGCAGCTGCTCCGGGCTCGGGCGACGAGCCGCGCCGGGGATGAGCACTTCCCCGCAGCCGTGGCCGCAGAAGTAGCAGTAGAGCTCAGCGCGAGAAGCCATGATCGGGACCTCCAGGACCTTTTGACCCCACCATGGGGGGCCCGCCTTTAGAACGACGCGAGGCGCACGGATGTTCCATCCATCTCTACGTGGCAAGTGCCGTTCCGGTTCGCCCAGGGTCCGATCGATACAGATAGCGCCCCCGGGAGGGGGCGCCTTGTGTGCGAGCAGCACGGATATCCTCGCTGCACTCCGGATGCCCATCGACGCTGCTGTCCTGCGCGCCCGACGCGAACGTGCGGCGACCGCCGCGCGCGCCGCGGGGATCGGCGCGCTCCTGGTCTCGCCCGGATCGGATCTCGCGTACCTGAGCGGCCATCGCATCCACGGCAGCGAGCGGCTCACCTGCCTGGTCCTCCACGCCGACGGAGCCGCGACGCTGGTCGTCCCGGAGCTCGAGGCCCCGCGGGCACGCACGGCCGCGCCCGGACTCGACGTGCGCACATGGGGCGAGACCGACGATCCGGTCGCGCTCGTCGCCCGTCTCGTGCCGAAGGCCGGAGCGCTCGCGCTCGACGATCGGATGTGGGCAGCCATCGTGCTGCGCCTCCAGGCCGCGCTCGCCGGGCGGCGCTTCGTGACCTCGTCCGCCGTCGTCTCGCAGCTCCGCGTGCGCAAGGACCGCAGCGAGATCGAGGCGCTGCGAGCGGTCGCGCACGGCGCCGACCGCGCGTACGCGACGCTCCGCGAGCGCGCGTTCGCCGGCCGGAAGGAGCGGGACATCTCCGCCGAGGTCGGCGAGCTCCTGCGCGAGGAGGGGCACACCGAGATCTCTTTCGCGATCGTCGCGTCCGGACCGAACGGTGCCTCGCCGCATCACGACAGCGGCGACCGCGTCGTTGAGCCGAACGACACGATCGTGCTCGACTTCGGCGGAGTGCAGGACTGGTACTGCTCGGACATCACGCGCACCGTGCACGTGGGCGCGGCGGTCGACGCGGAGGTGCGGCGCGTGCACGACGTCGTGCTCCGCGCCCAGGAGGCCGGGTACCGCGCCGCGCGCGACGGCGTCGAAGCTGCTTCCGTCGATCAGGCGGGGCGCGCCGTGATCGCGGACGCGGGCTACGGCGCGTACTTCGTCCACCGCCTCGGGCACGGCATCGGGCTCGACGGCCACGAGCATCCATACCTCGTGCAGGGCAACACGCAGCGGCTCGAGCCGGGCATGGCGTTCTCGATCGAGCCCGCGGTCTACCTGCCCGGCCGGTTCGGCGTGCGGATCGAGGACATCGCGTACATCGACGCGCACGGGGTGGCCGAGCCGCTGAACCAGGCGGATCGCTCCCTCACCATCGTCGGGTAATGGCGGTCCAGCGGCTCGTCTCGTCGGTGATGGCGACCACCATCGGCCTCGGGTTCTGGTGGGGGATGACGGAGCCCCTTCCGGTCGCGCCGCTGGTGCTCTACGGCGTGCCCGCGCTGATCCTCTTCGGCTGCGGCGTGATCGCGGGCGGCACGGGTGCTGTCGCCGCGCCGACGGCGCTGGCGTTCTCGCTCCTCCTGGGCAGCCTCATCGCGACGCAGATGCACCAGGCGTTCGCGCCGGCCAGCCTGCCCGTGTCGCGCTTCGGCGATCTGACGATCGATGGGGCGGAACTGCTCGGTCCGCTCGTTCTCGCATCCCTGGCCGGCGTCACCGGCGGCTACATCGGGGAGAGGATCCTGCCCACCAGGTCGTATCGCTAGCGGATCACCACCGGCTCGGCGGCGCGCAGCGCGAACGCGTAGACGGGATCCGGCAGGATCCCGAGCAGGATCGTGACGATCGCGGCCACCACGAGGCTCGCCGACAGCAGGCGCGCCGCCTCGATGCGGGGCGCCGTCGCGTCGGGGTCGTACATGAACATGTGCACGACCACGCGCAGGTAGTAGAAGGCCGCGAGCGCCGCGTTCAGCGCGATGGCCACGGCCAGCCAGCCGAACTCCGCGTCGAGGACCGGCTGGATCATGAGGAACTTCCCGAGGAAGCCGATCGTCGGCGGGATGCCGGTGAGGTTGACGAGGAAGACGGTGAACGCGAGCGCGCCGGCGGAGTGCCGGCTCCACAGCCCGTTCAGCTCGTCGAGCGTGGCCCCGCGGGTGCCCTCGAGGTCGATGAACATCAGCGACGCGAACGCGCCGAGGTTCATGATCCCGTACGCGAACACGTAGAAGATCACCGCGGCGCCGGCGGACGTGCCCGCGGCGAGCGCGGCGACGCCGGCCAGGATGTAGCCGGTGTGCGCGATGCTCGAGTACGCGAGCATCCGCTTCACGTTCGTCTGCACGAGCGCGACGACGTTGCCGGCCGTCATCGTGATGACCGCCAGGAGCGCGAAGACGACCGCCCAGTCGAGCTGCACGGGACCGAGCGCCGTGGCCATGACGCGGAGGATCGCCGCGAACGCGGCCGCCTTCGGCGCGACGGACATGAACGCGGTCGAGGGCGTGGGCGCGCCGTCGTACGCGTCGGGCGTCCACTGGTGGAACGGCACGACGGCCGCTTTGAAGCCGAGCCCCGCGGTGACGAGGGCGAGCGCGACGACGACCTCGGGGCTGCCGAGGCCCGCCTTCGCGACCGCCGCCGACACCTGCGTGAGCTCGGTCGACCCCGCGATCCCGAAGAGCCACGCGAACCCGTACACGAGGATCGCGGAGCTGAACGCGCCGAGGAGGAAGTACTTGAGGGACGCCTCGTTGGCGTAGCGGTCGCGCCGCTGCAGCCCGGCGAGCACGTACACCGGGATGCTCATGAGCTCGAGCCCGACGAAGAGCGTGATGAGGTCGGTCGCCAGCGCGACGGTCATCGCGCCGACGGTCGAGAACAGCACCGTCGCGTAGAACTC
This sequence comes from Chloroflexota bacterium, assembly GCA_016183435.1. Taxonomy (GTDB): domain Bacteria; phylum Chloroflexota; class Limnocylindria; order P2-11E; family P2-11E; genus JACPOT01. Next base: position 5,809 of record JACPEQ010000105.1, read on the forward strand.
GGCGTCGGGGACGCGCTCGCGCCGCAGGTACGGCGGCGCGATCAGCGCGGTGAAGCCGGCGAGCACGACGAAGGTCAGCCGGAAGAACGCGGTGAACTCGTCCACCACGACGAACCCGCCGAATGCCAGGCCCGAGGACGGGTATGCGATGGGGCTCGCGAGCGCGGCGGCGAGCCCGAGCAGCATGAGCCACGGCATCCAGGGCCGGGCGCGCTCGTCCCCGACGATCGCGGCGACGCCGAGCAGCACGATCGCCGTCGCGGTGACGATGGCCTCGGGCAGGACGGCGATGACGTCGCTCATGTCACTTCACCGCCACGGCGGCCGCCGACGCGAGCGCGAGCATCCGCTCCAGGGACGGCTCGATGATCCGGATGAACGGCTGCGGGAACACGCCGAGGACGATCGTCAGCGCGAGCAGCGGCACGGCGGAGGCGATCTCGACGGGCGAGAGGTCCGGCAGGTCCTTGTAGGCCTCGCGTACCGGCCCGTACATGACCCGCTGGAACATCCACAGCAGGTAGACCGCGGCGAGGATCACGCCGATCGCGGCGAGCGGGCCCCAGACGAGGCCGGAGACCGGATCGCCCTCGTACCGGAACGTGCCGACCAGCACGAGGAACTCGCCGACGAACCCGTTCAACCCGGGCAGGCCGAGCGAGGCGAGCACGAAGATGCCGAAGAAGGTCGTGTAGAGCGGCCATCCGTTGGCGAGCCCTCCGAGGTCGGCGATCTGGCGGCGATGGGTCCGCTCGTACTGGATGCCGACGAAGAGGAAGAGCGCGCCCGTGACGACGCCGTGGTTGAGCATCTGCAGCACCGCGCCGACGCCGCCCTGCACGTTCAGCACGAAGATGCCGAGCGTGACGAAGCCCATGTGCGCCACGGACGAGTACGCGACGAGCTTCTTGAGGTCCTTCTGAACGGTCGAGACGGCCGCGCCGTAGATGATCGCCACGACCGACAGCAGCAGGATGATCGGCAGCCACGCCTGCGCGCCGATCGGGAAGAGCGGCAGCGCGAACCGGATGAGCCCGTAGCCGCCGGCCTTCAGGAGGATCCCGGCGAGGATGATCGAGCCGGCGGTGGGCGCTTCGACGTGGGCGTCGGGCAGCCACGTGTGGAACGGGACCATCGGCAGCTTGATCGCGAACGCGAGCGCGAACGCGAAGAACGCCCAGAACTGGAAGTCCGGCGCGAAGCGCCCGCGGTCGCTGACGAGGTCGGTGAAGGAGAGCGTCCGCGACCCGGCGTCGCCGCTCGCGAGGTACACCGCGACGATGGCCACGAGCATCAGCAGCGAGCCGGAGAGCGTGAACAGGACGAACTTCAGCGTCGCGTAGATGCGACGGGTGCCGCCCCAGATGCCGATGATCAGGTACATCGGGACGAGCATCAGCTCGAAGAACACGTAGAAGAGGAACAGGTCGAGCGCGATGAAGACGCCGACCATGCCCACCTCGAGCAGGAGGAAGGCGGCCATGAACTCGCCGACGCGCATCTTGATCGCGCCCCCGCTCGAATAGAGGACCGAGATGAACGTCAGCAGCGTGGTGAGCACGACGAGCAGCACCGAGATCCCGTCGACCCCGACCTCGTAGCGGATCCCGAGCGTCGGCAGCCACAGGACGGAGTCGACCATCTGGAACCCGGCCTCGCCGACGCGGAACTGCGCGAGCATGACGAGCGAGACCACCAGCTCCACGAACGTCGTCACGAGGGCGACCTGCTTCGCCGCGCGCTCGTCACGCATGAAGAACAGCAGCGGGACCAGGCCGACGATCGGGATCACGACGAGGAGCGTCAGCACGTGGTCGAGGACCGGCCGGTCGAGGATCATCGGCGGAACACCCCCGTCGCGTATCCGCCGTAGACCACGATCAGCACGACGAGCCCGGCGGCGATCGAGAGCGCGTAGTTCCCGACGACCCCGGTCTGGACGCGGCGCGCCTGGCCGCCGATGAGGCGCGCGAGCCAGCCGAGGCGGTCGACGATCCCGTCGATGATGTGGATGTCGAAGGCCCAGGCGGCGCCGAACGCCGCCCGCATGAGGTCGACGAACCGGCGGTCGTAGAGCTCGTCGACGTAGTACCTGTTGCGTAGCAGCGTGTACACCGGGCCGGCCGCGCGCGCGACCGCGGCGGGGTCCGGGCGGCGGCGCGCGTACATCGCGAGACCGATCGCGATGCCGATGAGGCCCGCGAGCACGCTCGCGCCCGCGAGAGTGGTGATGAGCCCGTAGTCGGGCGCGTGGTGCTCCGCGCCGCGGACCGCGACGGACGGCTCGAGGAACCCATGGATGAAGCCGGCATCGGGCGGGAACCCGAGCACGACGCCCGCGATCACGCTGCCCGCCGCGAGGAGGACGAGCGGGACGGTCATGACCGGCGGCGACTCGTGGGCGTGCTCGTAGAGGTGGTGGTCGCGGGGCTCGCCGTGGAACGTCATCCAGAGGGCGCGTGTGACGTAGAAGGCCGTGAGCGCTCCGGTCAGGACGCCGATACCCCACAGCAGCGGGTAGCCGTTGGTGAACGCCGCGCCGACGATCTCGTCCTTCGACCAGAACCCGGCGAGCGGCGGGATCGCCGCGAGGGCACCGCCCGCGAGGAGCATCGTCCAGTAGGTCACCGGCAGCTTCCGGCGCAGCCCGCCCATGCGCCGCATGTCCTGCTCCTCGGTCGCGTGGATCACGGACCCCGATCCGAGGAAGAGCAGCGCCTTGAAGAAGGCGTGCGTGGCGAGGTGGAAGATCGCGGCGATCGGCGCGCCGACCCCGAGCGCCAGGAACATGTACCCGAGCTGGCTCACGGTCGAGTACGCCATGACCCGCTTGATGTCGAACTGCACGAGGGCGATCGTGGCCGCGAAGATCGCGGTGATCGCGCCGACGATCGCGACGACGACCAGCGCCGGGCCCGCCGCGGCGAAGAGCGCGGTCGAACGCGCGACGAGGTACACGCCGGCCGTCACCATCGTCGCGGCGTGGATGAGCGCCGAGACCGGGGTCGGGCCCTCCATCGCGTCGGGGAGCCACGAGTAGAGCGGGAGCTGCGCCGACTTGCCCGCCGCTCCGAGGAAGAACGCGATGGCGATGAGCGTCAGCATCGCCGGGTCCGCGCTGTGGGCCGCCTCGACCTTCGCGAACACGTCGTGGAACGCGACCGATCCGAAGGTGAGGAACGTGAGGATCACGCCGACCGTGAAGCCCCAGTCGCCGATGCGGTTCATCACGAAGGCCTTCTTGGCGGCGACGTACGGCGCCTCGCGCTCGAACCAGAACCCGATGAGCAGGTACGAGCACAGTCCCACGCCCTCCCAGCCGACGAACATGAGGACGTAGTTGTCGGCGAGGACCAGCACGAGCATGAAGAACACGAACAGCGGGAGCCAGGTGAAGAAACGGTGGAAGCCGTGGTCGTGCGACATGTAGCCGTTCGAGTACACGTGGATGAGGAACGAGACGACCGTGACGACCGCGACCATCGTCGCGGAGAGCGGGTCCACCAGCGCGGTGACGCCGACGCGGAAGTCGCCGACGCCCATCCACTCGTAGAGCGTCACGGTGCGGTGCGCCTCGTGACCGAGCCCGATGGTCGCGAAGAAGATCGCGACGCCGAGGGCCGCGGACGCGCCGAGCGCCACCGTCGCGATCGGCCCGGTCGCCTTGCCGAGCCACCGTCGCCCGAACGCGCCGTTGATCGCCGCCGCCGCGAGCGGGATGAGCGCGACGAGCCAGACGAGATCGATCACGTCCGCTCCGCGGGACGCTTCGGCGGGCAGCATCACCCCTTCATCTCCGTGACCTCGTCGACGTCGACGGTCGGACGGTTGCGGTAGGCGGCGAGGACGATCGCGAGACCGACCGCGACCTCCGCGGCGGCGACGACGAACACGAACACCACGAACACGCTGCCGCGCTCGTCGAGGAGCCCGAGCCGTCTCGAGAACGCGACGAACGCGAGGTTCGTGGCGTTCAGCATCAGCTCAACGCACATGAGGATCACGATGGCGTTGCGCCGGACGAGCACGCCGGCCATGCCGATGAAGAACAGCGCCGCCGACAGCGCGATGAAGGCGCCGAGCGGAACGAGCGTCGTCACTCTCGTTTGACCAGCACGATCGCGCCGATCATCGCGGCCAGGAGCAGCACCGAGGCGGCCTCGAACGGGAACGCGAAGTCCGTGAAGATGCTCGACGCGAGCGGCACGAGGTCACCCCCGCGCGGCGGGACGTTCCCGGCGTCACGGAACGCGAACGCGACGGCCATCACCGGCAGCGCCGCGAGCGCGGCGATGACCGCCCCGACCGTCGTCTGCTTCTGGAAGAAGAGACCGTACGCGCGTGGCCCCTGCGGCGTGAACATCACGCCGTACAGGATCAGCACCGTGATGGCGCCGACGTAGATGAGGATCTGGAAGGCGGCGATCGTCTCGGCACCGAGCAGCACGAACATCCCGGCCATGTTCAGGAAGGTGAAGGCCATGAGGAGCGCTGACGTCGTGATCCGGCCGGCGAGGACGACGCCGAGGCCCGCGCCCACGATCGCGAGCGCGAGCAGGCCGAAGAGGATGGGCTCGATGAGGTCGAGCGACAACGTCTAGCTCGCGGGCGCCGCGGCGATCGTGCGCTCGCGGAGCCGCGCGCGGATCCGGCGCAGGCGGCGCTGCTGGATCAGCGGCAGGCCGAGCACGAACGCGCCGAGCAGGATCCAGTTGGCGATCGCCACCGGGACCTTCGTCTCGGGGAACGCGATGAGCAGCGTCGCGGTCACCGCGAGGTTCAGCAAGGTCAGCGGGATCAGGAGCTTCCAGCAGAAGCTCATGAGCTGGTCGATCCGCAGACGCGGGAGCGTCGCGCGGATCCACATGAAGACGAGGATGAACGCGTACGTCTTCAGCGTGAACCACAGCAGCCCGAGGACGGGGCCCGTGACCGGGCCGGAGTCCACGCCCGGACCCTGCCAGCCGCCGAACCACAGGGTGGACATGATCGCGCAGACGATCGTGACGTTGCCGTACTCGGTGAGCGCGAGCATCGTGCCCCACCGCATCCCCGAGTACTCGGTGAGGTAGCCCGCGACGAGCTCGGACTCCGCCTCCGGCAGGTCGAACGGTGTCCGGTTCGTCTCGGCGAGCGCGGCGATGAAGTACGTCACGAACGCGAGCGGGATGACGAAGATGTTCGTGAAGGGGCCGGGCTGCGACTCGGCGATCCGCACCATCGAGAGCGAACCGACGACGAGGACGGCCGTGACGAGCGAGAGGATCCCCGGCACCTCGTACGAGATGAGCTGCCCTGCGGACCGGAGGCCGCCGACGAGCGAGTACTTGTTGTTCGACGCCCAGCCCGCGATGACGATGCCCAGCACGCCCATCGACCCCAGCGTGGCGAGATACAGCAGGCCGATGTTCAGGTCCGCGCCCACGATCCCCGGGGCGAACGGGATCACGACGAACGAGGCGAGCATCGGGGAGAAGACGAGCGCGGGGGCCGCGATGAAGAACGCCGTATCGGTCTGGCCGGCGCGGAAGTCCTCCTTCGCGATCAGCTTCAGCGCGTCCGCGAAGGTCTGCAGCAGCCCGAACGGACCCACGTGGTACGGGCCGATGCGGTCCTGCATGGTCGCCTGGATCTTGCGCTCGAGGTAGATGAGCACGAGCGCCCCGTTGAGGATGAGGACCAACGCGAGCACGACGGCGATCAGCAGGCGGAGGAAGAGCCAGACGAACGGATCGAGGCCGAGTGGTCCCGGGACCATCTAACCTCCCCTCTTGATCGCGTGGCCTTCGGCCCGCGACACGCTCAGGGCTGATCGAGTTCGCTCACTCGGGCAGAGCTCTCGTTCGCTCACCTCAACCCCCTCGAGCGTCGCTGCGCGGTGGCATGAAGGACTTGCGCAGCGGATGACCGGGGAACGACTCCTCGAGGAAGACCCGCCGCAGGTCGGGGTGGCCGTCGAAGACGATGCCGAACATGTCGTAGGTCTCGCGCTCCGCCCAGTTCGCGCCCTCCCAGACCGGGACGAGCGAGGGGACGCGTGGATCCATCTCGGTGCACGGGGTGCGCAGCATCACGAACACGTGTGTGCCCACGCCGCGCACGAACGTCACGGAGCGGAGCTCCCCATCCCCCATGTCGACGCCCGCGTTGACCGAGTACAGGTCGCAGCGCGTCGTCGGGTCGTCACGGACCGCTCGCGCGACGTCGATGAGGTGCTCACGCTCGACGTCGATGACGATCATGTCGTGCAGCGTCGAGACGCGCGCGCGGCCCGCGACCGCGCGCTCCAGATGCGCGGCGATCGGGGCGAGGTCCGCCGTCGGCTTCGGCGAGCTCAGAACCACTTCAGGGCTTCCTTCCGCCACGCGTAGAACAGCCCGGCGACCAGGATGAAGATGAAGATGCCCATCTCGACGAGCCCGTACCAGCCGAGATCCCTGAACAGGACGGCCCACGGGAAGAGGAAGATCACTTCGACGTCGAACACGACGAAGAGCAGCGCGAACACGTAGAAGTGGATCGGGTAACGGCCCCAGGCCGGCCCGACCGGCTCCTCACCGGACTCGTAGATGCGCGCCTTCTCGGCCGTTCGCTTCTTCGGCTGCACCAGCCCGGAGACCGTGAGGAGGGCTGCTACGAAGATCGCTCCGGCGCCGAAGAACACGACCACATAGAAGTAGGAGAGGTTGTAGTCCGGCACCGCGGCAAGCGTATTCAGTCTCCTGCGACCTCGCTCAGAGGGACCCGCGCTCATTCCGACCCTCGCTCGGCGGGACCCCTCGCTCAGGCCCGGATGCTCGACCTCGGCGCTGCGGCGCCTCGGTCTGCGCGTCCGGGGGACGTTCGCTCGCGACGTTCGACCATTGACACGCGCGCCGTTCGTGACGGCACCGAACGAGCGAGCGGTCCGTGGAACGCGATCGCCCCGGTCGCTCGGGTTGACAGGCTTGCGGCCCCGCCGGTACGGTGCCCCGGCCACCCACGCTGAGTACGGTTTTCGTACGGCCATGGGTGGTCGAGCCGATCGGCTCGCGGCGGAGTCCGGGGGAGCTCTGCATTCGCGCCGGGGGAAGTTGTGAGGGCGGAAGGGTCTTGACCTCGACACGACGTTCGCAGGCGACGCCGTCATCACGACGGATGTTCGCCAAGTCCCTGCGGGCGTTCGGGTCCGTGGCCCTCCGCTACCGGGCGCACATCTTCGTCGACGTCGCGGTCGCCTCGATGGTGCTCACGCTGCCGCTCAGCCTGCGCACGGAGCAGCGCGCCGCGAACGCACCGGAACCGCCCGCCCAGGTCGCCGCGCTGGCCACCGACGCCGAGCTCGTACGTGCGTCGACCGTGAGCCGCGGTGGCACGATCACGCCCGGCGGGAACCCGGCGACGCGCGTCGCCGACGACGTCAAGCCGATCCAGCGCTACATGCTGGGGGCGAAGGACACCCTGCAGTCGCTGGGCAACTACTACGGCGTGTCCGCCGAAGCGATCGCCGTGTCGAACGGGATCTCCGACCCGTCACTGAGGAACCAGCAGGGGCGCGAGATCATGATCCCGCCCGGCGAGGGCGTGCTCTACACGGTGGCCGAGGGCGACACGGTCGAGTCGGTGGCCACCAAGTTCAAGGTCGACCCCAAGGTGATCATGGACTACAACCGCCTGTACTTCGAGCCGGAGCACTTCGCGCCCGCGCAGCTGGTCTTCGTCCCGGGCGCGTCGCTCCCGACGCTCGTCTACCAGACCGACGACGAGGAGCCGACCGTGATCGCGCGGCCGCCGTCGGTGAACAACCCGCGGCCGAATGGCCGGCTCGCGTGGCCCGTCGGCGGATACATCAGCCAGTACTTCTGGGCGTTCCACAGCGGCGTCGACCTGGCGGCGCCGTACGGCACCGGCATCGGCGCGTCCGGGGCCGGCACGGTCGTGTCCACGGGGTGGGTCGCCGTGGGTGGCCTCTCGGTGCGCATCAAGCACGAGGGCGGGTTCGAGACCGGCTACTACCACATGGGCGCCGTGTACGTCGCTCCCGGACAGAAGGTGGAGCGCGGGCAGATCATCGGCACCGTCGGCATGACCGGCATCACCACGGGCCCCCACGTGCACTGGGAGCTCAAGCTCAACGGCGCGTTCGTCAACCCGCTGTCTCATTAGTCCGACCTCGCTCGCGGGGGACCCGCTCGCTCGGCCCAGGTGCTCGACCTCGTCGCTGCGGCGCCTCGGTCTGCGCGCCTGGGGGACGGTGACCCCGCGTCGACATTCCCATACTGGTCGCTGTGTTCGTCTCCGTGCACACGGACCGATCCGGGCGCGTCTTCGTCTCGAGCGACCGAGGGGCCGCGGCGATGGGCGGCGTCGATCCTGTTCCGCTGACCGACGCGGTCCCGCTGCCACCGGGGACGGAGCTGATCCCGCTCCCGCGGGAGGCGATCGCGTTCGACCGTGGCGGGAGGGCGCGTCCCATGGGCACGGGGCGCCTCGCTCTCGGCGCGCTCGTACCGGGACACACGCGGCTCGCCTTCCCCGCGTATCGCGACGATCCAGCGGTCCCGGCCCTCGACGCGCTGCCGTACGCGGCCGTCGCGGCGGACCAGCGCGGCGAGCTCGTCGTCGCGGCCGCGGAGACCGCGCACGCCGCGGTCACGCCCGAGCGCCGTGGCGTGTCCCCCCTCCGCGAGCACGCGGCGAACGCCCTCGCGCGCCAGCTCGCGCGCTGCTCCCGCGATCACGATTGCAGCGCCGCCCGGGCGGGGATCGGCCACGGCGAGCTGCCGGTGCCCCTCGGCGCGCCGGTGGCCGAGCGCCCACGCGCTCCGGTCGCGCTCCGCAGCGGCTATCCGGGAGCACCGACGGAGCTGGCGGCCTTCCGTCCGACGGCGCGCGAGATCGTCGAGGTCGCCTCGACGCACCTGGGGCGCGGCGGCGCCGGCGTGAGCTTCGGCCGCGCGTGCGACGGAGAGCCGCTCGCGCGCGTGCGCGTCCTCGAGGAGGCGATCGCCGGGGTCCGCGAGCTCGCGGCGAGGTCGAGCATCCACCTCGAGACGTGCGGATCCGATCCCGCCGCTCTGCGGCGCGCCGCCGAGGCGGGTCTGACGAGCGTGACGGTCCGGCTCGGATCCGCGCGCCCCGACACGTATGAGCAGCTGCACGGTCCGATCGCGCATCGCTGGACCGACGTGCGCGCGAGCCTCCAGGTCGCGGTCGAGCGGCGCATCGCGACCACGATCGCGCTGCTGCTCCTGCCCGGGCTGACCGATCGGCCCGCGGAGATCGACGCGATCGTGGCGCTCCTCGGCGAGCTGCCCGGCGGCCGCCTGGAGATGCGCGACCTCGGCGCCGACCCGCTCCGCGTGCTCGCGGGCTTCGGAGCGGCGCGGCCGGTCGGTGTGCGCGCCATGCTCGCGCGCGTCGCGGAGGCGGATCACTTCAAGCTGGGGACGCCCGCGCCGGCGGCGGTCTAGCGATGTTCCTGGACCGCGCGAGGGTCCGCGTGCGCGCCGGCGACGGCGGCCGCGGCGCGATCTCCTTTCGCAAGGAGGCTCACGTGCCGCGCGGCGGTCCGGACGGCGGCGACGGCGGCAAAGGCGGCGACGTCATCCTGCGCACCGACCCGCAGGTCTCCACGCTCTCGGACTTCCGGTTCCGCCGCGCGCTGGCCGCGAAGCCGGGCGGCAATGGCGCGGGCCGCGATCGCACCGGCCGCTCCGCGCAGGACCTCGTCGTGCGGATCCCCGCGGGGACGATCGTGCGCGACACGGCGACGGGCGAGGTGGTCGCGGATCTCGTCGCCCCGGGCCACGACCTGGTCATCGCGCGCGGAGGGAAGGGCGGCCGCGGCAACGCCAAGTTCAAGAGCAGCACGCATCAGGCCCCGCGGATCGCAGAGGATGGCCAGCCCGGCGAGCAGAAGGAGATAGAGCTCGAGCTGAAGCTCGTCGCCGACATCGGCCTCGTCGGCCTGCCCAACGCCGGGAAGTCCAGCCTGCTCGCGGCGCTCACCCGAGCGCGGCCGAAGATCGCGGCGTACCCGTTCACCACGCTCAGCCCGAACCTCGGCGTGCTGCGCACCGACGACCGCGAGCTCGTCGTCGCCGACATCCCGGGTCTGATCGAAGGAGCGCACGGAGGCGCCGGCCTCGGCGAGGAGTTCCTGCGGCACATCGAACGGACGCGCCTGCTCGTGCACGTCGTCGACGTGTCTCGAGAAGATCCCATCGCGGACGTCGAGGTCATTCAGGCCGAGCTCGACGCCTACGGCCGCGGAGTCGCGGCCCTCCCGCGACTCATGGCGCTCAACAAGATCGACATCTCCGAGGCGGCGGAGCGCGCGCCGCGCACCGCGCGCGCGCTCCTTCCGGCGCGGTCCCTCCTGCTCTCCGCGGCGACGGGCGACGGGGTCCCCGAGCTCGCGCGCGCGCTGCTCGAGATGTGCCCGCCGCGGCCCGTCGAGGCAGCCCCGAGCCCGCCCGAGCGGCGCATCGAGTTCGCGCGAACGGCGCGCGACTGGTCCGTGGCGCGCGACGACGGCGGCTTCCGCGTGCGCGGCGACCGCATCGAGCGGCTCGCCGGGGGCATCGACTGGCAGAGCCCGGACGCGGCCGCGTACTTCCAGGGGTTCCTCGTGCGCAGCGGCGTCGAGAAGGAGCTCCGCGCGCTCGGAGTGCAGGAAGGCGACATGGTCCGGATCGGGAAGGTAGAGCTCGAGTGGCAGGAGGGCGGATGAGCGGGGGTGGAAGGGGGCGGAGCCCCCTGCGATGAAGGCCGTCGGAGTCTTCGGAGGCAGCTTCGATCCCGTCCACAACGGGCATCTGGCGATCGCGCTCGCCGCGCTCGAGTCGATCCCGCTGGACCGGGTGCTCTTCGTTCCGGCGCGCCGCTCGCCGCTGAAGGACGAGGCTCCCGCGGGGAGCGAGGCGGACCGGCTCGCCATGCTCGAGCTCGCGACGCGCGACGAGCCGCGCTTCGCGGTGTCGCGGATCGAGCTGGAGCGGCCGGCACCGTCGTACACCGTCCAGACGCTCGAGGCGCTGGCGGGACAGGGACGGCTGTTCCTCATCCTCGGCGCGGACGCGGCGGCCGATCTGCCTCGCTGGCGCGATCCGGAGCGCGTGCGGAGGCTCGCGACGCTCGTCGTCGCGCGCCGCCCCCGCTCGCAGCACGAGGACCGAGCGGCGATCCTGCTCGACACGCCGCTGATGGACGTCAGCGCCCGCGAGCTGCGCGCGCGCGCTGCCCGGGGACGCTCGCTGCGGTACCTTGTTCCGGACGCGGTGTGGCGCTACATCGAGGAGCACCACCCTTACGGCTGAGCGGATAGACGCGCAGCTGAGCCCGCGCGTGCTCGCCGACCTCGTCGTGGACGCGGCTTCGGACAAGAAGGCCGAGGACATCGTCGTCATGAACGTCTCCGAGGTCACGACGATCGCCGACCTGTTCGTGATCATGAGCGGGCGCGGTGAGCGTCAGGTCCAGGCGATCGCCGAAGGGATCATCGAGAAGGCCACGCAAGCGGGCCGCCGCCCGTTCGGAGTGGAGGGGCTCAAAGGCAGCCGCTGGGTGCTCATCGATCTCGGCGACGTGATCGTGCACGCGTTCGTCCCCGAGGAGCGCGAGCTCTACCGGTTGGAGCGGCTGTGGGGTGACGCGCCCGTGGTGCTGCGCGTCCAGTAGCGATACCCTTGGTGATGTCCCGGGGCCTGTAGCTCAGCGGGAGAGCACTTGAATCGCACTCAAGGGGTCAGGGGTTCGAATCCCCTCAGGTCCACTGTTCACGCCCCGTACTTGGATCCCCTCAGGTCCACGAGTGCGGCCCCCTGAGAGCCGTTATCGTCCGTCGCCGATGAGCTTCTTCTCGCCCGACGACCCCGAGCGGCAGGCCAACATCGCCTTCGCGCTCGTCGTCCTGGGCATCGTCGCGGTCGGCGCGCTCACCATCTGGCTGTTCTACGGAGCCCAGTTCTAGGCGAGCGGGCTCCGGCGGGGGAGGTCTCTATGGCCATGCATCTCCAGAACCACATCGACGGCCGCTGGGTCGACTCGGTCAGCGGCGAGACGTTCGAGAACACCGATCCGGCGAACGGCGAGATGATCGCCACGGTCACGAAGTCGACGACCGCGGACGTCGACAAGGCCGTCGAGGCCGCGCGGCGCGCCTACGACGCATGGCGGCTCATGCCGGCGCCGAAGCGCGGCGAGATCCTGTATCGCGCGGGCGAGATCATGTTGGCCCGGAAGGAAGATCTGGCGCGCGAGATGACGCGCGAGATGGGCAAGGTCGTCGCGGAAGCTCGGGGCGACGTCCAAGAGGGCATCGACATGACCTACTACATCGCCGGCGAGGGCCGCCGCCAGTTCGGCGACGTCGTGCCCGCGGAGCTCCCGAACAAGTGGGCGATGAGCATGCGCCACCCGCACGGCGTGGTCGCCGCGATCACCCCGTGGAACTTCCCCTTCGCGATCCCGACCTGGAAGCTCATGCCCGCGCTCATCTGCGGCAACACCCTCGTCTTCAAGCCGGCGTCGTACACGCCGCTCCTCGCTGTGCGCCTCGTCCAGATCCTCGAAGAGGCCGGGCTACCCAAGGGCGTGCTCAATCTCGTCCTCGGTCCGGGCGGCGACCTCGGCGACCACATCGTCACCCACCCCGGCGTCGACCTCATCTCCTTCACCGGGTCGTCGGACACGGGAGCGCACATCGGCGAGCTCGCCGGCAAGCTGCTGAAGCGCGTGTCGTGCGAGCTCGGCGGCAAGAACGCGATCGTGGTCATGGACGACGCGAACGTCGACCTCGCGATCGACGGGATCGTCTGGTCGGCGTTCGGGACGTCGGGACAGCGCTGCACCGCCGCGTCGCGCGTCATCACGCACCGCGGCGTCGCGTCCGAGGTCATCGAGAAGATCGTCGGCCGTGCCAAGCGGATGCGTATGGGCCACGGCCTCGAGCCGACGACCGATCTCGGACCGGTCGTCTCGAAGAGCGCGCTGGAGAAGGTGGCGTCCTACATCCCGATCGCCGAGAAGGAGGGCGCCACGGTCGCGGCCGGCGGCAAGATCGCACGGGAGGGCGCGCTCGCCAAGGGCTTCTTCCACGAGCCCACCGTGCTCACCGACGTGAAGCCGAACATGCGCGTGGCCCAGGAGGAGATCTTCGGCCCGGTCACCGCGGTCATCGAGAGCACGAACCTCGACGAGGCCATCAAGATCCTGAACTCGACGAAGTACGGGCTCTCGTGCTCGCTCTACACCTCGAACGTGAACAACGCGTTCCGGTTCATGCGCGACGCGGAATGCGGGCTCGTGTACCTCAACGCCGGCACGATCGGCGCCGAGATCCAGCTGCCCTTCGGCGGGATGAAGGCGACGGGCAACGGCCATCGTGAGGCCGGCCGCGCCGCGCTCGAGGTGTACTCCGAGTGGAAATCGATCTACGTCGACTACTCGGGCAAGCTGCAGCGTGCGCAGATGGACACGCCACCCCCTTAACGCGCCGACGTCAGGGCCTTCTTCGGCAGCTTCTGCGGGAGCTTCAGCGACCGGATGAGCAGGTCGCCGGTCGACGCGAGCCGGTCGCGCATGTTCGCGATGGTGAACGCGTCGGGGCGCCCGAGCGCGGGGATCTCGTCCCACGCGAGCGGCGCGGACACGGGCGCCCGCGGCTTGGGCCGGACGCTGTAGGGGCCGGCCGTCGACTTCCCGCGCATGTTCTGCAGGTAGTCGATGTAGATCCCCTTCCTGCGCTTCTTCGAGAACTCCAGGGTCACGAGCTTCGGCTGCCGCTCGCGCGCCATCGTCCCCACGTGCTCCGCGAAGGCGCGCGTCTCCTCGAAGCTGTACG
>JACPEQ010000109.1 GCA_016183435.1 Chloroflexota bacterium
CGATGCGCGGTCGATCAGCTCGATGAGCACGCCGTCCGTCGCGCGAGGGTGCAGGAACGCGACCATGCCCTCGACCCCCTGACGCGGGTGGCGGTCGACGAGCTCCATGCCGCTCGTCGCGAGATCGCGCAGGACCGACGCGAGGTCGTCGACGGCGAAGCAGACGTGGTGCAGCGTCGGCTTCTCCCGCTGGGCCAGGAATCGCGCGACGCCGGAGACCTCGTCGAGGGGCTCGAGGAGCTCGATGCGGCCGGCTCCGCGGCCGACGAAGGCGATGCGCACGGCCTGATCGGTCATCTCGCGGCTCTCACCGGCCTCGAGCCCGAGCGTGTCCCGATAGAAGGGGAGCGCCGCCGCGATGGAGGGCACGACGATCCCGACGTGATGGAGCTCCGCCCCCGCGATCTTCACCGCCGGGGGACGAACGTGCCGAAGACAGACCGGAGGTCGTCGGAGACTTCTCCCAGGGTCACATCGGCCTCGACCGCCGCGAGCACGAGCGGGAACAGGTCGTCCGATCCCCCGGCGCCACGTCGCAGCGCCTCGCGCGCCCGCGCGACGGCCGCGCCGTCGCGGCGGGCCCGTACCTCCCCCAGGCGGTCCCGCGCTCGCCGCACCAGGCGCTCATCGACCTTCTGCAGGGGCGGGACGACCTGCGCTTCCGTCCGGTAGGCGTTGACGCCGACGACGATCCGCTCCCCCCGCTCGACGGCCTGCTGCTGCGCGTAGGCCGAGGCCTCGATGGCCTCCTGCTGGTAGCCGGTCTCGATCCCGGCGAGGGCGCCGCCGAGCTCGTCGATCTTCGCGATCTCCGCGAGCGCGCGCTCCTCGATGTCGTCGGTGAGCCGCTCGACGAGATACGAGCCCGCGAGCGGGTCGACCGTCTCGGTCGCGCCGGACTCCTCCGCGATGACCTGCTGCGTGCGCAGCGCGATGCGCACGCTTTCCTCCGTCGGGAGACCGAGCGCCTCGTCGAACGCGTTGGTGTGCAGTGACTGGGTGCCGCCGAGCACCGCCGCAAGTCCCTCGATCGCCGTCCGGACGATGTTGTTGTGCGGCTGCTGCGCCGTGAGCGTCGAGCCCATCGTCTGCGTGTGGAAGCGCAGCTGCCAGGAGGCCGGTTCCGCTGCCCGGTACCGCTCACGCGCGATGCGGTGCCAGATGCGGCGCGCGGCGCGGAACTTCGCGACCTCTTCGATGAGCGTCGAGTGCGCGGCGAAGAAGAAGGACAGCTGCTTCGCGAAGGCGTCCACGGCGAGTCCGCGCGCGAGCGCGGCGTCGACGTAGGCGACCGCGTTCGCGAAGGTGAACGCGAGCTCCTGCACCGCGTCGGCCCCGGCTTCGCGGATGTGGTAGCCGCTGATGGAGATCGGGTTCCAGCGCGGCAGGTGCGCGGCGCACCAGGCGATGAGGTCGGTCACCAGGCGCATCGACGGACGCGGCGGGTAGATGTACGTCCCGCGCGCGATGTACTCCTTCAGGATGTCGTTCTGCGTCGTGCCGCCGACGCGCTCGAGCGCCACGCCCTGGCGCCGCGCGAGCGCCACGTACATAGCCAGCAGCACCGGCGCGGTCGCGTTGATCGTCATCGACGTCGTGACCTCGCCGAGCGGGATGTCCCGGAACAGGCGCTCCATGTCGTCGAGGGTCGAGATCGAGACACCGACGCGGCCGACCTCGCCGGCGACGCGCGGATCGTCGGGGTCGTAGCCCATCTGCGTGGGCAGGTCGAACGCCACCGACAGCCCGGTCTGCCCGTTCGCGAGCAGGTAGCGGTAGCGCTCGTTCGTCGCCTCCGCATCGGCCATGCCCGCGTACTGGCGCATCGTCCAGAGCCGGCCGCGATACCCGGTCGCGTGGATGCCGCGTGTGTAGGGCGGCTCGCCCGGGAACTCCTCCTGTGCGCCGCCGTCGGGAGCGACGATCGGTGGCAGAGGCTCGCCGTAGGTCGTGCGGAACGCCGCGCGCTCCGGGACGCGCGTGGTGGTCTCGGCGAGCGTCGTGTGCTGCCACTCTGTGATGTCGCGGCTCTTCCGACGCTCGGTCGGGGGGACCCCTCCCTCGCGCCCGGGTGCTCGACCTCGTCGCTGCGGCGCCTCGGTCTGCGCGCCCGGGGGACGTGGCTTGGGCATCAGACTCACCCTACCGCGCTCGGAGCACGAGCTCGCCGTCCGTGCGTCCGATCGCGCCGCGCGTGAACGGCAGGCGATGCGCCTGGCCGAGCTCCCAGAGGGGCGCCTGATCGTCGAAGTGGGGAGAGGCGCGGTGCGCGGACGCGCCGTGCGAGACAGCGGACCGGGACGTGTCGACGTCCGCGAGGTCGACGAGGATCCGCGCGCCGACCCGTGCGACGGGTCTGCCGAGCAGGGCGCGCATGGCCTCCAGGTCGATCCCGCGTGCCTGTTCGAGCTTCTCGCGGATGGCCGCCCCACGTCCGCCTGCGCCGCCGATGACCGCCGGACGATCCGGCGGAAGGACCGCGACCTCGTCCCTGTCAGCAGCCGCGCTGCGCCCCGCCAGGTCGGCGATGCACGTGGCGACCGCGCCGCCACGGAAGGTCTCCGCCATCTGGCCGGCGTCGCGAGCGGCCATGGCCCGCACGAGATCGTGGAGGGTGGACGCCGGGTCCGTTCCCGGACCTGCGGACGACATGGTCGCCCACGCGATCCAGGCGTTGTGCCCCCCGACGACCGCCGGGACTCCCGGGAGCGATGCGCCGACCGCGCGGACGCCGCCACCGTCGAGTCCGATCTCGTAGAAGCCGGGCGCGGGCGCGTCCGTGTACAGGTCTGCGGCGAACATCGGCCGTCCCTTCAGGGTCGCGCCCGGGGGTGCCGACGCGCACACGGACGTCCGCGGCGTCCGCTCCACGTAGGCCGCCACGATCGCCAGCGAGTCGATCGGGCGCCATGGCTCGGGTCGACGTCCGGCCAGCACGAGGTCGCCAGGGAGCGCGCGGGCCTCGCTGTGCTGGGAAACGAGCTTGTTCACGCCGTCGGCGTAGGCGTCGAGCGCGTCGTGCAGGGCGGGGATCCGTCGATCGAGCGAGCGCTCCAGCTCCGGGCTGAGCTCCGACCTCGCGGCGGCGCGCATCGCCTGCATCTGCGCGAGGCGATCCTGAGCGGTGACGTAGCCCTGGAGGAAGAAGAGGTCGTGCAGATCGCGCGTGTAGATGCGCGGGATCCCATGGACGTCACGGACGACCTCGCCACGCTCGTGGAGGCCGAGGAAACGGTAGTGGCCGTCGATCGTGGGCAGCGGGCGGTAGAACAGAAGGCCCCACGTCAGCGACGCGGTCGCCGTCGCCAGACCCATGCCGACGGCAAGCGCCCGCAGGATCCGGGCGGCGGTCACGCGGGCTCGTCCACGAGGACGGCGATGAGCGATCCGCTCTCGATCTTGGCGCCCGCGGTCGCGGCGAGTCGCTGCACCTTCGAGCGCGCGGGCGCGCGGAGCTCGTTCTCCATCTTCATCGCCTCGAGCGTCGCCAGGGCGTCGTTGCGCTCGACGACGTCACCCTCGCGAACGTGCACCGCCTTCAGCAGCCCGGGCATCGGCGCGCGTATCTCGTGACGGCCGCCGCCGGCGAGCGCGCGGTCGCGACGCGCGGCGAGCGTGCGCTCGTCGCTGGCGATGACGACGGCCTCACGTCCATCGACGCGCATCCGCGCGGGTCCTCCGAGGAGGGTCGGAGGCTCGCCGCCGAGGACGACGACCTCGTGCGCCCGGCCCTCGATGACGAGCGACCAGTGGCGTCCGGCGACGATCTCGCGCGCGTCGTAGGCGACCACGCGGCCGTCGACGAGCATGCGCCCGTCGGGAGACGCCTCGATCCGGACCCGGTGCCCGCCCGCATCGACCTCGTACCTCATTCTTCGCGGCGGTCGCCCTGCGGGCGCCGCCTCTGGCCGCAAACGCTCTCCCGCAGCGCTCCCTCGCGCGCGGCGGCGGCCCACGGGCCCATGGCGCCATCCGGCGCGACATGCCGCAGGGCACGCCAGCGCGCGGCGAGCACCGCGGCGATCGCCGCGGCGAGCGCCTGCCCCTCATCGAGCTCCATGCGGGACACGCTCGCATGCTGGGCGATGTACCCCGTGTCGTAGCGCCCCGCGACGAAGTCCGGCTCCGCGAGCACCTGAGCGTGGAAGGGGATGGTCGTCGGGACGCCGCCGACGATGGCCTCGGCGAGGGCTCGGCGCATCCGCGCGATGGCCTCGCTGCGGTCGCGCCCATAAGTGATGACCTTGGCGATGAGCGGGTCGTACTCATTGGGCACCCAGGTCGCAGGCTCGAGGGCCGAGTCGACGCGGACACCCGGTCCGCTTGGCAGCCGGACCTGATCGACGAGCCCACCGGCAGGGAGGAATCCGTTCGCCGGATCCTCCGCCGTGATGCGACACTCGATCGCCGCGCCGCGGCGCGTGATCTCGTCCTGCCGGAACGGCAGCGGTTCCCCCGCCGCGATGCGCAGCTGCAACGCCACGAGGTCGAGCCCGGTGACCATCTCGGTGACGGGGTGCTCGACCTGGAGGCGCGTGTTCACCTCGAGGAACACGAAGCCGCCGTCGGGCGCGACCAGGAACTCGCACGTCCCGGCGTTGCGATAGCCCGCGGCGCGCGCGATGCGCACGGCGGCGTCACCGAGGCGGGCGCGGAGCGCATCGTCGACGGAGGGCCCCGGCGTCTCCTCGATGAGCTTCTGGTGCCGCCGCTGGATGGAGCAGTCCCTCTCGCCCAGCCACACGACGTCGCCGCGCTCGTCGGCGAGGATCTGCATCTCGATGTGGCGGCCATGCTCGATGTACCGCTCGATGAGGAGCGCGGGCGCGCCGAACGCCGTCGTCGCCTCGCCTGTCGCGCCGCGCCACGCGTCCGCGAGCTCATTCGCCGACCGCACGATGCGCATGCCCTTGCCACCGCCGCCTCCAGCGGGCTTCAGCAGGAGCGGGTAGCCGATGCGCTCGCCGGCGCGACGCGCCTCGGCCACGTCGGTGACGGGATCCATCGTGCCTTCGGCCACCGGCACCCCGGCCTTCGCCGCGATGCGCCGGGCCTCGGTCTTCGATCCGAGCGATCGCTGCACCGCCGCGGGCGGCCCGACGAATAGGAGACCCGCGCCGGCGACCGCCTGGGCGAACTCGGCGTTCTCAGCGAGGAAGCCGTAGCCGGGGTGTATCGCGTCGCATCCCGTGCGCCTAGCGACCTCGACGATGCGATCGATGCGTAGGTAGGAGTCGCCGGGCGGCGCGGTGCCGATCGGATACGCCTCGTCCGCGAGCCGGACGTGCATGGCCGTCCGGTCGACGTCGCTGTACACGGCCACCGTGGCGATGCCCATGTCGCGGCACGTGCGGATGACCCGGACGGCGATCTCGCCGCGGTTCGCGACCAGCACCTTCCGCAACGGCGGCACGCTCAGAGGTCTGCCGGCCCGATGACGATCCCGAACCGTTCGGTCCCGCGGCGGAGCCGATCGTCGAGCGTGACCAACCGGCATTTGAGCAGGACGGCGAGCGCGATGTACTCCGCGTCATATGTCTTCGCCCACCCGAGCTGATCGGCGATCTCCCATGCCTTGACCGAGAGCCCAGCGTGTTTCCGCGCCGCGATCGGTGCGCGCTCGAGCTTCGCCAGGGCGTCGAGCGCCCGCTCCGACGCAAGCTCCCTTCGCCAGACGGCCTCGCGCAGCGACGATCTGACCTCAGACCAGAGGAGGGCCGGTGCGACCAGCTCCTCAGAGCCGTACGTAGCGAACCCGGTCTCCGCCAGACAGGCATTCGAGGCGGCGCTCGCGTCGATGACGAGCGTCAGTGGCCTCGCCGTGAGCGATGGATCCACGCGACCACGTTCGGCATCGGCTCGCCCCAGAACGTCCGCCGCATTCCCTTCGGTAGCGGGAGCATCTTCGGCTCCTCGATGAGCGCGGCGAGATCCGCTTCCTCGATGACGTGCTGCGTGCCGATCTTTCGCGCGCGCAAGCGGCCCGCGCGGATCCAGCGGCGGACGGTCTCAGGGTCGCGGCGGACCCGCTTCGCCGCCTCGGGAACGGTCAGCATAGTTGCATACTACTACATCGTAGTTTCTTACATCGTAGTTTCTCGCCCTGGCTCGTCCCTCAAGCGTGCGCAAGATCCGACCGTGTCGCGACGGCGATGGGCAGCTGTCGCACGACGACGATGAAGCCGAGGAGGGCGGGGACATACGCGATCGT
Source organism: Chloroflexota bacterium (assembly GCA_016183435.1). GTDB lineage: Bacteria > Chloroflexota > Limnocylindria > P2-11E > P2-11E > JACPOT01. Next base: position 6,212 of record JACPEQ010000109.1, read on the forward strand.
GTTGTACGCGAGGTGAAGGATGGGGATCGGGAAGATGCGCAGGAGGCCACCCGCTCCCTGACCCAGGATCCCGCCGGTGCCGTTCACGCCCAGCGCGACGTACTGCACCAGCTTGAAGACGTGCTCGAGCTCGTGCCACATCTGGAAGGCAAGGGAGAACGTCACAAGGGCGCCGACGAGCGTGCCGTGCGGGCTCGGACCGTCGTGGTGCAGCCCGAGCAGGACGAAGACCGAGACGAGCAGCGCGAGATAGAGGCTGTTGTACGCGAAGTGCAGCGGCTCGATATCGGTCAGGCTGCCCAGCAGACCGTTCCCATTCGGGATCCCGAGCACCGTCCGCTGCGCGACCTGGACGACGTGTTCGAGCTCATGCATGCCCTGCACCAGGACGAGCGCGAGGAAGACGGTGAGCGCTCTCGACGAGAAGATGGCCTCCGTCCGTGGCTTCATCGTGCGTCAGGCCCCCGGATCGACGATGGTGATCTCGCCCTCGGTCATCTCACCGGTGAAGGTGAACTTCGGACCGAAGATCGCGTGGTTGAGCGGCGCTTCCTTCTGGTCGAAGAAGACGGTGAACGCGAACGAGTCCCCCGCCTTGCCGCCGCCGATGCCGCCGTCCACCGCCTCGATCTCGTACGTCGCGTGCTCGGCCGCGGTGCGCGAGCCGAGCTTCGTCGATGCTTGGCCGACCTCGGTGGCGCAGGAGAGCCCGCCCTTCAGGATCGCGTGGCGCCTGCCGTCGGCGGCGGTGAAGACGCGGAACTGCTCGATCGTCGTGGTGGCCATGGCCATGTAGAACTGGTTCGGCGCGATGACCACCTCGCCCATCGCGTAGGTCGGCATCCTGAACGCGGCCGGATTGGTGTCGACGCGGCACATGGCGTGATCGCGATTGAACGTGAAGGCCTCGTCGAGCGGCACCGTGGCCCGGCCGGTCAGCGGGTCGGGCATGAGCTTGCGGTTGATCCCGCCGCCGGAGGCGACGTTGTAGGACAGCGCGGTGACCTTCCGGCGCAACGCCTCGGTCTCGCGCTCCTGCGGGCCGAGCTGCAGCTCGCGGACGGTGTAGGCCGCGCCGGCGCCGGCGAACGCCGAGCCCAGGGCGACGAGCAAGGTGCGCCGGGAGAGCGTCATCGCGCGAGGACCTCCTCGCTCGGATAGGCGAGCGGAAGGCCCGCGCGGCGGTAGCCGCTCGATCCCTCCGGGACGTGCGCGACGTCCTCGAGGCCCGCGGCGGCCATGATGCTCGCCGCGGTGCAGCTGCGGACGCCGGCCTCGCAGATGGCGACGACCGGTCGGTCGCGCGGGACGGACGGGATCGCTTCGCGCAGGCGCCCCAGCGGGATGAGCAGTGCGCCCGGCACGTGCCCGGTCGCCCACTCGAGCGGCTCGCGCACGTCGACGACCGTGGCGACCTCAGCGAGCCGCGGCAGCTCATCGACCGCGACCTCGCTCACGGCGGCCTCGGGCAGACGCGCAGCCCGCCAAGCCTCCGATCCGCCTTCGAGGATCCCGCGCACCGCCACGCCCGCCTCGACGAGCTGCACGGCGGCCGCTTCGCCGGTTCCCTCGTCCGGGGCGACGAGCACCACGGCGGCTCCCGGCGGCAGGGCGGCGCGCGCGCGCAGGCCCAGGCCTCGCGGGCTGAAGAGCACGGAGAGCGCGCCGGCGGGGTGGCCGCGCGCGAACGCGGCGGGCTCGCGGAGATCGAGGAGGACCGCCTCCTCCCGCTGCGCGAGGGCGAGCGCGGCCGCGGGCGAGACGCGCCCGATCCTCACGGCAGCGTCCGCACGAAGATGCCCGTGGGATTGGTGCCGATGGGTATGCGCTGGGCCACGGTCCAGGTCGTGGTGTCGATGACCGCCACCGCCGCCTCCTTCGTCAGCTCCGCGAAGAGCCACTTGCCGTTCGGATGCGAGCTCACCTTGTCCGGGTTCGTCCCGACCTCGACGCGCTTGACCTCGCCGAGGGTCTTCGCGTCGATGACCTGGACGAAGGTGTCGCTGCCGACGCCGATGAGGCCGTACTTGCCGTCGGCGGTGAACGCCGCGAGCAGCGGGCTCTTCCCGCTCGGGATGCGCTTCAGGATCTCGAGGCTGACCGGGTCGAGGACGACGTTCGCGTTCCCGTCGCACTCCTGGACCCAAACCTTCTTGTCCGGCGCGACCGTGAGCATGCAGGGCCGCGATCCTGCGGGATGGCTCAGGGTCCTCAGGGGCTTACCGGTCGCCGCATCGATCGCCGTCGTCGTGGTGCCGAACGACGTCGGCACGAAGATGCGCGTCACGCCGTCGTCCGTCGTGGCCGAGTCGGCGTCGCACGCCGCCCACTGCGGGGCCTTGCCCGTCGTGCCCGCGTTCACGTCGACATCAACGGCTCTCAGCAGCTTGCGCGTCCTCACGTCGATGACCGCGAGCTGCCAGGAGGCGTGCTTGGCGACGAAGAGCTGGCCCTCCTTGGTCGGCTTGCCGATGTAGAGCGTCGTCGGCTCTTTGCCGAGCGGGATCCGCTCGGTCACCTCGAGCGTGTCGAGGTCCAGCAGCATGACGTCGGCTTCGCTCGTCTGCGGGTCGCGCTCGCCGAGCCAGAGGTGCCGGCCATCGAAGTAGTTGTTGTCGTCGTTCCAGGTCCAGGCCTTGAAGCCCGGGATGTCCTTCGTGCGCAGCACCCTGAAGCTCTCGCCGTCGATGACGGTGACGTTGGGCGAGCTGTTGCTCAGGACGATGACCTGGGCCTTCACGTCCTTCGGCGGTGAGGCCGAGGGCGGTGCGGGTGAAGGGGCGACGCCGCCCGTGCCGCCGCCACATGTGGAGACGAGCACCGACAGCGCGGTGAGGAGCGCAGCGATCCGCGCGCTCATCGGCCTGGCCCCTGCGGGCTGAGGGTGATGGTCCACTCCGGCGATCCCGTCTCCCGGACCGAATACGCGTAGCCGAAGCGCCGCGCTTGCGGCGGGATCGTCTCGAGGCACGGCGCGTGGTCGGTGATCACGACGACCTCCTCGCGGCCCTTGAGCTTCTGCATCGCCTCGACCGCCTTCAGCATCGGATAGGGGCAGACCTCGCCCCGCACGTCGAGCTTCATCGTCATTCCTCCATCACGGGATCCTCTGGATGGTCCGCACGCCGAGGTACGCGCCGCCCGCCAGGGCGAGGCCGAAGAGCCAGCCGCTCAGGCCGAGCGACGCGATCGAAGAGAAGAAGGCGCCGATGGTGCAGCCGATGGCCAGCCCGGATCCGTAGCCCATGAAGAGCCCGCCGACCAGTGACTGCAGGTACCGCCGCGCGCTCCGCGGGAAACGGAGCTTGAACTCCTTCGCCAGCAGCGCGCCGATCGCCGCACCGGGGAGGAGGCCGACGGTCACGGCGAAGGTGTGCGTGAAGATGCCGGTCTCGTCCGCGCGGGCGGCGCAGCCACCGATGTCGGCCAGCCCGAGCGCCTCCGGGGGTGGCGCACCGAGCGCGGTCATGGACGCGTTCGCCCAGCGCATCAGCTCTCCGGTCACGCCCCAGGGCATGTGGACGACGTACATGAGCGTCGCGATCCCGCCGAGGGCCGCGCCGCCCACGAGCGCCGGCCACCCGCGGACGAAGACCGCGCGCCACGTCACGGTCAACTGGTCTCGGAACGTGTGCGCGACGGCGCGGGGCTGTGCGGTCTCGGCGGACCCGAGCCCGGCGCGCGCTTCCCACCAGACGAAGAAGACGTATGCACCGACGAGCGCGGCGAGGGTGAGCGCGATCGCGCCGGCATAGCCGAGGCCCGGCACTCCGGGCAGCCAGATCGTCGGCTCGGCCGAGACCGCGACGGCCCACCACCAGTTCCACGTCTGCGAGAGGAGACCGAGGCCGACGACCGCCCCCGCGAGCGCGACCCACGAGCCGACGTAGCCCTCGGCCGCGCGATACAGCGATCCCGACACGCACCCGCCCGAGAGCACCATGCCGTAGCCGAAGAGCAGGCCGCCGATGATCGTGGTGACGCCGACCGGGAGGATGTGCGCCTCCGGCGGCAGCGCGCCGTTCTCGGCGAAGGGGACGGCGCCGCGCATGATCACGGCGAAGCCGGCGCTGGCGACACCGAGACCGAGGAGGATCGCCTTCATGATCCGCGCGCTGCCGAAGAGGAAGAGGTCCCGGAAGGCGGAGGCGAAGCAGAAGCGACTGCGCTGCAGCGCGAACCCGGCCGCGATCCCCAGAGACCACAGCGCCGGAAGGCGCCCGTCGGTCGGCGCCATGGCGAAGGCCACAGCGATCGCGCTCAGTGCGACGGCGCCGGCCGCGACGTACTGGGGCGCGAGCTGCTGACGTAGGGTCGCAGCGAGCGGTCTGGCGAAGGTCGTGTCAGTTGCGTTCGCGATGGTCCACCTCCGTGCGCGCGGGGGATCGAGGGAACGGTCACGGTGGGGCGGATCCCGAGCGCGAGGAGGAGACGGTGCTAGAGCGCCGCGCTCCCACCGGCGGCAGGGACCGCCGCCGAACAGGAGCAGATGCCGCCGGCGCAGCGGGAGACGCGGGCGGCGATGAAGCGCAGCCGCGCGGTCACCCGACCGCTCGGCCAGTCACGGAGCGCCCGATGCCACACCTGCGTCCCCCTCATGCGATCTCCGACTCGCCGGATCGGATTCTCGCGCGACCGGGAACGCCGAGTCAAGGGTGGCGACCGAATGTGGGCGATCGGACCACCCGAGCGGGCTGCTACAGGGGGATGTTGCCGTGCTTCCTGCGCGGATTCGTGTCGCGCTTGCCGGCCAGCGAGCGGAGCGCCGCGATGAGGCGCGGGCGTGTCTCGTGCGGCTCGATCACGTCGTCGAGGTAGCCGCGCGACGCCGCGACGTACGGGTTCGCGAAGCGCTCGACGTACGCCTTCACGAGCTCGGCGCGCTTCGCGTCCTTGTCCGCCGCCGCCGCGATCTCGTCGCGGTACAGGATGTTCACGGCGCCCTCGGGGCCCATCACCGCGATCTCCGCCGACGGCCACGCGAGGTTCATGTCCCCGCGGATGTGCTTGCTCGACATGACGTCGTACGCGCCCCCGTAGGCCTTGCGCGTGATCACCGTCAGCTTCGGCACCGTCGCCTCGGCGTACGCGTACAGGAGCTTCGCCCCGTTGCGGATGATCCCGCCGTGCTCCTGGCCAGTGCCGGGCAGGAACCCGGGCACGTCGACGAACGTGACGAGCGGGATGTTGAGGGCATCGCAGAAGCGCACGAAGCGCGCGGCCTTCGTCGACGCGTCGATGTCGAGCACGCCCGCGAGCACGGCGGGCTGCTGCGCGACGATCCCGACGGTGCGGCCGTCGAGGCGCGCGAAGGCGCAGATGATGTTCTGAGCCCAGCGCTCGTGGACCTCGAGCATCCCGCCGTCGTCGACGACACGCCGGATGACGTCCTTCATGTCGTACGGCTTCGTCGGTGAGGCCGGGACGATCGAGTCGAGCTCAGGGTCCGCGCGGTCCGCAGGGTCGGTCGTCGGCACGACCGGAGCCGGATCGAGGTTGTTCGACGGCAGGTACCCGATGAGCGAGCGCAGGAGCAGGAGGCACTGCACCTCGTCGTCGGCCTCGAAGTGCGCCACGCCGCTCTTCGTCGCGTGCACCTCCGCGCCACCGAGCTCCTCCGACGTCACGTCCTCGTGCGTCACCGTCTTCACCACGTCGGGTCCGGTCACGAACATGTACGAGGTGTCGCGGACCATCACGACGAGGTCGGTGATGGCGGGCGAGTACACCGCGCCGCCGGCGCAGGGACCCATGATCGCCGAGAGCTGCGGGACTACGCCCGACGCGAGGACGTTGCGCAGGAACACGTCGGCGTAGCCGGCGAGCGACACGACGCCTTCCTGGATGCGCGCGCCGCCCGAGTCGTTCAGCCCGACGATCGGCGCGCCGTTGCGGACCGCAAGGTCCATGAGCTTCACGATCTTCGCTGCGTGGGCCTCCGCCAGTGACCCGCCGAACACCGTGAAGTCCTGCGCGAACACGTAGACGAGCCGGCCGTCGATCCGTCCGAAGCCGGTGACGACGCCGTCGCCCATGACCTGCTCGGTCTCGCCGACGAGCTCGTTGGGCCGCGCCTGGACGAACCGGTCAATCTCGGTGAACGAGCCCTCGTCGAGGAGGAGGTCGAGCCGCTCGCGCGCGGTCATCTTGCCCTTGGCGTGCTGCTGCTCGATGCGCCGTTCGCCGCCGCCCCGCAGCGCCTGCGCGCGCAGCGCGGCCAGCTGCTCCGTCGGCTTCACGACACCGGCAGAATACGGGCGCCGCGCCGATGGCGCGGGGGGAGGGCGACATGCCAGGACACCTGAAGGAGCTGCGCGTCACGATGGCGGACCGTCCCGGCTCGCTGGCGAAGCTCGCGGAGGCGCTCGGCAAGGCCGGCGTGAACATCGAGGCCATCTCGGCGGCCGCCGCCGGGGGCAGCGGCGACATCCGCATCCTGGTCGCGGACACGGCGGCCGCGCGCAAGGCGCTCGAGGGCGCCGGGATCACGTGCGAAGGCGAACGCGAGATGACGTTCGTCGACCTCGAGGACCGTCCCGGGAGCCTGGCGACCACGGCGCGCAAGCTCGCCGACCAGGGCGTGAACGTCGACGCGATCTACGTCGTCGGTGCGTCCGGCGGGAAGAAGCAGCTCGCGATCGGCTCGGCCGACGTCGCCAAGGCAAGGAGCGCGGTCCGCTGACGTCCGAGCGATCCTTAGGCCGCTCTTAGGCCGCCGCGGTCGCGACCGGTACGCTCGACGGGATGACCACGGTGCCGGCGGCTAAAGGCAGCGGCCGAAGGCCGACTGCCGAGAAGAACAGCGCCGATCGGCCCTACGGCCGCTTCCCCGGCTCGGGCATGGAGGCAGCCGCCCTGGTCGAGCCCTCGGCCGAGCCGTCGCGGCTGCGCGACCGCATCCGCGGCACGGGCCGGATCCGCCGCATCCGGATCGCGCTCGCGAGCGGCGCCCTCCTGCTCGTCGTCGCGGGCACGATCGGCGCGAGCCAGCCGCGGCAGCGCACGGTCGCCGCGCGACCGACGCCGGGCCCGAG
>JACPEQ010000110.1 GCA_016183435.1 Chloroflexota bacterium
CAGACCGAGACGCCAAGCGGCGAGGTCGAGCACGGTGGCGCGACCGAGGGCTTCGCCCGAGGGAGCGTCGGAAAGGGTCTGCGCGCCGAGGGGGACGACTAGGTCGTGATGGCCAGACGGTGAGGCCGAGCGCGAAGGCCGAGGCGTCGCAGTGCGCGCGAGAGCCGTATCGCGTCGGCGCGGTCGTCCGCGATCGCGAAGAGCGAGGGTCCGCTTCCGGATACGTGCAGGTCGATCCCGCGGTCGCGCGCAGCGGCGCGCGCCTCCGCGACGACGGGCGACACGCGCTCCGCGGCCGCGGTGAGGTCGTTGCGCGCGAGGGCGCGCAGCGCCGCGGGCGTCGCCGCACCGGCGGCGAAGAGGCGCGCCATCTCGTCGGTCGCGCGTCCGTCGCCGCACGGCCCGTCGAACGCCGCGAAGACGTCGCGCGTCGCCGACCGCGCGGCCGGCGTGACGAGCGAGATCCACACCGGCTGAGCGGGTCCCCCCGGGGGGATCGACCGCGCGGCAAGCGGCTCGACGCGCTCCCCTCGCCCGCCGATGCGCGCGAGGGCGCACCCGGCGGCGAAGAACGGGACGTCCGATCCGACCGTCGCGGCGATCGGCATGAGGTCGACGTCAGCGAGATCCCACAGCCGACGGATCGCGTGCAGCACCGCAGCGGCGTCGCTCGACCCACCCCCAAGGCCCGCGGCGACGGGGATGCGCTTGCGCACGATGACGTGCACCTTCGGCTCGCGGCCGCAGGCGGCGGCGATCGCGCGGGCGGCGCGGCTCGCGAGATCGTCGCCGCGCGGCGCGTCGACCGCGGGCCCCCCCGGGTGGAGGGGAGGCCGGATGCGCACGTCCAGCGCGCGCGCCGGCCCGACGCGCACGTCGTCGTACAGGTCGACGGCGGCCATCACGCTCGCGAGGTCGTGGTACCCGTCGCCGCGCCGACCGAGCACCTCGAGCGTGAGGTTGACCTTCGCGGGGGCGAGGACGTGGATCTTCGCGCTCACGCCCGCGCTCCGGAGACGCCGAGCGCGGACGCGAGCCGCACCCAGTCCGCGACCGACAGCTCCTCGGGGCGACGCTCGGGCGCGATCCCGACCTCGCTCAGCGCGGCGGTCGCCCGGTCACGCTCGATGCCGGCCTCGTGTCCCAAGGCGGCGCGCAGCTGCTTGCGACGGTGACGGAACGCGTCGCTGACGAAGCGCAGGAAGGCGCTCTGGTCGAGGGGCGCGAAGGCCGGACGCTCGCGCGTGCGCAGCGCCACGACCGCCGACGACACCTTCGGCGGCGGGCGGAACGCGCCCGGCGGCACGCGGCGCACGAGCCGCGGCTCCGCGAACGCCTGCACGAACACGCTGAGGAACGACCGCTCGCGATCGGTCTCGGTCGCGGCCATCCGCCGCGCGACCTCGTCCTGCACGAGCACGACGACCAGCGGAGGGCGGCGCGCGTCGACCAGGAAGCGGTGCAGAAGCGGCGACGTGATCTGGTACGGCAGGTTCGCGACGATACGGGTCGGTCTCGGGCCGACGGCGAACAGGTCGACCGCGAGGGCGTCCGCGCGAACGAAGCGAACGTGCGCCGCGCCGCGGACGGCCTCGGTCGCGACCGCGATCATCCGCTCGTCGAGCTCGACGGCCGTCACCGAGCGGGCGACCGCCGCGAGCCGCTGGGTGAGCGCGCCCGGGCCGGGACCGATCTCGAGGACGTCGTCGTCCGCGGAGAGCTCGGCCGCCTCGACGATGGCAGCGAGCGCGGCACGGTCGACCAGGAAGTGCTGGCCGATGGACGTCGCCGCCCGGATGCCATGGCGGGCGAGCACCTGCCGCAGGACACGCGCGTCCGACAGGTCAGGACCTCGCAGGGGGCTCTGCCCCCTTCCACCCCCGGCTACCGCCGCGGCGTCACCTGCACCTCGAAGGCGATCGGCTCGGTCGAGCGTGGCACCAGCGGGGTCACGGCGAGGAGCGGCGCGGCGCGGTCGGCGCTGGCGTCCACCTCGATCTCCAGCTTGCCGTCCTGCACGATGGTCCGCTCCACCTTCGGCGCGGCGCCGAAGTGGAGGACCTGCACGACGTACCTTGCGCGGACGAGATTGGTCGATCTGATGAACCCCTTCGCGTCCCAGCCGCGATCGGCCTCGGCGTCGTCACGGTAGCCGATCTCGGCGATCTCGATGTCGTCGACCGCGAAGCCACCCTTGTTCAGGGCGCCGTCGGTCACGTGCTCGAACCGCAGCAGGATGCGCTTGCCCGCGTACGGCACGAGGTCGGCCGTCTGCTCGATCCAGACCGGGTCCTTTCCCCCGCCGGAGATCCCGGTGAACCCGTGGCCGAGGTTGTTCCCGTTCGGATCGGCGCTGGTCGTCGCGGACGTCGCCAGGGTCGCCCAGCGCTTCCCGCCGTCCGTCGAGACCGCGACGTAGCCGTAGTCGAAGTCACGCTCGATGTCGAACCACGTCCAGAACGAGACCGACGGGGCGCGGGCTCCCGTCAGGTCCACCTCGCGCGTCACATGGCTGTCCATCCCGTCGGCGCGATCCGACCACCAGAACGCACCGCCGGAGTGGGCATCCGTCGGCACGACCCGAGCGGTCGCCGGGGCCTCGAAGCGAACGCGGTACTGGCCGGTGCGGGGCAGCTCGACGTAGCGGGCGGCCTGCGGATGCACCGTGGCGCGCAGGCTCGATCCGACGGCGACCCGATCCTGCGTCGTCGGGCGCGCCGACTCGCGGATCCGGACGTCGGACGGATACGCCAGCTTCGCCTCGCCGCTCACGCCGATGAAGGCGTTCGCGGCCACCCAGTCGGCGAGGATCTCCTCGAACGGGGGGTGGCCCGCCGCGCGCAGCGCCTTGTCGAGGTCGGCGACCGTGTCGACCCCCTTCGACATGAGCGAGTTGATGAACCCGTAGCCGCCGCCGGTCCGGGCGCGCAGGTACTCGAGGAAGAGATACGACGCACCGTAGTGCGGGGCGGCGCCCTCGTCGAGCTCCGTCCACGTGTCGAGCTGCGTGTCCGGATCGCGGAGGAACTGCGTCTCGAAGGTCATGCTGAAACCGTTCGCGCGCTCGCACAGCTGCGCCTGACCCTCGTTGAACCAGATCGCCGTGCGTGCGCGGCGGTTGAACTGGATCATGTGGCAGAACTCGTGCGCGAGCACCGAGTTGAAGGAGTCGGTGCCGGCGCGGACCCCGAGCGTGTTCATGTAGATCATCTCGCGCTCGGCAGAGAATTCGTTGACCCACCGCGGCAGCGAGTCGCTCGACGAGAAGTACCCCGCGGCCGATCCCGGGATCCGCGCGACGAGCACGTTGATGCGCGGGTCCGAGTCGATGCCGGGGTTCCACTCCTCGCCGAAGATCCGCCGGTTCGTCGGATAGATGCGCTCCTCGAACGCCTGCGCGCTCCGCGCGAGCTGCTGCTCGTCGACGGTCACGTCGGCTTGGATCCACCACTTCACGTTCGTCGTGAGAAGGCGCAGCGTGGCCGGGACCCGGACGTTCTTCTTTGCCGCGAAGTCGTAGACCCAGAACTCCTGCACCGCGCCGGCGCTCTCGTTCGGCGGCGTCGCTCGCACCGGCTCGAACTCCTTCGCGGGCGTGCCGTCGCGGCCCTTCATGCGCCGGACGAGGTCGAAGAGGTCCGCGATCGGGATCGGCTTCGCCAGGAGCGCGGCGGTCATGTCCCCGGCGACGGCCGCGCTCGCGCTGGCGCCCGGGCTCGCGCTCGCCGCGCCTCCCGGGCCGCTCCCCTCCGCCGGCGAGGGCGAGGCGCTCTGGGGCGGCACGGTGACCGGCTCGCACGCCGACAGGACCAGGGCGAGGACGAGCCAGAGCGCCGCCCTCACGACCACACGACACCGTCGGCCATCGTCCGGGTCGCGACGATGTGTCCGGCCCGCACGTAGCGTCGCGGGACGCGTGGCCGCAGGTTCGTGACGATCTCGTAGTTGATCGTGCCGCAGGCCGCAGCGAGATCCTCAGCCGACGAGCGCTCGCCGCCCTGCTCGCCGATGAGCACGACCTCGTCGCCCTCGGTGACACCGGGCACGTCGGTGACGTCGAGCATGATCAGGTCCATGCACACACGGCCGGCGATCGGGACGGCCCGCCCGCGCACGAGCGGCCGCGCGCGGCCCGTCGCGGCGCGCGGGAGGCCGTCGCCGTAGCCGACCGGCACCGTCGCGACGTGGCCGTCGCGTGCCATCCGGTGGTCGTGGCCGTACGAGACCCCGGTCCCGCGGGGCGCCCGGGCGACGCGGTGCACCCGCGACGTCCACCGCAGGGCGGGCCGCAGCGAGACCGACGCGAGGTGCGGCGCGGCGTGGAGGCCGTACAGCGCGAGGCCCGGACGCACGGCGTTGCAGGTCGCGCTGGTGTCGAGCGCGACGACGGCCGCGCTCGCGGAGGCGTGCACGAGCCGAGGCCGCTCCGGCAGCGCGGCGAGGAGCTGCTCGAAGCGCCGGAGCTGCTCCGCGGTGAACGTGTCGCCGGGCTCGTCCGCGTTGGCGAAGTGCGTGAAGATCCCGTCGATCGCCGGCCCGAGCAGCTTTCGGATCGCGCGGTAGCGCTCGACCGCGGTCGCCAGCGGCGCGCCCAGGCGCGTGAGGCCGGTGTCGACCTTCACGTGCACACGCACCGTCACGCGCTGCGCCGCGGCGGCCGCGGCCAGGACGCGGGCCCGCTCCTCGTCCCAGACGACCACCGCGAGCCCGTGCGCCACCGCCGCGTCGGCCTCGGTCGGATCGGTGATGCCCCCGAGCACGAGGATCGGCGCGCCGATCCCCGAGCGCCGCAGGACGATGCCCTCCTCGACCGTGAAGACGGCGAGCATCTCCGCGCCGGCCTCCACGAGCGCCCGCGAGACCACCTCGGCGCCGTGACCGTAGGCGTCGGCCTTCACGACGGCGATGACACGCTGCCCTCGTTCTTCCATGACGCGGAGGTTGTGGACGATCGCGTCGAGGTCGACGTCGGCGACGGTCGAACGGACGACCGTCATCTCCCTTCGATGACCTCGCGCAGCGCGCGCGGCAGCGCGTCGACAATCTCGGTCGCGAGGGCGCCCGATTGGCCGATCTCCCCCGCGAGCAGCGCGCCGGCGCGCCCGTGCGTCCACACGGCGGCCACCGCGGCGGCGAGCGGAGCGAGGCCGCGCGCCAGGAACGCGGCGACCGCGCCGCTGAGCGCGTCGCCGGATCCACCCACACCGAGCGCAGCGTTCGGCGCGTCGTGCACGTACGTCTTCTTGCCGTCCGTCACCACGGTGACGGGTCCCTTGAGGGCGACCACGGTCTTCCACTCCGTCGCGAAGCGCTCCGCGAACGGCACGCGCTGCGCGCCCTTCGGCACGACCTGCCCGGTCAGCCGCGCGGCCTCGCCGTCGTGCGGCGTCAGCACGCAGCGCTGCGGGAGCGGCACCGGACGATCGTCGGCGCGCGCCAGCGCGTTCAGGCCGTCAGCGTCGATGACCGTCGGGATCGCGCGGGCGTTGCGCAGGACCGCGAGCACGAACTCGTCGGTGCCGGTGCCGTGCGAGAACCCCGGGCCGATCAGGAGGGCGCGGATCTTCTCGGAGAAGTGCTGCGCCACCTGCGCCGCCGCGCCGACCGCGACGATGCCCGGCTGCGACTCCGCGAGCGGCAGGTGCGTGATGTTCGGGTCGAGGCCGGCGATGGCCTCGCTGACGCTGCGCGCGCTGCCCGCGGTGACCACGCCCGCCCCGCAGCGCGCGGCAGCCCGGCACGCCAGCATGAGCGCGCCCGGGTAGCGCAGCGATCCACCGACCACGAGGACACGGCCGCGGGCGTCCTTGCCCGCGTCGTCCGGGAGCGGCTTCAGGAAGCCGCGGACGGTCTTCGCCGTGATCGGCGCGGGCTTGGCCCCTGCCAGAGGGCTATCCGCTCGCCGGGGCGCGGACGCCGACCGCAACGGCGACGGCGAGGTCCCGGATGTGCGAGATGGACACCGCGAGCGGGCTGGACAGGCCGAGCACCGCTCGACGCCGCTCGGCACGGCCGTGGAGGGTCACGGTCGGCTGGCCCATGGGCGTGCGCCGGATCTCGATCTCGCGCCAGCCGACGCCGCGCACGCCGAGGCCGAGCACCTTCGAGACGGCCTCTTTCGCGGCCCAGCGCCCCGCGAGATGGAGCACGTTCTTCCGGCAGTACGCGCGCTCCCACTCCGTGTACACGCGCCCGAGGAACCGCTCGTCGTGACGCTCGAGCACGCCGCGGATGCGCGCGGTCTCGATCACGTCTATTCCGACCTCGGACCGGCCAAGCCGGTCCTCGGCCGGCGTGCTCGACCTCGTGGCCCACTCCCGTGCGGAGCTTCGCTCCGCATCGGGCTCCTCCCCTCGGTCTGCGCGCGCCGGGGACGCCTGTGCTCTACTCAACGGTCACGCTCTTCGCGAGGTCGCTCACTCGACCGTCACCGACTTCGCTAGGTTCCGGGGTTGGTCCACGTCGTTCCCGCGGCGATCGGCGACGTGGTACGCGAAGAGGTGCAGCGGCAGCACGGCGAGCGCGGGCGACAGCAGCTCGTTCGTGTGCGGGACGCGGATGACGGCATCGGCGTGCTCCGCGATCTCTTCGTCGTCGTCGTCAGCGACGGCGATGACGACGCCGGCGCGGGCGCGGACCTCCTGGATGTTCGAGCGCATCTTCTTGTACGTCGAGTCGCGCAGGGCGATCGCGATCACCGGCAGGGTCTCGTCGATGAGCGCGTTGATCCCGTGCTTCATCTCGCCGGCGGCCGTGCCTTCGGCGTGGCTGTAGGAGAGCTCCTTCAGCTTGTGGGCGCCCTCCAGGGCCGTCGGGTAGTTCATGCCGCGGCCGAGGAAGAGGAAGTCGCGCGCCTGGTGATAGCGATAGGCGAGCGCCTTGACCTTGGGCTCCTCGCCGAGCACCGCGTCGATGAGCGTCGGCAGGTGGAAGGCCTCGGCGAGCAGCTGCCCGGCCTCCTCCGCGGAGACGGTCCCCCGGCGCTGCGCGAGGTAGATCGCGAAGAGGTACAGGTCGACGAGCATCGTCGTGTACGCCTTCGTCGACGCCACGCTGATCTCCGGACCGGCGTGCAGGTAGATGACGTCGTCCGCGAGCCGTGAGGCCTGGCTCCCCATGACGTTGACGAACGTGAGGAGGCGCGCCCCGCGCTTCTTGGCCTCCTCCATCGCGCCGAGCGTGTCGGCGGTCTCGCCCGACTGCGTCAGCGAGACGACGAGGTGGTCACCGGTGACCACCGGGTCCCGGTAGCGGTACTCGCTCGGGATCTCGGCGTCGCACGGGATCTTCGCGAGCCGCTCTATGAGGTATTTCCCCGCGAGCGCCGCGTATCCCGCCGTCCCGCAGCCCAGGAGCGTGATCCGCTGCAGCGACCGGACCTGCGCGTCGGTCAGCTTCAGGTCGTCGTCGAAGACGACGCGTCCGCTCGTGCGCTCGACGCGGCCGATGAGCGTGTCGGAGACGACGCGCGGCTGCTCGTGGATCTCCTTGAGCATGAAGTGCTTGTAGCCGGCCTTCGCCGCGGAGACCGCGTCCCACTGGATCTGCTGGACCGCCTTCTCGATCTGGGCCCCGTCCTCGAGCCGGCGGAACGAGACGCCCGTCGCCGTGACGACGGCCATCTCGCCGGGATCGAGGAACGTCATGCGCCGCGTGTGCTCGAGCAGCGCGGGGATGTCCGAGGCGATGAAGTTCTCGCCCTCGCCGTACCCGACGATCACGCCGCCGGCGTTGCTGATGCGCGCCGCGACGATCTTGCCTGGGTCTTTCACCGACAGGAACGCCAGCGCGGCCGCGCCTTCCAGCTGCGGCAGCACGCGCAGGGCGGCCTCCTCGAGCGGACGCCCGCGCTTCAGCTCCTCCTCGAGGAGGTGCACGACGACCTCGGTGTCGGTCTCCGAGGAGAACCGGTGACCGTCGCTGACGAGCGGCGCCTTGAGCTCCGCGAAGTTCTCGATGATCCCGTTGTGGATGACGGCCGTGACGGCGCCGCAGTCGACGTGCGGGTGTGCGTTCTGCTCGCTCGGACGCCCGTGGGTCGCCCACCGCGTGTGGCCGATCCCACTGCGGCCCGTCAGCGGCTTCTGCGCGATGGCCTGCACGAGGTTGTCGAGCTTGCCTTCCGCGCGCCGCACCTCGAGGTGCCCGTTCTCCTGGATGGCCACGCCCGCCGAGTCGTATCCGCGGTACTCCAGGCGCCGCAGGCCGTTCACCAGGAGCGGCGTGGCGTCACGAGATCCGACGTATCCGACGATCCCGCACATCAGGCGAGGACCTCCCGTGCAAGTGCCGCGAGGCGCTGCGCCGTCGACGACGCGACGGTCTCGGCCCGCGCCTCCACCAGTATGCGGAGCACCGGCTCGGTCCCCGAGGGTCGCACGTTGATGCGTCCCCCGCCCCTCTCGAGCTCGCTCTTCGCGCGCTCGTATTCCTCACGGAAGGCGCGCACGTCCTGCCACTCGGCGCGCCGGGCGACGCGGACGTTCATGAGCACCTGCGGCCAGCGCTCGATCTCGGCCGCGAGCTCCGCGAGCGGGCGCCGCTCCGCCTTTGCGATGGCCAGCACCTCGAGCGCGGTGAGGATGCCGTCCCCCGTCGCGGCGTATTCCCGGAAGATGACGTGCCCCGACGGCTCACCGCCGAACTGCGCGCCGCGCCGCTCCATCTCCTCCCATACGTAGCGGTCGCCCACCTGCGTGCGGACGAGCTCGATACCGTCCTTCGCGAGCGTCGCCTCCATGCCGCCGTTCGTCATCACGGTCCCGACGACGATCCGTGGGTCGAGCTTCGCGTGCCGCGCGAAGTGCCGCGCCGCGAGCGCGAGCACGAAGTCACCGTCGTGCAGCTGCCCATGAGCGTCCACGATGACGCAGCGGTCGCCGTCGCCGTCGAAGGCGAAGCCGACGTCGGCCGTGCGCTCGACCACTGCGCGCTGCAGGCGCTCGGGGTACGTGCTGCCGCAGCCGTCGTTGATGTTCAGGCCGTCGGGCTGGTCGCAGAGGACGATCACCTCGGCACCCGCCTTCGCGAACACCGAGGGCGCCACGCGATACGTCGCGCCGTTCGCGCAGTCGAGCACGACGCGGATGCCCTCCAGCCGAGGCGCGAGCTTCGAGAGCGCGTCCTCGTACGCCCGCACGAGGCCGCGGGCGTCACCCACGAGGCCGATGCCGCCCTCTTCGGGGCGCGGCAGGGCGTCCTCGTTCGTCATGAGAGCCTCGATGCGCTCCTCGAGCGCGTCCGCCAGCTTGAGCCCGCGCTGGTCGAAGAACTTGATGCCATTGTCCGGAGCCGGGTTGTGCGACGCGCTGATGACGGCGCCCGCGCTGTATCCCTGCGTCCGCGTGATGTACGCGAGCCCAGGGGTCGGAACGTGCCCGACGAGGCGCACCTCGATCCCCACGGAGCACAGGCCGGCCGCGAGCGCGCTCTCCAGCATGCGGCCGGAGCGCCGCGTGTCACGACCGACCACGACGCGGTGGCCCGGGCCGCCGAGGACGTTGCCGGCCGCGCGGCCGAGGCGCAGGGCGAGCTCCGGCGTGAGATCGCGGTTCGCGATCCCGCGCACGCCGTCGGTACCGAACAGCCTCGTCACGGCGGCGTCGGTGTGGGGCTCGGTGTGGGGCTCGGAGTCGGTCTCGTGCTACGGATAGTGACGGCCACACGGCTCGGCTGCAGCGACTGAACGGTGACACCCGACGGCGCACGGAGCGTCACATCCAGCACGTAGGTACCCGGTCCGCGCCCGCCGACGTCGACGGCCGCGCTGACAGCATCGCTGCCCAGCGAGCTGAGCATGGGCACCGTTCCGGACAGGACGACCGCGACGGACCCCGGCTCGATCGAGATGCCGAGTTCCGTGCCGACGTTGACCGGCTGCACCGCGACGAGCGGGAACGGTCGCGTGCCGATGAGCGCCACGACCGTCACACCGACCCTGACCTGCTGCTCGCCGAGCACCCTGACGCCCTCCGGGAAGACGAGCGGGACGGTGAACGTCCGGCCCGCCGTGAGACCCCCGACATCGACGACCGCGGTCTCGATCCGCTCGAGGGAGGCGATGACGTCGCGAGCGCCGCTCACCGTCACGACGAGCGGCTCGGTCGCGACGCGGGAGATCCAGTATCCCGTGGCGACGTCGCCGCGCAGCTGCCACAGGATCGGCACGGTCCGCGTCGTGGCGCTCGAGCGGACCTCGATCGTCACCAGCACCGCCGCAGGATCGATCTCCACGCCCTCCACGACCTGCCCGTTCGCGTCGACCGGTGTCGGTCGCACGTCCTGGACCAGGTCGACCGGTGCGTCGCCGAACCGCACGCTCGCCAGGACGGCGACGACGTTCGCGACCGCGCTCTCAGGGCCCCCCACGGTCACCTCCTTGGGCCGGAACGTCGCGGGTGCCGCCTGGAACCCCGGCGGCGGCTCGTTCGCGAGCTTGGGCTGGACCACGAGCGTGCGCTCCATGCGGCGTTCGAGGCGGATGGGCATCGTGGCGGGGATCACCTCGACGACGCGGACCCGGTCCCCGGCGACGGCGATGCGCACAGGCGCCTCCTGCACGCTCGGACCCGGCACGAGCCCGCCGATGTCGATCGTCGCCCGGAGCTGCTGCTGGCCCACCGCGCGGACCGCGTCCTCGGGGCCGCGGAGGCGGACGCCGACGTCGCCGAGCTGCGCGCGCAGGACGAATCCGCTCGGGACATCGGGCCGCTCGACGGGGATACGCCCGTCGAACAGCTGCGTCACCTCGGGCGGCGGGGCGTTGTAGATCAGAGTCGCCCAGACGAAGAGCAGGACGGCGACGCCGATGGCCGCGCCCTTCAGCGCGAGATCGCCGAGGAACAGACGGCGGACATCGATGCGCCGCCAGAGGGCGAGTGCGACCTCGCCCACGGGCGCGCCCCGGATCATGACGCTTTCGTTCTGAACGGGAGCGGCTGGATGCGGCTCCGAAGGAGCGAGCTGAGGACGCGGCGCAGCCGCTCCTCGTCGAGGTTGCCGATCATGCGTCCGTTGCTCGCGATCGAGATGGTCCCGGACTCCTCGCTGACGACGACGACGACCGCGTCGCTCTGGGCGCTGATGGACAGGGCCGCGCGGTGGCGCATGCCGTAGCGGTGCGCGAAGCGCTCGGGAGTCTCATCCAGGGGGAGGAGGCATGCGGCCGCGTGGACCTGCGCGTTGCGCACGATGACCGCGCCGTCGTGCAGCGGCGAGCGTCCCATGAAGATCGACGCGAGCAGCTCCGCGGTGAGCTTGCCGTTCACGGGCACGCCCGTCTCCGAGTAGTCCTGCAGGCCGGTCCCGCGCTCGATGACGACGAGCGCGCCGTTCCCCTGCTGCCGGATGAGCAGCGCACCGCGCACGACCTCGTCGACGGTCACGTCGACCTCCTCCGTGCTCGTCGGCGCGAGGAGGCGGTCGAGCGCGCCGAGCCGTCCCAGCTGGCCGAGCGCGCGCCGCAGCTCCGGCTGGAAGATCACGGGGATCGCGACCAACGCGGCGACGGAGAGGAACTGCAGCACGAGCGCCGTGACCGTCAGCTGGAAGCGCACCGCGATGCCGTAGATCCCCGCGAGCACGAGGAGACCCAGCAGCAGCTGGACGGCGCGCGTGCCGCGGATGAGGACGAAGACGTAGTAGACGAACACCGCGACGAGGAGGATGTCGACGACGTTGTTCCATCCGAACGCGCGGCCCTGCAGGAGCTGGTCGACGAGCTTGCCGATGCTATCCAAGCCCGCTCACCCTGCCGAGCAGCTGCTCGCGCTCCGCCGCGATCTCGCTGCGCCCGAGCGCGTGCGCGACGCCGATCAGCTCGCGCTCGGCCTCGTGCACCGCGATGCCCGACGCGACGAGCTGCAGCAGCAGGTCGCACGCGGCGTGCACCTTTCCGCTGTCGATGAGCGCGCGCGCGGCCTCGACCGCGACGCGACCGGCGTCCGGATCCCGCGCGCCGACCAGGGCGACGGCGCGCGCCTCGAGCGCGAGCGTGTCGGCCGTGGGCAACGGCGCGGGCACGGCCTCGACCGGCGGCGCGATCGCCTCGACGGCGGGCGCGGACACGTCGTACGGAGGCGTCTCGCTCGCCGCCTCGACGAACCGCTCCGGTGCGGGCTCCGGCTCGGGCTCGCGCGCCGGCTCCGGAGCGAGGCGGCGCACGGTGCGCAGCTGCAGACCGGCCGTGCGCGCGAGATCGTGCAGCGCGGGGATCTCCCCGAGGGTCTCGAGGGCGTAGCTCGCTTCGAGACGCGCCCGGTCCGGATCGCCCGCGGCGATCTCCGCGTTCGCGAAGCGCACGTACTCCCCGGCGGCCGCGCCGATGTCCCCGGCGAGCGCGAACGCCGCGGCGAGGCGCCGGTGCGCGGAGAGGTCGAGGGGGTCGAGCGTGGTCGCCTCGCGCAGGAGGTCGATGGCGAGCGCACGCTCACCCGAGCGCGAGAGCGCCGCGGCCCCGTCGCGGAGCGTGCTGAGCGCGGCGGCGCGGTCGCCGACCTCGACCTGCACGCGTGCGAGCCCGCGGTGTCCGCCGTCGGCGGACGGGAACTTGGACACGAGGTAGCGGAACTGCTCCTCGGCCTGGCGAAGCTTGCCGCCCTGCAGGTGCTTCAGTCCGGAGGCGAGCGCGACCTTGTAGTTGAAGTCCTGTACGGCCTTCATGGGCCGCTAGTGTGCGCCCCGCACGTGCGGGTCCGCATCCAAAGCGCCTGCGGCCGAGGCACGACCGGACGCCGGCTCAGCCTCGCGGGCCCGCCCCGCCGCCCAGGGCCTGGCGCAGGATCCGCTCGAGCTGGTCCCATTCGACCAGGAACGCGTCGTGCCCCTTGGTCGACCGGATGTGCCTGTAGCGCGCTCGGACCCCAGCCGCGCGCGCTGCCCGGACGAGCTCGCGGACCTGCGGCGGCCCGTACAGGATGTCGCCCTCGATCCCGATCCCGGCGAGCCGGGTGCCCGCGAGGGCGAGGCGACGGAGCGCGGCCCCGGTGCCTCCGCGACGGCGGCCGATCTCGTGCGTGTCCATCGTGCCGGCGAGCACCCCGTACGTCTGCGGGTCGAAGCGCTCGACGAGCTTGCGGCCCTGGTGGTCGAGGTAGCTCGAGACCGCGAAGCGGCCGCCGTCCTCCTGTGTGCGGCCGAACCGGCCGTCGAGGTCCGCGTCGCTGCG
>JACPEQ010000106.1 GCA_016183435.1 Chloroflexota bacterium
GGTGCACGGCGGCGCCGAGGCCGTCGTCGAGGTCCTGCACGAGATGTGGCCGGACGCGCCCGTCCACACCTTCTTCCACGACGCCCGCCGCTACGGCGCGCTCCGCGGATGGGACCTGCGCACCAGCTACCTGCAGCAGCTGCCGATCGGCGGCGGTCTGCACCGCGCGCTGCTCCCGCTCTATCCGAACGCCGCGGCCCGCATGCGCGTCGGCTCCGAGACCGACGTCCTCCTGTCGTCGACGAGCGCGTTCATCAAGGGCATCGCCCTGCCCGAGCCGACCGTGCACGTCGCGTACTGCCACTCGCCGACGCGATACCTCTGGGACCAGCGCGACCGCTACCTGGAGGACGAGGTCCCCGCACCGCTGCACGGCGTCGTGCGCGAGCTGCTCGCGCGGCTGCGCGAGGACGACCTGCGCGCCGCCGCGCGGGTCGATCGCTGGATCGCGAACTCCACGACCGTGCGGGACCGCATCGCGCGCTACTACCGGGCCGAGAGCGAGGTGCTGCATCCGCCGATCGACGTCGCGCGCTACCGGCCCGCGGAGCGCGGCGACTTCTGGGTGTTCGTCGGGCGCCTGGTCTCCTACAAGCGCGCCGACATCGCGGTCGAGGTCTTCGACCGCATCGGCATGCGGCTGATCGTCGTCGGCGAAGGGCGCGAACGCGGCCACCTCGAGCGAAAGGCGAAGGACAACGTCACCTTCGCGGGCCGCGTCGACGACGAGACGCTCCGCTCGCTGCTCGGCGCGGCGCGTGGACTGATCTTTCCGGGCGAGGATGACTTCGGGATGGTGTGCGTCGAGGCGCTCGCGTCGGGTGCGCCCGTCGTCGCGCTCGCGGCCGGAGGCACGACCGACATCGTTCGCGATCGCGTCGACGGCGTGCTCGTGGCGTCGCAGGACGTGGACGCGTTCGAGCAGGGCGTGCTCTGGGTGGAGCGTCAGCCGCCCGACCGCGAGGAGCTCCTGCGGCGGGCGGCCCTCTTCGACCGGCCGCGCTTCGAGCGGCGCATCCGCGAGATCGTGAGCGAGGTGCACGAGCGCGGCCGTGCGGCGCGGGTGTTCGCGTGAGCGAGCCGGAGAAGCGGCGCATCAAGGTCGACATGCACATGCACTCCGAGCGGTCCCCCGACAGCCGACAGGCGCGCCGCATCACGGAGACCGGGCTCGACGTCGTGTGCGCGACCGACCACGACACCATCGAGGGCGGCCTTCGGCTGCGCGAGATCGCCGACGGCTTCCGCGTCATCGTGGGCGAGGAGATCCTCTCGCGCGAGGGGGAGATCATCGGGCTGTTCCTGGAGAAGGACGTGCCCCCGCGCCTCTCGGCCGAGGAGACCATCGCGCGCATCCGGGACCAGGGCGGCGTCGTGTCGATCCCGCACCCGTTCAGCCGCAACCGCCTGAACCACATCCGCCGCGCCGCGCTCGATCGGATCAAGACGAGCATCGACGCGATCGAGATCTTCAACGCCCGCGAGGCCTTCAACGCGGACAACCTGCGCGCCGCGCAGTACGCGAGCGAGAACGACATCGCCGGAGCGGTGGCCAGCGACGCCCACCGCCCCGCCGAGGTCGGCGCCGCGTGGCTGGAGATGGACGACTTCGTCGACCGCGACGGATTCGTCGCCGCACTGCGCGGCGGGACGGTGAACGGCGAGCTCAGCGGCCAGATCGTCCACCTCTGGACGCGCATGGACGTGATCCGCAAGTGGTTCGCGCGGCGCCTGCATGTTTGAGGGTCGGAACATGGAGCGTCGGCAGGCGCCCCGCGGCATGCGCCGCGTCTACGCCTTCGACCGGAGGCGCGATCGCCGTCCGCTCGCGTGGCTCGTCGTGCTCACGCTGCTCCTCATCGGCGTGCGCGCTGCCTCGATGGTCGTCGTCTCGCAGCCGGGGTACACCGACGCCTACTACTTCGCGTCCGTCGCCGGACGCGTCGCGCGCGGCGAGGGCCTGAGCGCCGACTTCGTGTGGAACTTCCTCGAGGCGCCGCGCTTCGCGTCGTTGCCCATCCCGAGCCACCGGTTCTGGATGCCGCTGCCGACGTTGCTCCAGGCGGCGGGCATCGCGCTGATCGGAGGTCCGCTCGGAGACTTCCGGGCAGCGCAGGTCGCGATCGTCACCGTGGCCGCCGCGATCCCCGTCGTCACGTACGCCGCGGCGCGCATGCTCGGCGCGGGCCTCGTCGCGGCCCTGGCCGCCGCTGCCGTCGTCGGCCTCGGCGGCGCGCTCGCGCCGGCCTGGGTGAGCCTGGATGCGTTCGGTATCGGCGCGCTCCTCGGGACGCTGTTCTTCCTCGCGTTCGCGCGCGCGGCGCAGGGCTCCGTCGGCGCCGGCGCGCTCGCGGGTCTCCTCGTCGGGCTCCTCTATCTCTCGCGCGCGGAGGCCGCGCTCTTCGGGCTCGCGCTCCTGTGGCTCGCGGGTCGGCGGCGGACGGCGCGCGCGGGCGCGGTCGGCGCGGCGATCGCGCTCGCGATCGGGCTCGGATGGCTCGTGCGTGGCATTTCGCTCGGATTCCCGGGTGATCTCTTCGCCCGCGCGGTCCTCCTCGTGCGGTACGAGGACTTCTTCGCGCTGCACCCGCCGGCCCTCGAGCCGTTCCTCGGAGCGCCGCTCGACGTGCTCGGGGCGAAGGCCGGAGCGCTCGTCACGAACGCGGTCACGGCCCTGGTGACGGTGCTGCTGGCCCCGGTCGTGCCGCTCGCCCTGGCCGTTCGCGGGCGCTGGCATCGCCTCGAGGTGCGCGCGTTCGTCGGCCTGCTGCTGACCGTATACGTCGCGCAGAGCGTCGTGTTCACCCCGCACTCGGTGCGCGGCAGCTTCTTCCACTCCATCGCCGCGTTCTTCCCGTTCGCGGTCGCGCTCGCTTCCGTCGGGACGGAGGATCTGTTCCACGGATCCACCGCCGGCATGCGGCGGATGGTGTGGGGTACCACCGTCGCCGCGTTCGGCGTCATCTCCGTGTTCTCGCTCGGCCAGTGGGACGTCGACTTCAACACGCCGTACCGCGCGCGCGTGGCCGCGCTCCCGCTGCTCCCGCCCGGTCCGCTCATCGTCACCGACGCCGCGGCCTGGCGATGGATCAGCGGCCGGCCCGCCGTGCTCGCTCCGGCCGACGGTCCGTCCGTGGCCGCGTGCGCCGCCGAGGTGTACCTGTCGACCACGCTCGTGCTGGAGCCCGCGCACTTCTCGCGATACGACGAGCTCTACGCTGCCGAGCGCACCGACCTCTTCACGCGCCGCGCCGAGCGCAACGGCATCCGCGTGTATTCGGTCCGCGAGGACCAGCGCTGCATCATCGCCGCGCAGCCGTGAGACGCGTGGTCGCGCCCCTTTCGGCGAGCGCGATCCCGCTCGCCGTGGCGGCGGCCGCGTTCGCGCTCGCGGTCGGCCTTCCGGCGGGCGACCCGGACATGTGGTGGCACCTCGCGTCGGGCCGCTGGACGGTCGAGCACGGGGTGGGGATGCGTGTGGACGTGTTCTCCTCCACCGCGACCGGCGAGCCATACGCGCTCGGGCAATGGCTCGGCGAGGTCGTGCTGTACGAGGCCTACGCGCTCGCGGGGTGGACGGGTGTCGCGGTCCTGCGCGCATCGCTCATCGCGCTCGCGGCCTTCGCGGTCACGCGCCTCGCGCTGCGCCACGCGCCCGCCCACGTCGCGATCCCGCTCGCCGCCGCCGCGATCCTCCTGTCCAAGCCGACGTGGACGGACCGTCCCCAGCTCTTCACCCTCGCGCTCTTCCCGGTCGTCCTCGAGCTCTGCCTCGCCGCGCGGGCGGGATCCCGCGCCGCGGTCTTCGCCGCGGTCGGGGTCGTGGCCTTCTGGGCGAACACGCACGGCGGGTACGCGCTCGGGGTCGCCATCCTGTGGATCTTCGCGCTCGAGGCCGTCCTCGAGCGCCGCCCGGTGATCGCGCAGCTCGCCGCGGCGATCGCCGCGACGGTCGTCGTCGGCGCGGAGCCCGGCGCGCTCCCGCTCCTGCGCGCCGTCGGGCACGTCGCCGGTCCGACGGTCCGCATCGTCGAGGAGTCACCCGTCGACCCGCTGACCCCGTTCGGCGCGCTCTTCGCGCTCTTCGTCGGGGCGACGCTCGTGGTCCTGATGCTGCGAGGCGGCTCGCTCCTCGGAGCGCTCGTCCTCGTGCCGGTGCTCGTGCTCGCGCTCTCGGCGCAGAGACATGTGCCGCTCTTCGGGTTCGCGGCGGTGCCGTTCCTCGCCGGACCTATCACTGCATGGGCGCACGAGGTGAGTACGACCTTGAAGTGGGGAAAGCAGCGCGGAGGTCGCTCCCGCCTCGCGCTCCCGCTCGCCGGAGCTCTCTGGCTCGGTGCGCTCGTGAGCGTCCCCACGGCGGCGCCGGGACCCGACCTCCGCCCATATCCGGTCGGAGCGGTGGACGCCCTCGCGGCATCCGGCGGCATCCTGCTGAACGAGTACGACTGGGGCGGCTACCTCATCTGGGCCGTCCCCACTCGGCCGGTCTTCGTCGACGGCCGCCTCTACCCGTTCGCCGGCAACGGCGTCATCCGCCAGTACCAGGAAGCGATCCACGTGCTGCCGCCGTGGCGCGCGGTCATCGAGCGGTGGAACGTGGCGCAGGTGCTCCTGCGGCCTGACCGCGCGCTGGTGCAGGCGCTGCGCGACGAACGCTGGACGGTGCGCTCCCAGGACGAGGGCTTCGTCCTGCTCGAGCGACCGCGATGACGCGCCGGATCGTCGGGATCACGACGCTCGTCGGCGGCGCGCTGGCCGCGGCGAGCGCGACGTTCCCCGTCGGCGACAGCGACCTCTACTGGCACCTCGCGACGGCGCGAGAGACGCTGGCGGGCGGTCTCGTGCGCTCGGACGCGTTCTCGTGGACCGCGCGCGGCGTCCCGGTGGCGACCGACCAGTGGCTCGGACAGCTCGCGCTCTACGCGGGCTACGCCGCGGGATCGTGGCTTGGCGTGCTCACGGTGCGGACGGCGGCGGTCGCGCTGCTCGTCGGCTGCATCGCGGCCGCGGCGCTGGCACGTCGTCCGAGATCTGCCGTCGTGGCGCTGGCGATCGCGGTCCCGGCGATCCTGCTCTCGCGGTTCCTGTGGACGGAGCGGCCGGAGCTGCTGGGCACGGCATTCTTCGCGGGGCTCGTCCTGCTCCTGC
>JACPEQ010000113.1 GCA_016183435.1 Chloroflexota bacterium
GAGGCGACGGTCAACCTCGACGCCATCAACCGCCGCGCCGCCGAGATCGGCGGCGTGCCCTGGCAGCTCTCCTTCTCGTACGGCCGCGGCCTTCAGGCGGCGCCGCAGAAGGCGTGGTCGGGGAAGAAGGAGAACGTGGCCGCGGCGCAGCGCGCCTACTTCCACCGCGCGAAGCTCACGTCGGCGGCGCGGATGGGGAAGTACTCGCCCGCGATGGAGAAGGAGCTAGTCGGGGTCTAGCGTCCCCCCGGCGCGCAGACCGAGACGCGAAGCGGCGAGGTCGAGCACCGGGGCCGAGGGAGGGGTTTTGCCCCGACCGAGGTCGGAATGAGGAGGCGACATCCGCAGCGCGAGGCCGACGGCGATGAACCCCATCGCCGCGGCCGACACGAACATGAGGTGGTAGTCGCCGAGCCAGACGCGGAAGACGCCGCCCGCGTACGCGGCGAGCGCCGCGCCGATCATGTGCGAGAACCAGATCCAGCCGTACAGCGTCCCGAGGGACGCGCGCCCGAAGCGTGATGCCGTGAGGCTCACGGTCGGGGGCACCGTCGCGATCCAGTCGAGCCCGTACACGATCGCGAACAGCACGAGCCCCTGCACCTCGTACACCAGAGGGAGCGCGAGCAGGGAGAGCGCCCGGAAGCCGTAGTACGCCGCGAGCAGCTTGCGCGGGTCGTACCGGTCCGTGAGCCACCCCGACGTGAGCGTCCCGACGATGTTGAGCGAGCCCAGGAGCGCGATCGCGCCGGCCGCGACGACCTCGGTGAACCCGTGCTCGACCGCGTGGGGGATGAGGTGCGTCCCGATGAGCCCGTTCGAGGTGTAGCCGCAGACGAAGAAGGAGCCGGCGAGGAGCCAGAAGTCGCCGGTCCGGACGGCCGCGCGCAGCGGCGTGCCCTGCGCGTCCATCACCCGCTCGCGCTCGACCGTCGCCGCGTCTTCCCCGTATGGCGCCAGCCCTACGT
Source organism: Chloroflexota bacterium (assembly GCA_016183435.1). Classification (GTDB taxonomy): domain Bacteria; phylum Chloroflexota; class Limnocylindria; order P2-11E; family P2-11E; genus JACPOT01. The sequence continues at coordinate 969 of JACPEQ010000113.1, forward strand.
CCGCCGGGCGGTCGCGCATGAACAGCGCCACCGGGATGAGGATGACCGCGGTCGCACTGGCGATGAGCATCAGCGCGGCCCGCCATCCGTCGGCGACGAGGATCTGGGCCATGACGGGGATGAAGACCAGCTGCCCGGCGGACACGGCCGCGCCGAACAGCCCGACGACGAGGCCCTGATGCTTCCGGAACCACCGATGCGCGATCGACGCGCTGATGACCTGGCCCGCGGCGCCGGTCCCGACGCCGATCGCGATGCCCCAGATCACGTAGAAGTGCCAGAGCTCGCGCATGGACAGGAGCGTCCAGGTCCCGCCGGCGATGAGGGCGATCCCCGCGACGAGCACACGCCGTGCGCCGAAGCGATCGACCAGCCCGCCGCCGAGCGGTCCACCGAGCCCGAAGGTGAGGAGGCTGGCGGCGACCGCCAGCGAGATGCTCGCTCGGTCCCACCCGAACTCCTTCTCTATCGGGAGGATGATCAGGCCGGGAGTGGCACGGATCGCCTGGGAGACGAGGAGCGCGACGAATGTGACCGCGACGACGACCCAGGCGTAGTGGAAGCGCATGACGCCGAAGTTTGACAGGCGGATGCGTCGTCCACCGCGTCGTACGCCGCTAAACTCCTACGTGGAGAGGTGTCCGAGTGGTTGATGGTGCCGCTCTCGAAAAGCGGTAGGCGAAAGCCTCGCGGGTTCGAATCCCGCCCTCTCCGCGGGCTAACGCGGCTTCGCGACTAAGATCGAGCGAGCGTCCGGCTTTGCCGGCGCGAGCGAGTCCATGAGAGCGGAGCGACTCGCCGCGAAGCGAGCCGGAGGCGGGAGCCGACGGCGAGCCGACGGCGCATCGGAGAGGTCGCCTAGTGGCCTAGGGCGCTGACCTGGAAAGTCAGTGGGTGAAAGCCCCGTGGGTTCGAATCCCACCCTCTCCGCAGTTGATCGGCAGCCGACGCTTACGCGATCGGCGGCCGAGGGGACGCGCTCCTCGCGGCAGCCGCTCGTCGCGACTAGCCCGCGGCGGCCACCTGCTGTTCGGGGGCGCGCCCCGATGCCGGCACGATCGCCCCCTGTTCCATGAGCTCGAGCAGCGCGTCCACTGCGTTCTCATGCCACTGCGTGCCGCGGCCGGTTTGCAGCTCGGCGATCACGCGGTGGTGAGGGAGCGCGCTGCGATACACCCGGTCGCTCGTCATCGCGTCGAAGGCGTCGCAGACGGCGATGATCGAGGCCTCGAGCGGCAGGTCCACGCCTCGGAGTCCTCGCGGGTAGCCGCTCCCGTCGACCCGCTCGTGGTGGCTGAGCACCAGATCCGCCCCGTCGACGAAGTCGGGGATCCGCTGGAGGAAGTGATGCCCGGCGTCGCAGTGCTTGTGCATCTCGTCCCACTCGTACGCGTTCAGCGGGCCCGGCTTCTTCAGCACGTGGTCCGGCGTCGTGACCTTCCCGACGTCGTGCATACGCGCGGCTTCAGTGATGAGCTCGATGCGTTCCGTCGGCATCCGCAGGTGGCGCGCCACGCGCGTCGCGTGCTCCGCGACGCGCTGGCTGTGCCCGTACGTGTACGGGTCGCGCTGGTCGATGAGGTCGGCGAGCTCGATGATCGCGTCCTTCGTGTGCTGGCGGAGCCGTGTCGCCTCGCGGAGGGCGAGGAGGATCAGCGCCATCGGAACCAGGAAGAGCGCCAACGACCACGTTTGCCGCTCGGCCGAGATCGCCGCGAGGATCCCCAGCAGGTACAGGGCCCCGTGATGGAAGACGTCGCGCCGGTGCTCGGGCCACCACATGCGGACCGGATCGCGGCGCGTCTGCAGGGCGACGACGATGTCGGTGATCCCCGTCTTGACGAGGTAGTAGGTCGCGGCGCTGACCGCGATGATCACGGGATCGTCGAGGAGCCCGGGGCCGCGCGAGAAGCCGCGGTGCAGCCAGGCGGCCACGGCGGCGGCGATCGCCGTGCCGGAGGCGTTGAACAGGCGGTTGTAGAGCGGCTGCTTCGTGGCAAAGCGCAGACCGATGAACGTGCTGAGCGCTCCGATGGCCATCGCGGCCACGGGGGCGGTCACCAGGACCGCGGCGAAGACGGCGGAGCCACCGACGGTGATCTTCGTCTTCGCACTGACGTGCACGACGCGCAGGTTCGCGACGGTGGCGACGCTGAAGAAGGATGCGATGAGCAAGGGGTCGAGGCTGCCGCTCGCTGGCATGAACGGTGTCGCCGCGAAGGCAACGACCGCGCCGGCGATCACCGCCAGCACGTACAGGCGGACCGGGAGCCTCAGCTTCCCCACGCGCGTGTTACTTCGCGCTGACGGTGAACTGGGCGCGGATCGCCTCGTTCGTCGTGCCGCTGAAGCTCGCTGACGTCACGCTCGGACCCTTGAGGTCGACCCTTACGTCCGCGCCTGAACCGGCCGATGCGGTGACCGACGCGGACACCGCGAACGTGCCGTCGCCGGAGTACGCGGGTCCTGTGTAGAGCAGCTCGACGGTCGTGGGGAGACGCTTGGATCGGGGGAACTGCACGGACGCGCTGCCCTCGGCGTTGCTGGGGAGGGTGACGACGTAGGCGATGCCGGTCACGTCGGACGCGCTCGTGGCGACGTTCGTCCTGAGGCGGAACTGCGAGCCGAGGACATGGAACACCGGGTCCTCGGCACACCATTCGATGTCGGCGCTGGCCGTCCCTGCGGTCAGGGCCGTCACGGCCAACAGGGTCGCCAGCAGGTATCCCAGCCTTCTCATCAGGGCCTCCCCACGCTCCAGTCCCCCACCGGTACTACTGGGGTATCGGTACTAACGGCGGGCTTAGCCGCTGTAAAGCGATCTGGCGAACGGCAGGCTGCCTTGACACTCTTTCGGCACGACCCGGGCCCCCAGTGGCCGGGAAGCGGTCAGACCGGGTGCGGCGCCGGCGTGGTGCGGCGGGCGAGCGCCGGGGTGGTCGTGCTAGGCGGGGAGCTAGCGGTGCCCTGTACCCGCGATCCGCTTTAGCGGGGCTGAATTCCCTCCCGAGGCCGGCCACCGCGGGTCCTGCTGGCGGTCAAGGCGTTGACGGCCTGGTCCTGTGCAGCAGCGGACCGCGAACCCCGTCAGATCCGGAAGGAAGCAGCGGTAAGCGGCTCACCGCTGGGTGCCGCAGGGCAACCTGGTCCGAGCTGAGGTCGCAGGCGTGTCCGCCGTGGTCCGTTCGACGGAGGGTGCACGGCCGTTGATCTAGCGAGGCTCGGCCACGATGGTCGTCTTCGATGAACCCCCGTTGATGGCCAAATGGGTCATGTCCTTCCCAGGTCTTGCACCGTGCCAGTGCTCTTCGCCGGCCGGGATGTAGGCGACGTCACCCGCGCTCACCTCGTGCTCCTCTCCGCGCGTCGCCACGATCCCCTCGCCCTCGGTGATGACGAGGATCTGGTCGGTCGTATGGGTGTGCAGCCGGTTGCGCCCGCCATGCTTGTAGTGGACCTCGATCAGGCGCAGGTCGCGCTGCCCCACGTCGACGATCGTCTGGGTCTCGACGTCGCCGACGAAGATCTTGTCAGTGCTCGGATGCCTGCCCGACACGTCCACCCGCACGATGCGCATCGCGGACCTCCGACGTCATATCCTCACCGCGTGCCCGAACGCACCGCACTCTATCGCCGCTGGCGTCCCCAGAGCTTCGCGGAGGTCGTCGGGCAACAGCACGTCACACGGACCCTCCGCAACGCCATCGCCTCGGGACAGGTCGCGCACGCGTACCTCCTCGCCGGTCCGCGAGGGATCGGGAAGACGTCGATCGCGCGCCTGATCGCCAAGGCCGTGAACTGCCCGCGCGCCGCCGATGGCGAGCCGTGCGATGCCTGCCCGGTCTGCGTGGGGATCCGCGAGGGACGCTTCCTCGACCTGATCGAGATCGACGCCGCGAGCAACCGGGGTATCGACGAGATGCGCGATCTCCGCGAGAAGGTTCGGTTCTCGCCTTCGCAGGGCGAGTACAAGGTGTACGTGATCGACGAAGCGCACCAGCTGACCTCGGAGGCGTTCAACGCGCTCCTGAAGACGCTGGAGGAGCCGCCCGCCCACGCCATCTTCGTCCTCGCGACGACCGAATCGCAGCGCATCCCGTCCACGATCGTCTCGCGCACGCAGCGGTTCGACCTGCGCCGGATCCCGCATCAGGACATGGTCGGCCACCTCGACAAGATTGCGAAGGCCGAGGGACTGGCGGTCGAGCGCAAGACCCTCGAGGCGATCGCGCGCCATGCGCAGGGGTCGCTGCGCGACGCCGAGAGCATCCTCGACCAGCTGTCGTCGTTCTCGGACGACCGGAAGATCGCGCTCAAGGACGTCGACGATCTCCTCGGCACGTCGGACTGGGAGGAGATCGCCGAGATGTTCGACGCCTTCGCCGCCGACGACGGTGCGCGCGCCGTCGCGCTCGTCGGCCGGCTGGTCGATGAAGGCCGCGATCTCCATCTGTTCGCGCGGCGCGCGATCGAGCACGTGCGTTCGCTCGTGCTGGTGCGCTACACGGGGAAGGCGCCGGAGACGCTGGGCGAGGAGGCCACCGCAAAGGTGAACGAGCAGGCGCCCAAGTTCGCGCCCGACCGCCTCGCGCGCATCGCGAAGCGCCTCGTCGAAGCCGAGCAGCAGCTGCGCACCGGCGAAGGGACGCCCCTGCCGCTCGAGCTCGCCGTTCTCGAGCTCACGGCACAGGCCGCCACAGGCACGGGGTCTCCTGGGTCGGCTGCCGGCGGCGCGCGGACCTCGGATCCCGACGTTGCCTCGGGTCGGGACGCGTCTCGCGCTCGGTCGCTCGCGCGGACCGCCCCCGACGCGCAGGGTCCCTCACGTGCGGCGGCCGCTCGGCTCGCTCCCGTCGCGCGAGACCGCGCCCTCCCCTCGACCTCGGGATCCGAGGTCCGCGAGAAGACCAACGGTGCACCGGCCCCGGCCCGACCGAGCGCCTCAGCTCCCCTCGAGATCGACAGCGTGCGCGCGGCCTGGACGACAGTCCTCGAGCGCACGCGGGAGCGCAGCATCGGCAAGGCGGCGCAGCTGCTCACCGCGGAGCCGCTCGCGGTGGAGGGCGCGACCGTCGTCGTTTC
>JACPEQ010000023.1 GCA_016183435.1 Chloroflexota bacterium
GGCCATCGCGCGGATCATCGAGCACAGCGGCATCGTCATCGCGAACGACAACGCACCCGGCCAGGTGGTGATCTCGGGACCGCTCGACGCGTTCGACGCCGCGACGAAGGCGCTGAAGGGCGCGGGCGCGAAGCGGATCGTCCCGCTCCGCGTGTCCGCCGCGTTCCACTCGCCGGCCATGCGCGCGGTGGCCCCGGCCCTCGCGGCGGCGCTCGCCGCGGTCACGTGGGAGCGGCTCCGCTCCCCCGTGATCGCCAACGTCGATGCCCAGGTCCACGAGCACGCCCGCGATCTGCCGGAGCTCCTCGAGCGGCAGGTCTGGTCGCCGGTGCGCTGGGTCGAGATCGTTCGCCGGGCCGCCGACATGGGGGCGATGACGTTCATCGAGTTCGGCCCGGGCACCGTCCTCACCGGTCTGGTGAAGCGGATCCTCCCGGAGGCGCGGACCGCGAACGTCAACGATCCGGCCAGCCTGGAGGCAGCGCTGCCGCTGCTTTCTGCCTAGGGTTTTCGCCCCGCGGGATCGACCCGGTAGCATGACCACTCCTCGCGGGGTGGAAGGGGCGGAGCTCCTGCGAGAGAAAAGGCGGCTTTGCCGCCCGGCGGGGAGGCTTCCACTTGTCCTTCGACAAGGTCCTCATCGCCAACCGAGGCGAGATCGCGCTCCGCGTCATCCGCGCCTGCCGCGAGCTCGGCATCCAGAGCGTGCTCGTGTACAGCGAGGCGGACGCGCACAGCCTGCCCGTGCACCTGGCCGACGAGGCCATCTGCATCGGGCCTCCGAGCGCGCGCGCGAGCTACCTCAACATCCCCGCGATCATCAGCGCCGCGCTCATCTCGGGCGCGCAGGCGATCCACCCCGGATACGGGTTCCTCTCGGAGAACGCCGACTTCTCCGAGGTCTGCCGGGAGCACGGGCTCGTGTTCATCGGGCCGCCCCCTGAGGTGCTGGCGAAGTTCCACGACAAGTCCGCCACGCGCGCGCTCATGCGCCAGTACGGGCTGCCGATCGTTCCCGGCTCCGAGGGTCCGGTGCGCACCGTGTCCGAGGCGCTGCGCATCGCCGAGGCCATCGGCTACCCGGTGATGCTGAAGGCGCGCTCGGGCGGCGGCGGCCGTGGCATGCGCAAGGCGGAGTCGGCGAGGGACATCCAGCGGATGTGGGACCAGGCGCGCGGTGAGGCCAAGGCCTCCTTTGGCGACGACGGCATCTACATGGAGCGGAACCTCGAGGGCGTCCGTCACATCGAGGCGCAGATCCTCGCGGACGAGCACGGCAACGCGATCTGCTTCGGCGAGCGCGAGTGCTCGATCCAGCGGCGCAACCAGAAGATGATCGAGGAAGCGCCGTCGGCGTCGATCGGCCTCGAGCTGCAGCACCGCATCGCGCGCCTGGCGGCGGACGCCGCGCGACGCTCCGGATACCGCAACGTCGGCACGTTCGAGTTCCTCGTGGACCGCGACGGCGCGCCGTACTTCATCGAGGTGAACGCGCGCATCCAGGTGGAGCACACGGTCACGGAGATGGTCACGGGCGTGGACCTGGTGAAGGAGCAGATCGCGCTCGCCGCGGGCGAGCCGCTCTCGATCTCCGAAGAGCAGGTGTGGGTGAAGGGTCACGCGATCGAGTGCCGGATCAACGCGGAGGATCCCGCCGCGAACTTCGCCTCCTCCACCGGCGTGCTCACCACGTACATGCCGCCTGGAGGCCCGGGGATCCGCGTCGACTCGCACTGCTTCCAGGGCTACGAGGTGCCGCCCTACTACGACTCGCTCCTGGCCAAGGTCATCGCGTGGGGCAACGACCGCCCGGAGGCGGTCGCCCGGATGCAGCGCGCGCTCGACGAGTTCACGATCGTCGGCGTGACGACGAACATCGCCGCGCACAAGAAGATCCTGGCGAGCGACCTGTTCCGCGAAGGAAGGGTCACGACGCACCTCATCGACACGGTCGGCGTCGAGGCGCTGGTGGGGTGACCGTCGTCACCGCGCCGCTCGATAAGGCCGGGATCGAGGCGCTCATCCCGCACCGCGATCCGTTCCTGCTCATCGACCGCGTCGTCGAGCTCGAGCCCGGCGTGCGTGCCGTGGCCGAGCACACGTTCACCGGCGAGGAGTGGTATCTGAAGGGCCACTTCCCGGGCGAGCCGATCGTGCCCGGCGTGATCCTCGTCGAGTCGTGCGCCCAGGCGGCCTCGGTCATGGCCATGTCGATGCGCGAGCAGCGCGAGGGCCTCGGCCTCTTCGCGGGGATCGAGGAGCTGCGGTTCAAGCGCATCGTTCGCCCCGGTGACACCGGGCGCTTCGAGGCCGTCATGGAGAAGTTCCGCCGGAGCTTCGCTCGCGTGAAGGTCCGCGCGCTCGTCGGGGACGAGGTCGCCGCCGAGGGCACGATCCTCGCGATCTTCCGGCCCCGCGCGGCGTCCCCGGGCGCGCAGACCGAGGCGCCGCAGCGACGAGGTCGAGCACCCGGGCCCGAGGGAGGGGTTCCCCCGACCGAGGGTCGGAAGGGATGAGCGTGACGCGCGCCGTCCACGTCGTCGGCGTGCCAATGGACCTCGGCGCGGACCGCCGCGGTGTGGACATGGGACCGTCCGCGATCCGGTATGCCGACCTGCATCGCCGGCTCGAGCGCCTCGGCATCAGGGTGCGCGACAGCGGGAACCTGAAGGTCGCGGACCGGGCCGAGGGCCTCACTGACGGACCCGTCGTCCGCGAGGATGGGTCGGTGGCGCGCACGCGCCACCGCGCGCATCACGTGGAGGAGATCGTGCGCGTCATGCGCGAGCTCGCCGCGCAAGTGGAGGCGATCGAGCGGTCCGGCGAGGTGCCGATCGTCCTCGGTGGCGACCATTCGATCGCCATGGGCACGCTGGCCGGCCTCCGGCGCGCGGGACGGCGCCCCGGCGTGATCTGGATCGACGCGCACGGCGACATCAACACGCCGGGCTCGACCCCGTCGGGCAACGTGCACGGCATGCCGCTCGCGGTGGCCGTCGGGCTGGCGGACGGACCGTTCCCCGCGGAGCTGCGCGGCACGGTCGACGGCGCGCACTGCGCCCTGATCGCCACACGCTCCGTCGACGCCGAGGAGCGTGACAACATCCGCCTCGCGGGCGTCACCGCGATCACGATGGCCGACATCGACCGGCTGGGCATGGGCGCCGCGATGGAGAAGGCCATCGCCGTCGCGTCGAGGGGCGAGGGCATCCACCTCTCGCTCGACATGGACGCCATCGATCCCGACGACGCCCCAGGGGTGGGGACACCCGTGCGCGGCGGCCTCACGTACCGCGAGGCGCAGCTCGCCATGGAGATGCTCGCGGCGTCCGGCCGGCTCCGGTCGATCGAGGTCGCCGAGGTCAACCCGATCCTCGACCGCGAGAACCGCACGGCCCAGCTCGCGGTCGAGCTGATCGCGAGCGCGCTCGGGCAGACGATCCTGTAGCGGGCGCCTCTACCTCGGCGACGCGCGGGCGATCCTAGACTCGGCCGGCAATGAAGAACGACCAGCGACCGCGCGTCGTCGTCACCGGACTCGGCCTGGTCTCACCGCTCGGGGGCACGGTCGAGTCGTCGTGGGCCGCCCTGCAGCAGGGCAAGAGCGGCATCGGACCGATCACGCGGTTCGATCCGACGGGCCTCGAGACGACGATCGCCGGCGAGGTGAAGGACTTCGACCCGCTCCAGTACCTCGATCGCAAGGAGGTGCGCCGGACCGACCGGTTCGCTCAGTTCTCCGTGGCGGCCGCGGCCCAAGCGCTCGCGGACGCAGAGCTCGAGATCACGCCCGAGCGGGCGCCGCGCGTCGGTGTCGCGTTCGGGTCCGGGATCGGCGGTGTGGGCACGCTCGTCGACAACATCGTCGCCCACGACAAGGACCCCCGCCGGGTCTCGCCGTTCATGATCCCGATGATGATCATCGACATGGCCGCCGGAGAGGTCGCGATGAAGTTCCACGCGAAGGGGCCGAACCTCGGCACGGTCTCCGCCTGCGCGTCGAGCGCGCACGCCATCGGGCTCGCCGCGGACACGATCCGCCGGGGGCAGGCCGACGTCATGCTCGCCGGCGGCGCCGAGGCCGGACTCATCAAGGTCGCGATCGGCGCGTTCAACTCCATGCACGCCCTCTCGCGCCGCAACGACGATCCGCCGAGGGCCTCGCGTCCCTTCGACAAGGAGCGCGACGGGTTCGTGTTCTCCGAGGGCGGCGGCTGCATCGTTCTCGAGGAGCTCGGCTTCGCGCGCGCGCGGGGGGCGCGCATCCTCGCCGAGGTCAGCGGCTACGGTGCGACCGCGGACGCCTACCACGTCACGGCGCCGCCCGAAAGCGCCGAAGGCGCATATCGCGCGATGCGCATGGCGCTCGAGGACGCCTCGCTCGCCCCCGAGGCGATCGGCTACGTGAACGCTCACGGGACGTCGACCCAGGCGAACGACGGTAGCGAGACGCAGGCGCTGAAGAGCGTCTTCGGCGACCACGCGTACCGCCTCGCCGTGTCCAGCACGAAGTCCATGATCGGCCACACGCTCGGCGCCGCCGGCGCCATCGAGGCGATCATCTGCGTCCTCGCGATGCGCGACGGTGTGCTCCCGCCGACCATCAACCAGCAGGTCCGCGACCCGCAGTGCGACCTCGACTACGTGCCGAACACCGCGCGCAAGGCCCAGGTGGACCACTGCGTGTCGAACTCGATGGGATTCGGCGGACACAACGTCGCGCTCGTGATCAGCAGATGGGAGGACGCGGCATAGGCGAGCGTATGAAGGGGGCTCCGCCCCCCTCAGACCCCCCCTCCATGCGGGAGTCGGCGCTCGGCCTCGTGGCCGAGCTGCTCGAGCGGCTGCGCGACCCCGACGTGCGCGAGCTCGAGGTGCGGCAGGGCGAGCTCCGCGTGAAGGTCTCCAGGGACGGCGTGCCAAGCGCGATGCCGGCCGAGGTCGTGTCCGCCGAGCCGGCGGCACCGAGCGGCGCGAAGGCCGCGCCGGCCGCCGCCGCGAAGGCCGCCGCCAGCACGATCACGGCCCCGCTCACCGGCATCTTCTATCGCTCCGTCTCGCCACAGGCGCCACCGTTCGTGCAGGTCGGCACCGTCGTCAGCCCTGGCGACGTCATCGGCTTGATCGAGGCGATGAAGCTCTTCAACGAGGTGCGCTCGACAGCGGCCGGCCGCGTGCGCAGGCTCGTCGCGGAGAACGGCCAGCTCGTCCGCGCGCACCAGCCGCTCCTCGAGCTCGAGTGACGGATCCCGAGCTCTGCGTCATCTGTCATCGGCCGCTGGGCGAGGAGCCCATCGCGCTCCGATACGAGATGCGCACCTACCGCTTCGACAGACAGGCATGCAAGCGCATGTTCCAGGAGAACCCGGACCGCTACCTCGATGCGCAGGGCCACGTCCTGCCCGAGCCGCGCGGCTGAGACCGATCGCGGATACCGTACGCGCGACCGCGCATACGGAGGAGCGATGAAGCAGCTGAGCGTCGACGAGGTCCGCGGGCGACTCGAGGACGCGCTCGCATCCGGCCGCGACGCCGAGGTCTCGCGGCTCGCGGCGGAGCTGCCGAGCACCGAGATCGAGCGGCTCATCCCGGAGCTCGACGCTCGATCGTTGGGCGTGCTCTTCCGCGCGATGGGGGACGAATGGCTCGCCGGCATCGTCTCCGAGCTCGACCCCGGCGTCGCCGCGCGCCTCCTGGTCCGGCTCACGGACGTCCAGGCCGCCGACGTCCTCGAGGAGATGCCGCCCGATGAAGCCGCGGACGTCGTCGGCGAGCTGCGCGAGCCAGACCGCGAGGACGTCCTCCGCGAGATGGAGCACGAGGAGGCCGCGGACATCCGCGAGCTCCTCGAGTACCCGCCGGAGACCGCCGGCGGCCGGATGACGCCGGAGTTCACCGCCCTGCGCGAGTCGATGAGCGTGGATGAAGCGCTGCAGTTCCTTCGCAAGGCCGGCGAGGCCGCCGATGCGGTCTTCTACCTGTACGTCACCGACGTGGCCGGGCGGCTCGCGGGGGTCACGACGCTGCGCGACCTCGTCCTCTCACCCGGCACGCGAACGGTGGGAGAGATCACCAAGCGCGAGGTCGTCTCGGTCCAGGCCGCGGACGACCAGGAGCACGCCGCGCGGACGCTGCGCGAGAGCGGCTACCTCACGCTGCCCGTCCTCGCTCCCGACCGGCGGATGCTCGGGATCCTCACGGCCGATGACGTGGCCGAGGTCATCGAGGAAGAGGCGAGCGAGGACATCGAGCGCCTCGGTGGTTCGCAGCCCCTCGAGGAGCCCTACCTCACCGCGAGCGTGTGGCACCTCTTCCGCAAGCGCATCCTCTGGCTGCTCGCCCTGTTCGCCGCGCATGCGTACACCGGCAACGTCCTCAAGTTCTACGAGGGTGAGATGGCGACCGTCGTCGCGCTCGGATTCTTCATCCCGCTGCTCATCGGTAGCGGCGGGAACACCGGGACGCAGGTGGTCACGACGCTGGTGCGGGCCATCGCGGTGGGTGAGGTGCAGATGCGCGACATCTTCCGCGTATTCACGCGCGAGCTGGTCGTGGGGTCGCTGCTCGCCGGGTCCATCGGCGTCGCGGCCTTCGTGCGCGCATGGACGCTCGGTGTCGGCCCGGGCATCGCGGAGGTCGTGGCGCTCACCGCGTTCTGCATCGTCGCCTGGAGCGCGGTCGTCGCCTCCGTCCTGCCGCTGGTCCTGAAGCGCGTGGGGCTCGATCCCGCCGTCGCCTCGGGGCCGTTCATCGCGACCATCGTCGACGGCACCGGCCTGATCATCTACTTCTCGATCGCCAAGGTCGTCCTCGGCCTCTAGGCGGTCCCCATCTCCGCGCGTTCGGGCAACCGCACGTCGCCCCAGGCGACGATCCGCCGGGGCAACGGCCGCCCCACGAGACGAGCGATGCCGTCGACGGGCCCCTCGATGCCGATCCGGCGCAGCAGTCCGCGGTAGCCGACGTCCGCGCCGAGCAACCGCAGCTGGCCGGCGCTCTCCTCGAGCTGCAGGTCGGTCACCTTCCCGGTGGTCGCGGTCGCGGCGTCGACGATGTCCTGATCGAGGAGGTCGCGGCCCAGGCGGAGCACGCCCGCGGGCAGCGCCTCGGGCGGAAGACCCTCGAGCCGGCGGCGCAGACGGACGTGCGCCGGCTCGATGGCGAGATCGCTCCAGCGCAGCACGCGCTCGCCGTCACCGGTCGCGAGGATCGCCCACTGCACCGCGGGGATGCGCTCGCCGGGCATGACGGCGAGGTCGCGCAGATGCCCGAGGTGGTCGCCACCGGCGTCGAGGACGCGGCGGTGCTGGATGTCGCTCAGGTACGGCACGCCGCGAAGGGTACGCCCGCCGCCTGATACCATCGTGTCCGTCCGCGCGCGTTCGCGCGCATCCTCACTGGAGGCCACATGCCAACACCCGCAGAGACCACCCTCCGCGTGCGTACGCTCGCGGATCAGGCCATCGCCGCGGCGCTCGAGTCCGACTGGCAGCGAGCGGCCGACCTGAACAAGCAGATCCTCGACGTCTCCGTCGAGGACGTCGAAGCGCGCAACCGTTACGGACGGGCCCTCCTCGAGCTTGGAAAGCTGGACGAGGCGCGCGCCGCGTACCAGGAGGTGCTCAAGGCGTACCCGCACGACCCGATCGCGCTGCGACAGGTCGCGCGTATCGCCGCGCTCGGCGATGAGAAGCGCAAGCCGGACGCCACCCGGTCGAAGACGCAGACGCGCCTCTTCATCGAGGACATGGGGAAGACCGGGATCCTGCGTCTCGTGAACCCCGCCCCGGTCAACGTGCTCGCCCGGTACTCACCGGGCGCCGAGGCCGAGCTCCGCGAGCAGGAGGGGCTCCTGGCGGTGCACGCGCGCGACGGAGCTCTCCTGGGGTTCCTCGAGCCGAAGGTCGGGCGCCGCCTCATCGAGCTCATCCGCGCCGGCAACGAGTACGTCGTGGCGATCGTGACGAACGACCAGTCGAACCCTCGCGTGGCGGTCCGGGAGGTCGTCCAGAGCCCGGAGAATGCGCATCGCATCTCGTTCCCGGGGCATCAGCGAAGAGGAAGAGGAAGAAGCTGGAGACGAGCCCGGGCTGGCCCCCGAAGACGTCGCCGGGGAGCTCCCCGAGGAGCCCCTGCCCGTCGAGGCCGACGAGGAGGACGAGGAGGACGAGTAGCGCGCTGCGCTCGCTCGCAGCGCTCATCGCGCTCGTCGTGGTCCTCGCCGCGTGCACGTCCGCTCCACGGACGAGCGTGCCCTCGGACGCCCAGGGTGGGCAGGAGCTGGCGCGCGAGGCCAGCGACATCCTCCTCCAGCTCGCCGCGTACGACTACGCGATGGCGGGCACGCTCAGCGGTGCGCGCATGTACGTCGTCGACCCGGCGCGCTACACCTCGATCGCGCGTGCCGCCGCGGCGCGCATCCAGAAGTTCACCGGCAACGCGCTCAGCGCGACGCTCGACTCCGCGGGCCCCATCAAGGAGCGCCTCGTCGCCCTCTCGGACGGCCTCGTCGACCTCTCGCGTGACGCGAGCGCGTATGCCGACGGCAACGACGCCGCGGTCTTCGCCAGGGTGATCGAAGGCGTCGGGCGCGGATGGGAGGATCTCCGGGCGCTGCATCGCATCATCCGCCCGAACGACGAAGAGCTCGGCAGGACCATCGCGCGGGGCTCGGCGTTCGTCGTCGAGCCGACACCCGGGCGGGTCCACGTCGTCACCGTCGGGCCGTTCTCGACGCAGACCGAGGCCGACGCGGCGGCCAAGCGCATCGGGACCGTGGAGCAGGTCCCGCGCACGTCGCCCTATGTCGTGCGCGTCGGGACCTACAGCGACAGGAAGGCCGCCGACACCGCGCTCGCGGGGATCGCGGGCCGGGGCCTGACGGGCGTGGCGACGGAGGAAGAGCGCTTCACGTTCAAGCGCGGGCTCTCGGTCCCGGAGGCCGAGCTGTGGCGCGAGCCCGAGCGCCTGTTCGAGACGCACGCGCTCGCGCGTCGCGTCGCGGTGTCGCCGAACGCCGCGTTCGTCGCGACGGGCTCCGACGACGGGACCGTCGCGATCTTCACCGGTGAGGGCACGCTGCGGTCGATGCCGCGCTTCAACGCCGGCGTCTCGCATCTCGCCTTCAGCGACGACAACAAGTGGCTCATGGGCGGCGGACAGACGCTCGCGAACTTCATCCTCCCGCAGGGCACTCCCGTCGGGGCGCAGGTGAAGATGCCGAGCCCGACGCAGCAGCTCGTCTACGTGCCGAAGGCGTACTTCTTCGCCGCGATCTCCAAGGGACCGACGGGGGAGCCGTCCGGCGGCACCGGCTACGTCGCGGGCCGCGCGCCCGACGGCGCTCCGCTCGCGTCCTTCCCGATCCCCGCGCCGGCATCCGGCGGCGCGCTCGCGGTGACGAACGCGGGCGAGCTCTGGATCGCGACCAACGCGAACGGCGAGACCGACATCGAGGTCCTGAACCTGACCCGCGACCGCACGATGCGTGGCGTCCTGAAGGTCCCCGGCGCGGTGCGCGCGCTCGCGATCGACCCCGGTGGGATCCTCGGAGCGGTCATCACCGACAAGGGCGTGTACCGGTTCGGTCCGAAGGATGTCGACCCCAAGAAGACGCTGACGCGGATCGCCGACAGCGTCGTGGACCTCGCGTTCGGGCTCGACGGCACGCTGTACCTGCTGACGAAGACGCGGCTCTCGGCGCACGACCTCCGCGGCGAGCTGTTGTGGTCCGCGCCGCTCATCGACGCGCGGAGGTTGGTGATCGCGAAGCGAGCGATCGTCCTGGACGGCGCTGACCGGCTGCTCACGTTCGGGGCGAAGGGGAAGGTCGAGGACCTCGGCGTGAGCGGGAACGTGCTCGACGTCTCGGCGTCGCCCGACGGCGTGCGCCTCGCCGTGCTGAACGACGCGCGCCGGGCGTTCATCTATCGGATCCCCTGATGCTCCGAGCGGCGCTCGTCGGGCGCGCACGGCCGCATCGCTCCTCTCGCGCCCGTCGTGCTCGCGTCTCCCGGTGCGCTTCTCATGCGGTCGACCGCCGAGTTCGCGGCGGCCGAGAACGCGTGGCTGCACGCGGCCGTGCTTCCGCCGTGACCGGGGGCATCATCGCGGCGTGACCTTCTCGCTGCGTCACCTGCGATCTCGCTATCGCGCGTAGCAGGTGCTCAGGAGCCGCGACGGTCTTAGGCGATCCTGCAGACGCCCTACGCGACGCCGGCATCGGAGGGCGGACCGGCGCGCCTGCTGGTGCCGGAGGGTGTTCCCTAGGCGCGAGCGGCCCCGCTCGCTAGCCTGTGCCCTGCATGGCCGAGCGGATCCGTTCGTTCACGCCCATCGACATCGTGCCGCTCCCGCGACCCCTCTGCCGCTTCGGCTCCGCGTTCCCGCTCCCGCTCGCCGAGACGTACGCCGGCGCGTACACCTCGCGACGGGGCGTCGTGCTCGATCCGCTCGCTCATCCGGGCTCGGCGGCCGATGCAGCGGAGCGCTGCGATCGGCGCGGGCTCGCGCGATCGATCCAGCCGCTCGGCGCGTGGGCGCGCGAGATCGTGCGCCGCGCGCCCTCGCCTGACGCGATCCTCGCGGCGCTGACGCGCGTCGAGGAGAGCGCCCTCGCCGCGGTGCCGCACGCGCTCGCGATGCGCGAGCTGTACGCCTCGAAGTGCGCGACCTGCCGCGGCCCGATCGTCGTCGAGGCGTACCTCTGGGAGCGCGACGCGCCGGTGCCGACGAAGAAGGCATTCCGCTGCGGCATCTGCGCGCGCGACGGGCGGTCGCTCCTCATGGAGCCGGTGGGGACGGAGGACGAGGAGCGCACGTCGCGCCTCGAGGAGCGCGGCCTCGCGTACTGGCAGATGGTCGAGCGGTTCGGTGGGGAGTCGGAGCTCGGCGAGAGCGTCGCCGCGCTGTACACGCCGCGCAACCGGTCGGCGCTCATGGCGACGATCCGTGCGGTCGAGACCACGCTGCACGGTAGCGACGCCCTCGACGTCATGCGCCTGTGCCTCCTCGAGGTCATCGTCGCCGGCAGCCGCTTGAACGCCGTGGCCGGCCAGGGCGCGCCGCTGCGCATCGAGAAGGGCCGCGCCCGCCGCGGGCACGCGTCGCAGTTCCGGGAGATCAACGTCTGGCTCGAGTACGAGCGCACGGTGCGCGAGCTCGCGACGTGGCTCGCCGCGGAGCCGCCGACGCCCATCGTGCGCGCACCGTTCATCGACCTCGATCCGGGCGGTGCGGACCTGGTGCTCGCGCAGATCGCGGTCGACGAGCAGCTCGGCGGGTGGGCGCACGTTTCCGGTGGCCTCCTCGGCCTCGGCAACGGCCGCCCGGAGCCGCTCGACGGCAAGGTCTCCGCGCGCGAGCGGATGCTCCGCGCCGCGCGACAGGCGCTGCTCGACGCGCACCGTCACTCCCGCGACGGCGCCATCGCCGTCGTGTACGTGCCCCAGGCCGACCTCGGCGCGATGGCCGCGGTGGCGCTCGCCGGCGCCGGGTCGGGCTGGCAGCTGCAGAGCGTGCTGTACCAACCCGACGCGCTCGCCGGCGCCACCGGCTCGGCCGCGGTGATCGAGCTCGACCGCCACACGGCGCTGCTGCGCGATCACGCGGCGAGCGACGCGTCCGCGATCGAGTCGACGATCCGCTCCGCGGTGCGCGACGCGATCGTCGCGCGCGGTGGACCGATCGATGGCGAACACGCCGGCGCCGTGGCGCTGGAGGCGCTCGCGGCGCGCGGCCTGCTGACCCCGCTGGCCCTCGCGCGCGCGAGCGGGGTCTCGGAGCTCGAAGTGTTCATGGACCACTTCAAGTCCGCCCTCGCCGACGGCCGCCGCGACGGGATCCAGCGCATCGGCGAGGGGGCTCAGCGGTACGACCTCATGCAGCCCGGCGACCGGGCGCCGCTCGACGACCGGGTCGAGTGGTCGGTGTGGGGGCTCCTCGCGGCCGCCCGCGACGTCGAGACGCGGAGCGTGCTGAAGCGGACCTACGCGCTGTTCCGCGGTCCCGAGACGCCCGACCGCGAGCTCGTCGAGCGGTGCCTCGCGTCGTACGGCGTGCAAGCCGACGACGGCCGCTGGCGCCTGCGCGAGGAGGACGCGCTCGTGCGGCGCCAGCAGGAGCAGACGCGTCTCGCGGCGCATCTCGTCGACGCCGGGCACCGCCTCGGATTCAAGGTGCACGTCGGCCGTGACCTCCAGAAGCGCACGCTCCCCGAGCCGTTCGCGGCGCGCGGCGAGGTGCTCGCCGACCTCATGACGGCGGAGGAGCGCGGCGCGCAGCTCGGGCGCTACGCGCGCGGCTCGGGCGAGGCGCTCCAGTTCGTCGACTGCGTCTGGTACGACCGGGCGAAGATGGTCTTCCTGTGGCACCTCGACTGGACCGCGCGGATGCACCGGTCGATCGTCGAGATCGGCGAGGCCATCGCCGACGACGAGCGCATCTTCCGCTTCCTCGCCCTTCCCGAAGAGCGCAAGTCCCTCGCCGTCCTCAAGGTGACGCGCTCGCCGGCGCTCGCGGACGTGGTGCGGCGCCGCGGCTGGCGCCTGGTGAAGTGGACGCCGCTGGCCGCCTTCGCGGCCGACCCCGCCACGGGGCTCGGCGATCTCGAGCCCGTCCTCGGTCTCGAACCTGCAGTGGAACGATCCGCCCACCAGCTATCGTTCAAGTGGTAGGACACCAGCGAGGATCCGGCTGTGCCGGTCCAGAAGCGTAAAGGGGTATACAGATCGATATGGCAAAGCCGGTCCCGGTCAACGACGCGACCTTCGAGCAAGAGGTCCTCAAGGCCGACAAGCCTGTGTTGGTCGACTTTTGGGCGACCTGGTGCGGGCCCTGTCGGATGATCGCGCCGGTCCTCGAGGAGATCGCCGCCGAGAAGGGCGACTCGCTGAAGATCGCCAAGCTCGACGTCGACGCCAACCCGGTCTCCGCGGGCCGCTTCGGCGTCCGCGCGATCCCGACGATGATCGTCTTCAAGGACGGTCGTGAGGCACAGCGGCTCGTCGGCTACATGCCGAAGGAGCGCCTCCTCCAGCAGCTCGGGCAGTACATCAAGGCCGCCTAGACTGATCGCGGGCCCCTCGGGGGGTTCCCTGAGAGTGCGAGGTCTCCGGTGAGGCCCGCGGTCTTCAAAACCGTTGATGGGGCGCTGACGCGTTCCGTGGTGGGTTCGACTCCCATGCACTCTCGAGTGGCGGGCATGGCACTGCCGACTTACCGTGTGCGTATATGGATGAGGACGATGAGATCATCGGTGGTACGTTCGTTCACGAGTTTCCCATCGTCCTGAGTGGTGCC
>JACPEQ010000024.1 GCA_016183435.1 Chloroflexota bacterium
GAGGCGGGCCCGCCGGCCCGCCTCGACGTGATCCGTTACCTGTGCATCGCGGCTTCGCTTAGAGGCGGCGCGTTCCGGGCGGGACGATCTGCAGCTGGCCCGCCGGGACCTTGAAGTAGTCGTGCCCGAATGTTCCGAGCACGCCCTCCTTGCTCTTGGCTTCGATCTTCCAGGCAAAGGCGCCGGTCGGGTAGTCGTTGGGGACGGTCCAGCCGGCGACCCAGAAGAACTGCGCGGGATTCTCCTTCGTGCCACCGTGCGGGCCGTACTTGAGGTCCGCCTTCGTGCCGTCAGCGAGTGTGATCTTCACGTACTCGAGCGCCTTGTCGTCGAGCGCCTTGTTCGTCAGCGGATCGGTCACGACCGCGCGCCAGACGATGCGGCCCCCCTGCGGGAACTTGCTCATGACGACACACACCAGGCTGGCCGGGTTCTCGGCCTTCTTCTCGTCGTCGGTCACGCCCTGCGTACCCCGGACGGTGTCCACGACGAGCATGAGAGCCGTGGGCTTGGCGGCGACGGGCGCCGCCGGTGTGGCCTGGGTCACTGCCTGGGTCGCGGGCGCCGCGGTCACGACGGCGGGCGCGGGCGCTTCGCCCGTGGATCCGCCGCAGGCCGCTGCGACGAGGCCGAGTGCGATGCCGGTCGCGAGGATGCGCGTGGGAAGCTTCATGCGGTGTCCCCCTTTCTGATCGCTCGGTCGCGGCCGCCCTGGAGGACGCCGCGCACGGTGCCGAAGAGCGCGAACGCGATGAGGCCCCACACCGAGAGCACGACCACGCCGACCCCGTACGGAACGTTCGCGGAGAAGGCCGCCAGCGGCGGGACCGCCTGCCGGTGTGGGGCGGCGGCGACGGTCGCGTCGAAGGTGTGCTTGGCGACGGCCGCTCCGACGTGGTCGCGGCCGGGGAAGCGGACGACGATCTCGTGCTGTCCCAGTCTCGCCGGCAGGTACGGGATCGAGGCGTTGCCCTGCCCGTCGGTGACCGCCGTCGCGATGAGCATCTCGCGCGGCCCGAAGATCTCCACGGTCTGGTAGAAGCGGACGGTCGCGGTGTTCAGCGGCTTGCCGTCGGAGCCGCGCAGCTTGACGGCCAGCACGTAGCCCTTCTCGAGCTTCTCGGCGTGGTCCACCTTGACCTCGGCGATGGCCCGAACGTGGTCTGCGGACGCCGCGCCGCCGAACGGCGCGGCCATCGCGATGACCAGGCCGGCCGTGGCCAGGATCCGCCGCAGCGCGGTCATTCCTCACCTCCCGCGAAGGCGGGCGCCAGGCGAGGCGCCGGCTCGACGCCTTCGATCTCGTCCAGCTCGTGGACCGACATGACCGGGAAGAAGCGGAAGAAGACGATCAGCATCAGCGGGATCGCCGCGGCCGCGCCGACCGTGATCGCGATCTCGACCCACGTCGGCGAGTAGCGCCCCCACTCCCACGGCATGATCGGGCCGGCCATGCCGGGGACCACGATGAGGAAGCGCTTCAGCCACATGCCGGCGATCACGAGGATCGACGCGAGGCAGGCTCGCGCGACCGGGTAGCGCCCGGGAAGCCCGGCGATGAACAGCGGCAGCACGAGGCCCCCGATCGCGAACGCCCAGAACGACGGCGCGTACTGGCCGACGAAGATGGACTCGAGGACCGGCGCGATCTCCTCGGCCGCGACGTACCCCTCGGTGAGGTACTCGCTGATCATGAAGTACAGGTAGCCCATGCCGAGCGCGATCAGCAGGTACGAGAGGTACCGGAAGTGCTTCGCGGTGATGAACGCCTGGAGCCCGTACACCTTGCGCAGCGCGGCGATGACCAGGATCACCGCGGCGACGCCGGACAGGACCGCGGCGAGCACGAAGAGCGGCGCGAAGATCGTGCTGTGCCACGCGCCGCGCGACGTGACCGCGAACAGCCACGCCAGCACGGAGTGCACGGAGATCGCGAGGGGGATGATCAGGACCGCGAGGATCCCGACGCCGCGCGCCAGGGCGCGCTCCTGAGCGTGCGTGCCGCGCCAGCCGAGGGACAGCATCCCGTACACCTTGCCCAGCACATTCGCCCGCGAGCCGAGCAGGTCGCGCGCGATGGCCAGGTCGGGGATGAGCGGCAGGTAGAGGAAGACGAGGCTCGCCACGAGGTAGGTGCCGATCGCGACGACGTCCCAGACGATCGGCGATCCGACCTGCGCGTAGAGGATGACGTTGATGAACCGGTCGGGCCGGCCGAGGTCGATGATGGGGAACACAGCTCCGACGAGCAGCGCGGCGACGGCCGTCGCCTCGGCCAGGCGCGTCAGCGGCGCGCGCCACTTGGCGTTCGTGAGACGGAGGATCGCGCCCGTCATCGCGCCGCCGTAGCTGATGCCGATGAAGAAGACGCAGTTGATGATGTAGAAGCCCCAGGAGACCTTCTGGTTCAGGCCGGTGACCCACAGGCCGTTCTGCAGCTGGTAGACGTAGGCGTAGAGCCCCAGGGCGACCAGAGCGGAGAGCCCGCCGACCGCGAGCCAGAAGTTGCGGTCGCCGCGGCCGATCGGCCAGAGGGCGCGCTCGACGTAGAGACCGCGCGTCCGAGCGTCCATCTAGTTGTCGAGCAGCTGACCGTGGCCGGCGATGTAGTACACGCGCGGGCCGGTCCCGAGGTCTTCCTTGTAGCGGAACGCGTCGTTCTCCTTCAGGAACGTGGAGAGGCGGACGGTCTCGTTCCCGTTCGTCGCGACGTCCTCGACGAGGTCGCCGATGTAGAGCGCCTCCATCGCGCAGGCCTCGACGCACGCAGGGAGCTTCCCGTCGTCGGTGCGGTGGACGCAGAACATGCACTTGCCGACCGTGCCCTTGATCTGCGGGACGGGGTGCTCCATGCACATGCGACAGCCGATGCACTTGTCGACCTGATCGACGAGCACGACGCCTTCCTCGTCCCGGAACGTCGCGCCGGTCGGGCAGACGCGCAGGCACGGGGCGTTCTCGCACTGGAAGCAGGGGCGCGGCATGAAGTACTTGCCGCCCTGCGAGTCCTTGACCTCGAAGACCTTGATCCACTCGAAGCTCTTCGGCAGCGCGTGCTCCGTCTGGCACGCGAGCGTGCACTCCTTGCAGCCGTCGCACTTCCGGAGGTCGATGACCATCGCCCACTGGCGCGCCTTCCCCGGCGCCGCTCGGACGTGACCTTCGGCGGCCGGGAACGCGATCGGCACGAGCGGTACCGCCGCCAGGCCTGCCGCACCGGCCGTGAAGGCCTGGAGCAGTCGGCGGCGCGAGCGGTCCGAAGGGACGTCGGTCGCTGGTCGCTGTGCCACCGTTCCGCAGCATCCGGTCCGGGGCGAACGGTCTCTAGCGCCGTTGGTCCCCTGTGCGAAGGGTCACTCGGTCACGCTGCGTGATCCCATCGGCGGCGTGTGATGACGTCCGGCCCGCGGGACCGAGGTCCGCGCGGGCCGGATGCGCGATCGTTCGGCGTGCCGTTACTTGCTGACGACGAGCTTGCCCTTCATCCCGGCTTCCTTGTGGCCAGCGATCGAGCAGTAGATCTCGTACGTGCCGGGCTCGAGCGCCTTGATCTGGCGCTCGGCCGACTGGCCGGCATTCACGTGGACCTTGAGGCCGGCAGCGTCAATGGTGAAGTCGTGCTCCACGGTCCCGGCGTTCTTCACGGTCAGCTTCACCGGCTGGCCAGCTTTCACCTGGAGGTCGCCGGGTGCGTACTTGAACTCCGAGAGCGTGATGGCCGCGGCACCAGCGGCCGGTGCGGCAGTGCCGCCACCGGAGCAGGCGGCGAGGATGAACGCGAGGCCGCCGGCGGCGGCGACGGTCCTGAGACGCATTGGACGTTCCCTCCCGATCGTTGCTTTCGCTCGTCGGATGAACGCTATGAGGCGCCGTCCGGCGGTGACGGCTGCCAGAGGACCCGTAGAGGCCGGTCGAACGGCCCATGCGGGCGATCTCTTTCGTCGCTACGGCGACGATCGATACTCCGAGGAGTGGGGATGCCGGACGAGCTGATGCGCGTGTCGGTCGCGATGGGTCTTGCGGCGGTGCTATCCGCCTCCTGCGCGGCGGGCGTCGCTGCGCCGTCGATGCCCCCGAGGCCCTCGTACTGCGCCGGCGCCCAGGCGGGTGCGCTGCAGGACGTGGCCGGCACGCCAGCGGGTCCGTACTTCGTGCATGACCCGGCGACGCGATCCGCCGCGACCGTCGTGTTCCTGCCCGGGGGGTCGGGACTCAGGCGGAACGCGCAGCGCGTGTGGGACACGTTCCTCGCCGGCGCGAAGGACGTCGACGCGTTCCGCATCGTCATCCCGTACTGGCCGGACATCGAGATGCCGGAGGACTTCCGGCGTACGCTCGCGGTCGTCGACGAGGTCCTCGCGTGCTATGGCGGCGACGCGCGGCAGGTCCATCTCGCGGGCTTCTCGAACGGCGGGCATGCCGCGTTCACGCTCATGCTCGAGAAGCCGGAGCGTTTCGCGACGCTGCTGGGCGCGCCCGGCGAGCTGCCGCCGAGGACGACCCCCGCCGACCTCGCCGCGCTCAAAGGCAAGGCTGTGTTCAACGGCGTCGGCGAGCTCGACGACGAGTTCTGGCGCAAGGGCGTGCGCGATGCGCACGAGGCGCTCATGGGCGCCGGCGTGGACTCGGTCTACGTCGAGTTCACGGGGCAGGCGCACGGCGCCCGCGCAGGGTTCCCGAAGGACGTCCTCTTCGAGTTCTGGGCGAGGCACTCCAGCACCGAGTCCCCCTAGCGACGGTGGCCTTGATGGCCGCCGCGAACGCCGTCGAGCCGGAGCCGAGGATCAGCAGGTCGTACCTATCCGCCATCTCCGACATCATATCCAGATTTCTCGATAGATATGATGTCAGGCATGCAACGGGCCGAGCGACGAGCGCGCCGCAGGCCGGCGGTCGACACCGAAACCCTCGCGCGCTTCTTCCACGGCCTCGCGGACCCAGACCGTGTGCGCATCCTCACATTCCTGCGAGCGCTACCTCGGCGTGAACGCGCAGCGGATCCGCGCCTGCCGCGTCATTGCGGACTGAAACGAAGAAGCCGACGCCCTCGAAGTAGCGACTCCATCGTCACGTGTGCGGCACGCGCGTGTGCCGACGCGTGAAGTCGTGCGATAGGTCACAGCGCTCGGGCGCGATGGGACGCAGCCAGATCGGCTGAGCGGCGGAGTCCATAGATCCATATGCTCGGGGCCATGCCGACTCTGCGTTCCCCACGGCCGGAGGATCTGAGCGCGAGCGATCGCGAGATCCTCGAGCGGGTCGCGAAGCGTCGGGGCACGACGATCGAGGGCCTGGGTGGGATCTGGAAAGCGCAGGCGCACTGGCCCCCGCTGCTCGAAGCCAACATCCGCGAGGCATCGGCTGCATTCCTCGCGACCGGTGGGTTGCCGATGCTCACGAAACAGGCGATGCACGTCGGCGTTTCGATGTCCAATGCGTGTGACTACTGACTGAGCTCTCATGTGGTCGCCGTGCTGCGACTCGGAGCCACCGAGCAGGGGATCACGGAGATCCTCGCGGTCGCGGAGCACGTGACCTCCATCGCGGCGGCTTCCGAAGGCCTGCGCTTGCGCTCCGATGCCCCTCGTCCGGCCACGGGTCCCGCGACCGAGCTCGTCGACTGGACGCGGCCGGCACCCGTCGAGGCGGAGTCGGTGCTCGCGGAGATCGCCCAGTGGACGCGCGACGTGCTGCGTATGGACCACGTCCCGGCGTTCTGGCGGACCCTGGCGCTACGGCCGCGCCTGCTCGAAGCGGTATGGCGGAAGCATCGGCTCGTTCTGGGCGAGGATGAGCTTGAGGCCGACCTCAAGGCAGCGGTCGCTCTCGCCGTCGCCATGAACGCGCACAGCGCCTACTGGACCGGGTACTTCGACCAGCTCGGGC
>JACPEQ010000114.1 GCA_016183435.1 Chloroflexota bacterium
TGCGCGATGCTCCCGCGGACGTCGATCAGCGCGATGCGCCTGTCCAGCTCGAGCGACGACGTGAACGCGCGGATGCGCGGGTCGAGCCCCTTCTCGAACCGCCCCGCCCACAGGTCCTTGGTCATCGGTCGTCTTGTCGCGCGGGCCGGCGACGTTGCCTCGGGTCGGGACGCGTCTCGCGCTCGGTCGCTCGCGCGGATCGCCCCCGGCCTGCCGGGTCTGTCGTGGATGGCGACCGCTCGGCTCGCTCCCGTCGCGCGAGACCGCGCCCTCCCCTCGACCTCGCCGGCCCGCGCTCAACGGTCCCCGGCAGCTTCAGCGGAAGGGTCTCGGTGCCTGACCACAGGGCCTGCGTGCGGGCCTGGTTCCGCAGTGGCAGGCCGTANCACCTGGATGAAACCCTCGGCCGCCTTGTGGTCGAAGGTGTCGCCCCTGCCGTACGTGGCGAGCGCCATCTTGTACAGCGCGTCGTCGGACCTGCGCCCGACGACCGTCGCGGTGCCCCGATGCAGGCGCACCCGCACGTCGCCGGTGGCGAAGCGCTGCGTGCTGTGCACGTATGCGGCGAGGTCCTGGTGGTGGGCGGTGAACCAGAGCCCGTTGTAGACCAGTTCCGCGTACTCGTCGGCGACGCGCTCTTTGAACCGCAGCGAGTCCTTCGACAGCGTCAGGTCCTCGATGGCGCGGTGCGCGGTGTGGAGCACGACGGCCGCGGGCGCCTCGTAGATCTCGCGGGACTTGATGCCGACGAGACGGTCCTCGATCTGATCGATGCGTCCGACGCCGTGCTTCCCGGCGATCGCGTTCAGCTTCTCGATGAGCGTCACGGCATCGCTCGCGTCGCCGTTCAGCGACACCGGCAGGCCCTCGCGGAACGCGATCACGAGCTCCAGCGGCTTGGCCGGCGTCTCGTCGGGATCGACCGTCCACCGGTACACGTCGCGCGGCGGCGCTGCCCACGGGTCCTCGAGCACGCCCGCCTCGATGGATCGGCCCCAGAGGTTCGCGTCGACGCTGTACGGGCTCTCCTTCGTCACGGGCACGGGGATGCCGCGCGTGCGCGCGTACTCGATCTCCTCGTCGCGCGTCATGTTCATGCCCGAGCGGAGCGGGGCGATGACCTTCAGGTCCGGCGCGAGGGCGGCCACGCCGAGGTCGAACCGCACCTGATCGTTCCCCTTCCCCGTGGACCCGTGCGCGACGTACTTCGCGCCTTCCTCGCGCGCGACGTCCACGAGGAGCTTCGCCAGGAGCGGTCGCCCGAGCGCGGTCGCGAGCGGGTAGCGGCCCTGGTAGAGGGCATCGGCCTGCAGCGCTGGCCACACGAAGTAGCGGACGAAGAGGTCGCGCGCATCGAGCACGACCGCGCGGCGGGCGCCGCTCCGCAGCGCCTTGTCGCGCACCTGGTCGAGGTCGCCGACCGACCCGAGGTCGCCGGTCACGGTGACGACGTCGAGGCCGTAGGTCTCCCGCAGCCATGCGACCGCGACCGACGTGTCGAGGCCGCCCGAGTACGCGAGGACGCATGTCTCGCCGGCGAGGCTGCCGGTCATCGCTGTGCTCCTTCCACCATCACACCGAAGGGGATCAGTCGCTCCACGACCGCGCGGGTGTCACGCTCGCGCGCCACCGCGATGAAGACGGTGTCATCGCCCGCGAGCGTCCCGACGACCTGCCGGAAGCGCGCCGCGTCGATCGCCGCCGCCAGGGCGTTCGCCGTTCCGGGCAGCGACCGCAGGACGACCATCGTGCCCGAGACCGCCGCCTGTACCGGATAGTCCTCGCAGAACCGCCGCAGGCGATCCGCGCCTCCGCCGGACGACACCGGCGGCGGCGCGTAGACATGTGCCCCGTCGCGCGGGACCTTCACCAATCCGAGCTCGACGATGTCGCGCGAGATCGTCGCCTGGGTCGCGCGGAAGCCCGCGGCCCGAAGGGCGCGCGCCAGCTCCTCCTGCGTCCCGAGGTCGCGCTCGCCCACCAGCCGCACGAGCGTCTGCTGCCGGTGGTGCTTGCGCGCGCGGTGGGACCGCGGCGCGGTCCGTGCCCCTATCAAGCCACCTCCGCCGGGAACACGGTGCCGACCCGCTCGCCGGCGAGGACGCGCTCCACGGCGTCGGCGTCGCGCAGCGAGAGGATCGCGGCGTCGCCTCCGGCGCCGGCCGCCACCAGGCATGCCTCGACCTTCGGCAGCATGCCGCCCTCGATCGTGCCGTCGTCCACGAGCGCCTTCGACCGATCGCGGTCGAGCGTGGAGAAGATGCGGCCGTCACGACCGCGCACGCCGGGGACGTCCGTCACGAACGCCAGCAGCCGCGCGCCGAGGCTGGCGGCGACGGCGCCGGCGGCCGTGTCCCCGTTCACGTTCAGCACTTCGCCGTGCGGGCCGATCGCGGCCGGGGCGATCACGGCCACGCGCCCGCCGGCGACGAGGTCCTCCAGCAGCGAGCTGTCGACGAGCGTGACGCGACCGACCAGGCCGAGCTCGGGGTCCTCCCGCTCCGCGCGGAGCATCCCGCCGTCGACCCCGGAGAGCCCGACCGCCGGGACGCCGCGCGCGAGGAGCGCGGCCACGAGCGTCTTGTTCGCGAGCCCGCCGAGCACCGCCAGCGCCACGTCCCGCGTCGGCTCGTCGGTGACGCGCAGGCCGCGCACGAACCGAGTGGCCAGTCCGAAGCGCTCGCTCCACTCGCCGATCTGCGGCCCGCCTCCGTGCACGACGACGAGCGGCCGCCCGGCATCGTGCAGGGACACGATCGCGTCCACCGCGGCGTCGCCTTCGCCGGCGACCGAGCCGCCGACCTTCAGCAC
The DNA here is from genome assembly GCA_016183435.1 of Chloroflexota bacterium. Lineage (GTDB taxonomy): Bacteria > Chloroflexota > Limnocylindria > P2-11E > P2-11E > JACPOT01. The sequence goes on from JACPEQ010000114.1 coordinate 2,812, forward strand.
GACGACCTCGCGCGCGGTAACGGTGTCCCCCGTCCGCTTGCGCTTCACGTCGTGTACTCCGCGTTGATGCGCACGTAGTCCTTCGAGAGATCGCAGCCCCAGGCCCGCGAGGCCGCGTCCCCGACCCCGAGGTCGACCTCGATCACGACCTGTGGCCGCTCCAGGATCGCGCGGACGGCGGCCGCGTCGGGGGAGCATGGCCTGCCGCGCGAGAGCACATCGACGTCGCCGATGCGGACCGACGCCCGCCGCTGGTCGACCTTCGCGCCCGACCGACCCGCGGCCATGAGGATGCGGCCCCAGTTCGGATCGGCGCCGTGGATCGCGGTCTTGACGAGCGGGGAGACCGTGATCGTGCGCGCGGCGGCGCGCGCGTCGTCGGCCGACGCGGCTCCGCGCACGCGGACCTCGAACACCTTCGTGGCGCCCTCTCCGTCGGCGACGATCGCGCGCGCGAGCTCGCCGCAGACCTCGGCGAGCGCGTCGACGAACGGGTCCCACAGCTCGCCCGCTATCTCCACGCCGGCCGCACCGCTGGCGAGCAGGAGCACCGTGTCGTTCGTGCTCGTATCGCCGTCCACGGAGATCGCGTTGAAGGACAGGTCCACCGCGCTGCGCAGGGCGCGGCCCGCCGACCCCGCGTCGAGCCGCGCGTCGGTCGTGATGAACGCGAGCAGCGTCGCCATGTCCGGGTGGATCATCCCGGCGCCCTTCGCGATGCCGCCGATCCGCACGGGTCGTCCGCGCAGCCAGACCTCGCGTTCGGCCACCTTCTGCCGCGTGTCGGTCGTCATGATCGCTCGCGCGAACGCGTCCCACTCCTCCACGGCCGGACGGATCTGCGGGATGCCGCGCACGATCCGGTCGATCGGGAGAGGCGTCCCGATGACGCCCGTGCTGGCGACCGCGACGTCCTCGGGCCGCACGCCGATCGCGCGCCCCGCTGCCTCCGCCATGGCGACGGCGTCGCGCTCGCCCTGCTCCCCGGTGCACGCGTTGGCATTGCCGGAGTTGACGACGACCGCGCGCAGCGAGCCGGACGCGAGATTCCTCTTCGTCACGACGCACGGCGCGGCGATCACCTGGTTCGACGTGAAGACCCCGGCCGCGGCGCACGGCCGGTCGGCGACGAGGAGCGCCACGTCGAGGCGCGTGTTGCGCTCGTCCTTCACACCGACGCCGACCGCGCCGGCCGTGAAGCCGATCGGGAACGTCACGCCTTTCCCGCGGTTTGTTCTTTCACGGGGCTTCGCCCCGTGACCAGTGGTGGACTCGCTCGGGCCGGCGGAGCCGGACCCTCGCTCGGGCTGATTCAAGGCCACAGCGGCAGCGCCTCGAGGCCGAGGCGCTCCGGCAGCCCGAGCGCGGCGTTCATGTTCTGGATCGCGGACCCCGCCGCCCCCTTCACGAGGTTGTCGAGCACGCCGACGGCGACGAGCCGGCGGCTCGTCTCGTCGACGGTCGCGTGCACGAGGCACCAGTTGCTGCCGAGCGTCGCCTTGGTCGCGGGGAACGACCGCGTGACGCGCACGAAGGGCTCGTCCGCGTACGTCCGCGCGTACGCTTCCGCCACCTGCGCCGCGGTCACGCCGTCGCGGAGCGGCGCGTAGCACGTCGCGATGAGGCCACGCGTCATCGGGACGAGGTGCGGCGCGAACGTCAACCGCGGCGGCGGCGCACCGAGGTCGCACAGACCCTGCGCGATCTCCGGGGTGTGCCGGTGCCTCGGCACGCCGTACATGCGGACGCTGCCGTCGATCGTGCCGTACAGGTAGGCCTCGTCCACGTTGTGGCCGGCGCCGGAGACTCCCGACTTCGCGTCGACGATCACGTCGTCGCCGATGAGGCCGTGCTTCACGGCCGGGCCGAGCGCGAGCAGCGCCGCCGTGGGATAGCAGCCCGGGTTGGCGATGACGCGCGCCGCGCGCGATCGATCTCGCGCGAACTCGGTCATGCCGTACACGGACTCGCCCAGCAGCTCCGGCGCCGGATGCGTGTACCCGTACCACGTCTCGTACGCCCTGGGGTCCTTCAGCCGGAAATCGCTGCCGATGTCGATCACGCGCCGGCCTTCGCCCAGCCAGCCGGGAGCGGCCTTCGCGGCCTCGCCGGCGGGCAATGCCGTGAAGATCACCTCGGCATCACCCACGCCCGCCCCGATCGCCAGCGAGGCGGGCGCGTCGTGGAGGTTGGCCTGCACGTCGCGCAGCAGCGTGCCCCGGCGAGACCGCGCGACCACGGCGACGAGGGTGACCCCCGGATGACGCAGCAGGAGGCGGGCGAGCTCGCCGCCCGCGTAGCCGGTGACGCCCACGATCGCGACCTTGGTCGGCACGGTCGCATGAGTATGCAACTAGGTGCATATTCATGCAACAGGCCGGCTAGGAGATGCGCTTCTCCAGCTCGATCACCGGCGGATCCGGCTCGTACCCCAGCTTGGCGTTGACGCCCCGCATCGCCGCGTTCTGCTCGTCGTTCGTTGTCCCGAAGAGGCGCGCGCCCTGGCGCTTCAGCTCGGCGATCGCGCGGAGCTTGAGCGCGAGCGCGAGGCCCTTGCCACGCTCCTCGCGGACGGTGCCGGTGAAGTTCGTGTAGGCCACGCCCGGTGAGCGCATGTCGGTGAGCGTCTCGGACACGATCCGGCCGCCCCGCAGCGCGAGGATCGTGGATCCCCGATCGAACGAGGTGGCGCCGAAGAACATCTCGCGGATCGCCTCGTACGGCGGCATCTGGATCGGCTCGGGCCTGGGGATGTCCTGCCCGGCGGTCACCCCCAGCTCGTACACCTCGCGCTGCAGCCCGTCGACGTCGGCCGCGCGCTCCCGCTCGAGCTCGGAGTACGTGACGAGCCGCACCCCGGCCCGCCTGGCGACGGCCTCCGGATCCTCGAAGCGCGACAGGTCGAACGCGGGCACGTCGAGGAACGAATTGATGCGGCGGTTCGTCTCGCGGTAGCCGTGGCGCTCGGCGAACCGCACACCGTCCGGCTCGTCGCCACGCGCGCTGCCGGTGATCCGCGGTGCGCTGTAGGTCCGGGCGTGCTCCTCGAGCCTCTCCAGGAGCGCGGTGCCGACCCCGTGGTGCCGGTGCTCCGGGGCGACACGAACGCCGCCGCTGAACGAGCCGTCCTTCCGCGCGAATGCGCCGCCGTCCGAGATCATCCCAACGGCGATCACGTCGCCGCGCTCATCCTCCACCATCAGCGCGAGCCGCTTCGGCTGCGGGTTGTGGGCCTCGAAGCGCCTCACCGTGGCGATCGGCGTGACCATGGCCGGGCGCGCGTACCGGTTCTGGAACTCGACGATGCGCTCAACGTCCTCGGGGACGCCGACGTGGACGCGGAGCGGCGCCGGGATGCGAGCCGCGAGATCGGCGATGTCCGGAGCCACGGGCACGAGGCCAGAACTCTATCCGTCGCTAGCATCCGCCCAGAGTGACCCAAGATACAGATCGGCTGTTCATGCGGCGCGCGCTGCGGCAGGCGGCCCGCGCGGCGGGCCGCACCGCGCCGAACCCGATGGTCGGCGCGCTCGTGGTCAAGGACGGCCAGGTCGCCGGCGAGGGCTTCCACCAGCGGGCGGGCGCGCCGCACGGCGAGGCCGTTGCGATCGCGCGCGCGGGCGAGAAGGCGCGCGGGGCCACGCTGTACCTGAACCTCGAGCCCTGCGCCCATCAGGGACGGACCCCGCCGTGCGTGGATGCGGTCATCGCCTCCGGCATCTCCCGCGTCGTCGCCGCGATGCGCGACCCGGACCCCCGCATCGATGGCAGGGGCTTCGGCGCGCTGCGCGGCGCGGGCGTCGAGGTCGAGTCCGGTGTGCTCGAAGCGGAGGCGCGCCGGCTGAACGAGGGCTTCATCAGCCGCGTCACGAGAGGCCGCCCCTTCGTCCTGCTGAAGCTCGCGACCACCCTCGACGGCCGCGTCGCGGTCGCGGGCCGCCGGTATCTGAGCGGGAAGAGCGCGCTGAAGGAAGTGCATCGCATCCGCGACCGGGTCGACGCGGTGATGGTGGGCGTCGGCACGGTCCTCGCCGACGACCCCGAGCTCACCGTCCGGGAGGTCCGCGGCCGCGATCCGCTGCGCGTCGTCCTCGATGCCGAGGCGCGCACGC
>JACPEQ010000121.1 GCA_016183435.1 Chloroflexota bacterium
ATTCGGCGGCGAACTACACCCTCTCGTTCTCGTCCAGCAGCTGCACCGCCGGTTCCGGCTTCGACTGCCCCATCACGCTCGGCACCTCCACCACGGGTTCGGTCGCCTACCAGGAGAGCAAGTACTACCAGTTCTATGCCTACTCCGGCACGACCTACACGGTCACGGACACACGCCAGGTGCATCCCGGCTACAACCTGGTGACGCTCTCGTACGAGCGCAACGTGAAGGTGGTCGAGAGCCCAGAGCTCGTGAACACCTCTCCGTACGAGGACGGCTGGCTCGTCAAGGTGAAGCTCGCGGACAGGAGCGAGCTCGCGAAGCTGCTGAGCGCCGGCGACTACCGGTCGCACATCGGCGACACGGCCCCGTCCGGCGGGGACTAGTGAGGGGTGGAAGGGGGCGAAGCCCCCTGCGATGAGCAGGAACTCCAACCCGTACTCCCCGCACACCGACGACGACCGCCGGACGATGCTCGCGGCGATCGGCGTCGACAGCGTCGACGAGCTGCTCACCGCGGTCCCGGCGAACGCGCGGCGCCCGAAGCTCGGCCTGCCCCCGGGCATGTCCGAGATGGAGGTGCAGGCCCACCTCGAGCAGCTCGCGGCGAGGAACATGAAGGCCGGCGACGGCCCGTTCTTCATCGGCGGCGCCATCCAGAGGCGATATGTCCCGGCGGCGGTCCCGGCGCTCGCGTTCCGCGGCGAATTCCTCACCGCCTACACGCCGTATCAGGCCGAAGTGAGCCAGGGGACGCTGCAGGCGGTCTTCGAGTACCAGTCGCTGATGGCCGAGCTGCTCGCGATGGACGTCGTGAACTCGTCCATGTACGACGGTGGCTCGGCGGTCGCCGAGGCGGCCTTCATGGCCGTGCGCGCGACGGGCCGGAAGCGCGTCGTCGTTGGCATGGAAGTGGACTACACGTACCGCCGCACCCTGCGCACCTACTCGCGTGGGCCCGAGGTCGACGTCGTCGAGGTCCCGAGCGCTCAGCTCGCCGCGTCCGCCGCCGGCGCGGCCTGCGTGATCGTCCAGCACCCTGACGCGTTCGGCACGCTCGTCGACGTCCGGCCGGTCGCGGACGCGGCGCACGCGGCCGGCGCGCTCTGCGTCCAGGTGACGGAGCCGCACGCGTGCGCGCTCCTGGAACCGCCCGGACCGCTGGGGGTCGACATCGCGGTCGGCGAGGGCCAACCGCTCGGGATCCAGATGTCGTATGGCGGTCCTCACCTGGGGATCTTCGCGTGCCGCGAGGCGCTGGTGCGACAGATGCCCGGACGCATCGCGGGCCAGACGGTGGACGTGAACGGCACGCGCGGATTCGTGAACACCCTCCAGACGCGCGAGCAGCACATCCGCCGCGAGAAGGCGACGAGCAACATCTGCACGAACGAGGCGCTCGCGGCGATCGTGGCCGCGATCTACGTTGCGCTCCTCGGACCGGAGGGTCTCCGGGCCGCGGCACGCGCCGGCGCCACGCGGGCGCACGCGCTCGCCGCGCGGCTCGCCGCGATCCCGGGATGCGAGGTCGCGAACGACGGGCCGTTCTTCGACCGGTTCACGCTCCGCACGGCGATGGGCGGGTGGGCCCTGCGCAACGCGCTGCTCGAGCGCGGCATCCAGGTCGAGGCGACGGCCGCGCACTACGTGGACGGAAAGCGCCAGGGCCGCGACGACGTGATCCTGCAGTGCACGGAGCTGACGACGGCGGCGGATGTGGACGCGCTCGCCACGGCCGTGGGCGCGCTGGCGCGCTCCGGCGACGCGGCCATGGCGAGATGACCACTCGCTCGCGCGTCATGCCTGAGTCCGGCGCGAAGACGCCCGAGCCCGCGCTCGAGCCGCTCCTGGTGGAGCTCGCGCAGCCAGGACGGTACGGGCGCCACGTGCGGTCGAACGACGCGGCGGACATCCCCGAGGCCTTCGTGCGCCAGGCGCCACTGCGTCTCCCCGAGCTGACGGAGCCGCAGGTCGTGCGCCACTACACGCACCTGTCGCAGCTGAACTACTCGGTCGACACGGGGATGTACCCGCTCGGATCCTGCACGATGAAGTACAACCCGAAGGTCAACGACCGCGCCGCGGCGCTGTTCGCCGACCTGCATCCACGCCAGTCCTATCGCACGACGCAGGGCGTCCTCGCGCTCGCGTACGAGCTCGAGCAGATGCTGGCGAAGATCACGGGCATGAACTTCGTCTCGCTGCAGCCGCAGGCGGGCGCGCAGTCGGAGTTCACAGCGCTCCTCGTCTTCAAGGCGTACCACGCGAAGCGCGGCGAGGCGGCACAGCGGCGGCGGATCATCGTGCCGGACTCGGCGCACGGCACGAACCCCGCGTCCGCGGCGATGTGCGGATACGAGGTCACGACGGTGAAGAGCGACGCGCGGGGCAACGTCGACCTCGACGCCCTGAAGGGCGCGCTCGGCCATGACGTCGCGGGGTTCATGCTCACGAACCCGAACACCCTGGGGCTCTTCGAGGAGCGGGTGAGCGAGGTCTGCGACGCGGTCCATGCGGTCGGCGGCCTCGTGTACGGCGACGGCGCGAACATGAACGCGCTCCTCGGCGTCACGCGTCCGGGCGACCTCGGGTTCGACTGCATCCACATCAACGTCCACAAGACGTTCTCGACGCCGCACGGTGCAGGCGGCCCCGGCGCCGGGCCGCTGTGCGTGAAGGCGCACCTCCGGCCGTTCCTGCCGAAGCCGTGGATCGTGAAGGAGGCGGACGGGTCCTATCACTACGACACCGCGCGCGAGGACCGCGAGCCGGCCGGGCTCGGCGACTCGATCGGGACCATCAAGCAGCGGCTCGGGAACTTCGGCGTCCTCGTGCGCGCTTACACATACATGAGGACCCTCGGCGAGGAGGGCCTGGTCGAGACGTCGAACGACGCGATCCTCGCCGCGAACTACCTGCTCGCGCGCCTGCGGGGCCGGTACCAGGTCGCGTACGACCGAACGCCGATGCACGAGTTCGTGCTCACCGCAGCGCCGCAGAAGCGCAAGGGCGCGTCGGCGCTCGACATCGCCAAGGGGCTCATCGACGAAGGCTTCCACCCGTCGAGCGTGTACTTCCCGCTGATCGTGCCCGAGGCGATGATGATCGAGCCCACCGAGACGGAGCCGAAGGAGACGCTCGACGCGTTCGCCGACGCGTTGCTGCGGATCGCGGACCGCGTCGACACCGACGCGGCGTCACTGCACGACGCACCGGTCACCGCGCCGATCCGTCGCCTCGACGAGGTGAGCGCGGCGCGCAAGCCCGTGCTGCGGTGGCAGCGACCGGCGTAGGGTATCTCCGGTGAAGCCCTCGATCCAGGGATCGAAGCGGCGCCGGGCCCGTCCGGCATCAGCGGTCGCGGAAGGTGACGGTCGCAACGACCGCGAGCTCGTGTACGCGGCCCGCGGCGGCGACGAGCGCGCGTTCGATGCCCTCTTCTACCGCTACCGCGACGGCATCTACCGCCTGTCGCTCGCGATCACGAAGGACCCGCAGGCGGCCGACGAGATCGTCGTCGACACGTTCGCGCGGGCGTACCGCGCGCTCGCGCGGCTCGAGCCCGACGACACGCTGCGCCCGTGGCTCTACCGCGTCGCGATCAACGAGTCCTACGACCGCCGCCCGCGCGCCGGCGGCACCCCGAGCTCGCTCGACGACGCCGCGGAAGAGGTCACGGCAGGCGAGGAGCGCTCCCCGTCGGCCCTCGCCGAGCGCGAGGAGACGCGGCGCGTCGTCATCGCCGCGCTGGACGAGCTGGACGAGAAGCATCGGACGGTGGTCGTCCTGCACTACCTCAGCGAGCTGGCCCTTGCCGAGATCGCGCTCGTCGTCGGGTCGCCGGTCGGGACCGTGAAGTCCCGCCTCCACTACGCCCTTCGGCGGCTGCGAACGCATCTTTCTGCACATCCGGGCCTCGTCGTCGAACCTTCCCCGAGCGAACGGGCTACCGGAGAACGATGAGGGATCGGAGCGTCCTGACGCTCGGCGAGCGCCTCGAGGTCGAGGCCGCGGTCGAGGCCGCCTTCGCGCCGCTGCGCGAGCGGCACACCGATCTGTCGCCGCTGCGCGTGCGGGCCGCCGTACGCTGGGGCCGCGGCGTGCCGAAGGCTTCACCCCAGGCCCTCAGATGGAGCGGGGCGATCGCGCGGCTGTCCGAGCTGTCGGTGGCGGTCGGCATGAGCGTGGTCATCTTCGGGGCGGCCCTCGGACCCGCGCTTCCGGAGGATCCGGCGACGACCGCCGCCACACTGGCTCCGAGGCCGGCGCGCGTCGCTGGGCCGTCG
>JACPEQ010000117.1 GCA_016183435.1 Chloroflexota bacterium
CCGCGACTGGCGAGAACGCGGCAGACCCGGGCGCTCGGCGGGTATGCCGGATTCGGTATAACATCAAGGCGAGGAGGTGACAACGATGGCCTTAGCGACCAGATCGGAGACCCCGAAGAGGCGAGCGCGCAAACAGCGTCCCGACTTCCTTGACGAGATCATCGCCGAGGGGGCACGGGAGGATCCGCAGTTCCCGCAACTGGTCCAGGCCGCCTACGAGCGCCGCGAGCTCCTCCGGCGTCTGGTGCGCCAGCGGGACCGCGCCGGCTTGACCCAGTCCGAGGTCGCCGAGCGCATGAAGACCTCCCAGGCCGCGATAGCACGGATCGAGTCGGGCGACTTTGACGTGCGTACCTCGACGCTCGATCGCTACGCCCTCGCCGTGGGGAAGCGCATCTCCTACCGGCTCAGTGCCGCCCGGTAGAACCGTGCACCACGGTCACCGTTTCCACAGCGTTCGACGAGATCCGGGGTCGCCTTCAGCTGTCATGCCATGCGGCCAAGGCCATGGCCTGGGAAAAGTGACGCACTATTCGCGAAGATGACGCAGTGATCGCGAAAACCCGACGCACAAAACGCGAATCCACAACCAAGCCTGTAGCCCGTACCGGATTCGAACCGGTGATCTCAGCCTTGAGAGGGCTGCGTCCTAGGCCACTAGACGAACGGGCCGGGGAACCTCCATCTTAGCGGAGCAGTGACCGTCGGAACAGCCGTCGCCCCTGGCGTCCGACTCGTCGCGCTTCCTCTCCCTCTCGCACTGAAGGTCATCAACGCGTACCTCATCGAAGGACCGGGCGAGTGGGCGCTCGTGGACACCGGCCTGCACACGCCAGAGGCCGAGCAGGCGCTGCGCTCGACGCTGGCCGAGAGCGGCGTCGAGCTGTCCAACGTGTCGCGGGCGTTCGTCACGCACGTGCATCCCGACCACATCGGCATGGCCGGCACGCTCGAGGCGGCGGGCGCGGAGATCGTGATGCACGGTCCCGAGGCGGACCACGCGCGCAAGCTGTGGGCGGGCGACACCGCGCTCATCGACGCCTCGTCGGCGTGGTTCCTCCGTCACGGCATGCCCGAGGGCGTCGAGGAGGAGATGCGGGCCGCCTGGTTCGCCATCGGCGCGCGCGTCGATCCACTCGGCCGGATCGAGCAGGTCGAGGACGGGGACCGTATCGATCTCGCCGGGCGACGCCTCGGGGTGATCTGGACGCCCGGCCACACCGACTTCCACGCGTGTCTCTTCGACGAGGAGGACGGCACCCTGTTCGCGGGCGATCACGTCCTGCCGCACATCACCTCGAACATCAGCTTGTATCCGTGGTCACGCGACGACCCGCTCGGCGACTTCCTCGACGCGCTTCGCGCCATCCGGGCGCTGCCGGTCCGGCGCGTCCTGCCGGCGCACGGCACCCCGTTCGACGATGCGAACGGACGCATCGACGAGCTGCTCGAGCACCACGGCCACCGCCTGGAGGCCGTGCGCGAACTCGCCCGCGGCCGCGAGCGCGACGCCTACGCCATCTGCCGCGACCTCTTCCCCGTGCTGCGCAACGCCCATGAGGAGCGCTTCGCGCTCGCCGAGACGCTCGCCCACCTCCGCTACCTCGAGCGCCGCGGGAAGGTGCGTGCGATCGACGGCGCTCCCGCTCGCTGGGCCGAGGCGCGCTGATAGCGGCGAGGCACGTCTTCGTTCCGCCGGCAAGGAGATCGGGCCAGGTCTCGGTCGGAGCGGGTGGCGGGAATCGGACCCGCGCCTCAATCTTGGAAGGATCGCGCGCTACCACTACGCCACACCCGCGAGAGGGACACCTCCATTATCGCTGGTCCTCCCCAGAGCTCCGGCCACGAGCTCAGGGTGTGACCCACGTCCCTAGGGACTGCACCTAGACCGCGGCCCTCCGCGCGTCGCTGTACTCCTCGGGGAAGTACGCCTTCGCCTGCATCGTGAACAGCTCGGCATAGCGCCCGCCGATGGCCATGAGCTCAGCGTGCGTCCCCTGCTCGACGATCTCGCCCTCGTGCATGACGTAGATGCGGTCCGCCGAACGCACGCTCGAGAAGCGATGCGAGATCAGCAGCACCGCGCGCCCGACGAACAGCTCGTGCATCCGGTCGAACAGGTCGTGCTCCGCGCGCGCGTCGAGCGCGGCGGTCGGCTCGTCGAGGATGACGAGCGGCGC
>JACPEQ010000122.1 GCA_016183435.1 Chloroflexota bacterium
GCAGCTGATCCTCGCGCCGGCGCCGGTAGCCCTCGACGTCGATCGGCACGTGCACCGTCCGCCCGACCTTCTTGGACGTGATCGCGGAGACGACCTGCTGCAGCGCGACGAGGTTCTCGCCGCCACGGCCGATGAGCACCCCGAGCTCGGCACCGCCGATCTCGACGCCCTCCCGGCCGGGGATCTGTTCGATCTTCACGTCGGCCTCGAGCCCCATGACCTCGAGCAGCTCGCTCACCACGGTGCCGCCGATGGGCTGCTCCTCGCCGAACGCCGGGGCCGTTCCCTCATCGTCCTCGGCCTCCGGGACACGAGCCGACGCGGGCCGGCGCGGGACCTCCGCCTCGTCTATCGACGGCTGCGGCTCCTCGCTCTCCGACTCTTCGTACGCGAGGAGGACGCGCGCGTCCTCGCCGCCGAGCCCGAGCATGTTCGCGGGCTTGCCCTTGGCCAGGATCTCGATGTCGACCTGGTCGCGCCGCCGGCCCAGCTCCCTCAGTCCACGCTCGATGGCCTCCTCGACCGTGCGACCCGTGAACTCGTCACCTCGGATCGCGCTCACCGTCCCCTCCTCCTTCGCCGCCGCGACCGGCGCTCCTCTGCCCCGTTCGGTCGTTCGCCCGCGCGCGAGGGTGCCTCGGCGCTCATGTCGGCCTCGACCTCCTTGATCGCCTCGCGCTGAGCGCGAGCCAGCTCTCGCTCCGCGGGCGACGGAATGCGGCGCAGGAACGGGAGCCAGCGCACCAGCTGACCCCAGCCGGTCACGAAGTACTGCTGAACGATCTGGAACAGGGTCGTGGTGACCCAGTACACGGCGAGACCCGCAGGGAGCTGCCACGCGATGACGACCGTGATGATCGGGAAGTAGTAGACCATCGACTGCATCATCTTGGCCTGCGGATCGGTCGTCTTCGCGGCCGCGACCGGCTGCGCCATGAGCGAAGCGATGAGCTGCGTGGCCCCCGCGAGGATGGGCAGGACCGCGAACGGGTCGGCGCACCCGAGGCCGTTGAGCGTCGTGCCGCTGGGGCCCGCGCAGCTCTGGATCCACGGCAGCCAGTGCGCGGTGAGATCGAGCGTCTGGCTCCCGGAGATCGGGCTCTCGATGAACGGCCACAGGATCCCGCGCAGCTGGTCGCCGGTGAGCGTCGGTGCCTGCAGGAACGCCGCGTACATCGCGAAGAGGATCGGCATCTGCAGCAGGAGCGGAAGGCAGCCCATGGCCGGATTCACGCCGCGCTCCCGGTAGAGCTTCATCTGCTCCTCGGCCATGCGCTGGCGGTCCTTGCCGTACTTGGCCTTCAGCTCGTTGAGCGCCGGCGCGACCTCCTGCATGGCGCGCTGCGACCTGATCTGCGTGACGAAGAGCGGGTACAGCGCGAGCCGGATCGCGAGGGTCACCGCGACGATGGCGAGGCCGAAGTCCTTGAACAGCACGTCGTACGCACCGACGAGCAGCGACAGGAGCGGGTGAACGAGGAGGAAGTTCCAGGCCGGCGCAAGGGCGTCGAACGGATTCATCTACCGCGCTCTGCCGTTCGGCACCGGGTCATGGCCACCGCGCGCGAACGGATGGCACGAGAGGATGCGACGCGCCGCCAGCAGCGCGCCGCGGGCGAGGCCGTGTGTCTCGATAGCCTCCATCGCGTACTCCGAGCAGGTCGGTGTGTACCGGCACGCGGGCGGCATGAGCGGGCTCACCGCCCGCTTGTACCAGCGCAGCGCCGCCAGGACGGCGCGGGTCATGGCGCCCCCAACACCGCGTCCAGTTGCCGGGCGACGGCCGCGCGCAACGCCTCCGGAGCCGCCTCCAGCGCCGGGGGCCGCGCGACGACGAAGAGGTCCGTGCCGGGCGCGCTGTGCCGGGCCTGCAAGAGCGTGCGGATCGCCTCGCGGACGCGACGGCGGGCCTTGTTGCGGCGCACCGACGGTCCCAGGGAACGCGGGGAGGCGACCGCGACGCGCACGACATCGAGGCCGTTGCGGCGAGCGCGCATCGTGAACAGGCGATCGGCCCTCATCTCACCCCCCTCGCGCACGAGGACGATGTCGCTCGTGCGCCGCAGACGCATGGCGCGCATGAGTGGATCGAGCTATTTCGTGACGGTGAGACGCTTGCGGCCGCGAGTGCGACGCCGAGCGAGGGTCTTCCGGCCCCCGGTCGTGCTCATGCGGGCACGGAAGCCGTGCACGCGCGAGCGACGGCGCGCCTTGGGTTGGTACGTACGCTTCACGTCGGTGGATCCTCTCTTGGAAGCTCGCGGAGGACGCGACCGACACCGAGGATCGGTGGCAGGCCTGTCGCGATCAGTGTAGTTGACGTCGCGGGGACGCACAGCCGAGCGAGCGATCCGAACGGCACGTCTCATGGCACCGATGCGATATGTCTGGGGCGGATCTCACTGGGGTATAGTTCCCCGCGCTTCCAAGGGGACGTCTGGCTCGGCGGCTCTCACGGCGAAACTCGGTGCGGCATTCGCGTTCCTCGCGTGGTCCGGCAGATGGGAAGGACAGGATGGCTTTGGAACGACCAGAGGGCCGCATCGATCTCCAGAAGGTCTGGGCCGCCGTTCTCGGCGA
>JACPEQ010000018.1 GCA_016183435.1 Chloroflexota bacterium
GGAGGAGGTCGACGAGGCGACGTTCCGCAAGCGACCCGGCGGGCGCGCCATGATCGCCCATTACCTGCTGACGGAGCTGCCGCCCGGGATCGACGCGCTCGGTCCTGACAACCTGCTCATCTTCGCGCCTGGCGTGCTCACCGGGACGCCGCTCTCCGGCGCTTCGCGCCACTCCGTCGGCGCCAAGTCGCCGCTCACCGGCGGGTTCGGCGAGGCCGAGGTCGGGGGGTTCTGGGGCGCGGAGCTGAAGCGCGCCGGCTGGGACGGCATCGTCGTGCGCGGCGCCTCGCCGACCCCGGTGTACCTCTTCATCAAGGACGATGAGGTGGAGATCCGGGACGCGACGCACCTCTGGGGCATGGACACCGGGGACACCGAGGAGACGCTGAAGGCCGAGGTCGGCGAGCGCCTCGCGCGGGTCTGCGAGATCGGACCCGCCGGTGAGAACCGCGTGCGGATCGGCGGGATCGTGAACGACTACAAGGACATCGCCGGCCGCGCGGGTCTCGGCGCCGTCATGGGGTCGAAGCGGCTGAAGGCGATCGTGGTGAAGGGATCAAGGGCCGTGCCGCTCGCGGACGCCGCGAAGGTGAAGGAGGTCGGGCGCTGGGTCGCGGACCGCCTGCAGGAGGACCACTGGGCGTTCCACAACTTCGGGACGGGTATGGGCCTCGACGGGTACGCGCAGGTCGGCGGTTTCGCCGTGCGCAACTTCGAGGGTGGCCCGTTCGACCAGGCCGCCGACATCAGCGCCGAGGCGCTGATCGACCGGGGCTTTCGCGTGAAGATGGAGGCCTGCTGGGCATGCTCCGTCCGCTGCAAGAAGGTCGTGCGACTGGAGGAGCCGTACCGCATCGACCCGAAGTACGGCGGCCCGGAGTTCGAGTCGACGGTGGCGCTCGGGGCGCACTGCGGCGTGGGAGATCTCGCGGTCATCTCGAAGGCGAACGAGCGCTGCAACGCCCTCGGCATCGACACCATCTCCACCGGCGCCACCATCGCGTGGGCCATGGACCTGCGCCGCCACGGGATCCTTCCGGACGCCCAGCTCGACGGTGAGCCCCTGGAGTTCGGCAACGGTCGCGCGGTGCTGGCCGGCGTCGAGGCGATCGCGCATCGGCGTGGCCTCGGCGACGTCCTCGCCGAGGGGTCCGCCCGCGCGGCCGAGCGCCTGGGCGGCGCGGAGCTCCTGACAACGGTGAAGGGCCTCGAGATCGCGATGCACGACCCGCGGCAGCGCACGGAGTACGGTCGCACCGTCCGCGTCTCGTACGCGACGAGCCCGAGCGGCGGCGACCACATGGTCTCGCACCTGCCACCGCGCAGCATGCGGAACACCGTCGGGATGTGCTTCTTCCTCAAGTACGACGACCCCAAGATGCTGGAGATCGTGAACGCGGTCTCCGGCTGGGGGCTCACGCCGCGGGAGCTCAGCGACATCGGGGAGCGCTCGCTCACCCTCGCGCGGCTCTTCAACGAGCGAGAGGGATCCACCGCGAAGGACGACCGGCTGCCGCAGCAGGTGATGCGTCCGCACGTCTCCGGGCCGCTCTCGAAGGTGCGTCTGGACGAGGGCGACCTGCGCGCGCAGGTCGCCGCCTACTACGCCGGCCGCGGCTGGGACGACGCCGGGCATCCGAAGCGCGAGACGCTCGAGCGCCTCGGCATCACGGAGTACGCGTAGCGCCGTCGATCATTCCGCTGCACCTCGCGTGCAGGGGTGGCGTGGGATGATGCCTCGTATGGGTCTGCTCGGGGGCAAGAGGGCGCTGATCGTCGGGGTCGGCAACCAGCGCAGCATCGCGTGGGGCATCGCCGCCGCATTCCAGCGCGAAGGCGCGAAGCTCGCGTTCACGTATCTGAACGAGCGATTCAAGGACAACGTGCACAAGCTCGTCGAGACGCTGCCCGACCACTCCGCCATCCCTGTGCTGCAGTGCGACGCGTCGAAGCCCGAGGAGGTCACGCGCCTCTTCTCGGAGGTGGACCAGCGCTGGAACGGCCTCGACATCCTCGTCCACTCGATCGCGTACTCGCCGACGGAGGACCTCAAGCGCCGGTTCCACGAGATCTCCCGCGAGGGCGTGCTCACGGCGCTCGACGTCAGCGCGTACACGCTCGTGTCGCTGTCGCGCGCTGCGCTCCCGCTCTTCGAGAAGGCGGGCGGCGGCGCGGTGATGGCGCTCACGTTCAACGCGGTCGAGCGCGTCGTGCCGAGCTACAACGCGATGGCGGTCGCGAAGGCCGCGCTCGAGACGTGCGTCCGCTACCTCGCCGTCGATCTCGGCCCCCACAACGTGCGGGTCAACGCGATCTCCGCGGGCCCGCTGAAGACCCTGTCGGCGAGCGCGGTCAAGGGCATCTCGCAGGCGCGAGACCTCATGGAGGCCAAGTCGCCCCTGCGCCGCAACATCACACAGGAGGAAGTGGGGAACGTGGCCGTGTTCCTCGCGAGCGAATGGTCGCGCTCGGTGACCGGGGCGACGATCTACGCGGACAACGGGATGAACATCGTCGGGGTGACCGAGTAGCTAGCGCCCTCTGAGGCGCAGCTCGTAGAGGACCGTCGCCGTGGCGCGCTCGTCACCGGACCAGCGGAATCCCGTGCGCTCCGCCCACTGCGCGCCCGGGCCCATCGGCGCGGTGCGCAGCCGCACGACGGTCGCCTCGCGCTCCGCGAGCTCCTCGCGGAGGTGGTCCCAGATCGCCGTCGCGACGCCGCGGCGCCGATAGGGGATGTCGACGGCGAGATGCAGGAAGTACCGCCGCGGGTCGAACTGGTCGGGCTCGTGGTGCAGCTCGCCGTAGCCGACCGCGACGCCCTCCTCGTCCTGCGCGACGACGCGGACCTTCTCGAAGCGGGAGTGGTCCCAGCGCTCGTCGTAGCGGCGGATGTCCTCGACAGTGACCTGCTCGCCCTCGGCCTCGCACTTCATCTTGGCCAGGCGCGGGTAGTCGTGCGGGTGAAAGGGCCGGACCCGGATCTCCATGTCAGTCGCCACGGAACAACCTGCCCGACTGAAGAGCGCCGCGCAGCCAGCCGAGCTCGTCGCCGATCGTCGTCGGCGGCCCGTGCCCGGGGTAGACGCGCGTCCGCGGTGGGAGCGCCGCGACCCGGCGCAGGCTCGCTTCCATCTGTCGCGGGTCGCCCCCGGGAAGGTCGACCCGCCCGACGTTGCCGCTGAACAGGACGTCGCCCGAGAAGAGGATCCCCTCGGCCGGCAGGTAGAAGCAGGTCGAGCCCTCGGTGTGGCCGGGGGTGTGGAGCGCCTGGACCTCCACGTCCGCGAGGTAGGTGACCGGGCCTTCGTCGAGCAGGTCGTCCGGGACCGCTCGCGGCGCCGGAGGGAGGACGGACGCACCACCGGGCTTGCTGACGAGGTCCAGGCGATACGCGTCGAGCCGGTGGATCGCCAGCCGCGCGCGCGTCGCCTCCTTCACCGGCGCGTTCGCGTACACGTGGTCGGGATGGCCATGGGTGTTGAGGATCGCGAGCAGACGCAGCCCGTTCTCACGCATCGCGCCCAGCACTTCCGCCTCCGCCATCGACGGGTCGATGAGGATCGCATCGCTCCGGTCGTCGACGAGGATGTAGACCCCGTTGTCGAACGGTGCGACACGAAAGGGCATCACCCGCACGGCGGCCTGACGGTACCCCCTTTAGGATCTGCGTGCCGTGAGAGCGACGCCGGTCGTCGACACCGCGCCTCCGACCGCGACCACGAAAGGTCGCCCCGCCGTGCTCGGTACGAAGCACATGGTCAGCTCGACCCATTACCTCTCGTCGCTCGCGGGCCTCCGCATGTTCCCGCGCGGCGGGAACGCCGTGGACGCGGGCGTCGCCGCGGGGATCGCGCTGAACGTGGTGGAGCCGCACCTCACGTCCTTCGGCGGCGTCGCGCCGATCGTGGTGTTCGGGCCGGGCATGCAGGAGCCGGTGACGATCGACGGCCTCGGCCGCTGGCCGCGCGGCCTCGATCTCACCACGTACCGCTCGCGGCACGGTGATGACATGCCGCTGGGCGCCCCGCGCATGGTCACGCCCGGCGCGCCGGACGCGTGGCTCACCGCGCTGGCCCGATACGGCCGGCTCTCGCTCGCCGAGGTGCTCGCGCCGGCGATCGAGCTGTGCGACGGGTTCCCCGTGTTCCCGCGCCTGGCGCGGGCGCTGGAGATGTGGGCCGACCGGATCCGCATGTGGCCGACGACGGCCGCGGTCTTCCTGCCCGGCGGCCGTCCTCCGCGGGCGGGTGAGGCGCTCGTCCAACGTGAGCTCGGCGACCTGTTCCGGCGGCTCATCGCCGTCGAGCGCGCCCATGACACCCGCGGCCGGGCGGCGGCGATCATGGCCGCGCGGGACGCGCTGTACCACGGCGACATCGCGCGGGAGATCGCCGCGTTCGTCGGGCGCGAGGGGGGAGCGCTGACGTACGACGACCTCGCCGCCTATCACGTGTCGATCGGGCCCGGCGCGCACACGACGTATCGCGGCATCGACGTGTACGCCTGCGGGCCGTGGTCGCAGGGCCCGCTGGTGCCGATGACGCTGAACATCCTCGAGCGGTACGACGTCGCGGGGATGGGCGCGCTGTCGGTGGAGTTCCTGCACACCTACACCGAGGCGATGAAGCTCGCGTGCGCCGACCGCGAAGGCTTCTTCGGCGATCCCGACCTGATGGACGTCCCGATCCGCGGCCTGCTCGACAAGGGCTACGCCGCGGAGCGGGCGAAGCTGATCCGCGCCGACCGCGCGCATCCCGAGCTCCCGCCACCCGGCGATCCGTGGCGGTACGAAGGGCGCACCGGCCCGGCCGGCTACCGCCCCGCGCCCGCCGAGGGCGACCGCTTCCCCGATACCTCCTACGCCTGCGCGATGGACGCCGAAGGCTGGGCGTTCTCGGCGACGCCGTCGGATCCCGCCGCGCACGGGCCACTGGTCCCGGGGCTCGGGACGATCGTGTCGAGCCGCGGCGCGCAGCTGTGGACGACGCCCGGCCATCCCTCCGCGATCGCGCCCTGGAAGCGGCCCCGCCTCACGCCGAACCCCGCGCTCCTCGTGCGCGACGGGCGCGCCTACATGCCCTTCGGCTGCCCCGGCGAGGACGCGCAGTGCCAGGGCATGGTGCAGGTCGTGTGCGGGATCGTGGACTTCGGCATGGACACGCAGGAGGCCATCGAGATGCCACGCGTGATCTCGCGCAGCTTCCCGTGGACGTTCCATCCGCATCGGTACGCCCCCGGTGAGCTCGGCGTCGAAGGCCGGATCCCCGCCGCCGTTCGCGAACGGCTCGCCGCGCTCGGTCACAAGGTGTTGCAGTGGCCGGACATGACGGCCGCAGCCTCCGGCGTTTGCGCCATCCGCCGGCTCGACACCGGGACGCTCGAAGGCGGCGCCGACCCGCGGCGCGAGAGCTACGCCGTCGGGTGGTGAGCGTGGACGGCTGAGGAGACCGACCAGGCTCTCACGACCTCAGGTGCGCTTCCTCAGCCGGCTGACGACGACGAGGAGATCCCCGCCAGGATCCTCAAAGGCAGCGGTCCCGCTCGCGATCCGCTCGCCCTCGAGCACGTGAGCGCGTAGCCGATCGACCGGCAGGAGTGGGTCGGCCAGGTTGCTCGGGTCGTGGTCCAGACCGGTACGTTCGCGCACGAGCCGCCGCGTCTCGGCCCAGCGGACGATCGCGTCGCGGTCCCGCTCGGGGAAGCGCGCGTACGCCTCGGGACTTCGCATGGCGTCGCGGTAGGGGCCGAGCCGGCGCAGCTCGGTGCCGCGCGGGTGCTCGGAGGCGAGGCGGATCTCCTTCTCGTCGATCTCGTCGGTCACGGCTGAGACGCTACGTCAGCCACGTGCTCCGCGCGCGCCCATATCGTGGACTGGTGGCCGAGAACGCTCCTCGGATGGAGGACTCACGCGCGGAGCGCGATCTGCTCGTGATCGCGAAGGTCATCGGCTCGAGCGAGTTCCCGGTCGAGCGTCCGGCGATCGTCGGTGTCGACCGGGAGACCGGCGGGCTCCTCCGCCTCAGCCCGTTCCCGTGGAAGGGCGCCGACACGGACCCGCCGATCCAGAAGTGGTCCTGGCTCCACGCGGGCACGCGGGCCTCGGAGTACGACCCGCGGCCGGAATCGCGCGAGGTCGTTGGCGAGGTCACCGCCACCGCGTACGTCGACGCGAAGGAGGGCTGGCGGCTGCGGTGGCCGTTCGTGCGGCCGCATGTCGTCCGCTCGCTGGAGGACGCGCAGCAGCGGGCGCGGGATGGAGCGGGGACCGCCGCGTTCATCCGCCCCGCGACCGACGCCGACGTGATACAGCTGCCGCTGCGCCTCCGCTTCCGGTGCGACGACGAGGGCTGTTCGACATACCACGAGCTGCCGGTCCTCGACTGGGAGCTGCATCAGATCGCCCGCGCGACGCGCGAGCGGTACGGGCCGCAGTGGGCCACGCAGTTCCGCCAGACCTGGGGCGCGCCGCTGTTCGAGCGCTACGACGTTCACGTGCTCGTCTCGACCTATGCGCAGGCGATCACGAGGCCGTACGTGGCCGGGCTGTTCTGCCCGCCCCGTGCCGGCGAGGACGCGCACGCCCACGCGCATCACGTCGAGCATCGGAGCCACTCCGTACCCCCTGGCGCGCAGACCGAGGCGTAGACGAGGTCGAGCACCCGGGCCCGAGCGAGGGGTTCCCCCGAGCGAGGGTCGGACCTAGACCTTTCCGATCAGCTCCCTGGGGGCGTCGTGTCGCTCGCTGCCGATCTCGCTCTTCTTCCCGCGATAGCCGTGCGGGAAGATCCGCAGGAGCAGGTACGTCCCGGTGTTGGGATCCTCGGCGCGCTCGAGCACGAGCGACGGCCCCCACGGTGAGTCGAACGTGTCTCCGACCTCCGGCTTGGGCCGGCCCGGGTCGAAGCCCTGCCTGTCCCACTGGAGGACGGCGTAGCCGCGGACGATGCGCTCCTCCTCGCCGCCCTCGTCCGGACGCCACTGATGCGCTCCGGGATGCTCTCGCTGGCAGACCGCCGGCGAACCGGAGTGCATCGTCACCCATTTGTGCACGTCGGCGTCCTTCGACTGCGCACCCTGCGGGTACGCCTCGCGGTGGCGCGCCGCGCCCTCGCCGCAGAGGTAGTAGAAGAGCACGAGGGCATCATAGGTAGCGACATGGACGCGCGCACGATCCGGGTGGGTGGTCTGCGCGTCCGGGTGGTCGAGGTCGCGCCGCGTCGCGAGCGCGACGACCCCGTGTTCATGATCCACGGGCTCGGCGGATGGGCGGAGAACTGGCGCGAGATCATGCCGGCGGTCGCCGACAGCGGACGGCGCGCGATCGCGGTGGATCTCCCGGGATTCGGTGAGAGCGAGCGGCCGCGCCGCTCGCGCTACTTCGATCCGGAGAAGCCGTTCTACGCGCCGTTCGTGTTCGACACGCTCGACGCGCTCGGGATCGAGCACACGCACGTCGCCGGGCACTCGCTCGGCGGGGCCGTCGCGTACACCGCGGCGATGTGGCGGCCCGACCGGGTGCGCTCGCTCACGCTCGCGGCGCCCGGGGGCCTGGGCAGGGAGATCGCCCGCGAGCTGCGCATCCTCACGCTGCCCGGGATGGGCCTGCTCGCGCGGATCCGCCGGTCCGAGCGAGTGACGCGCCAGGTCCTGTATTCGTGCTTCCACGACCCGGCTCGGTGTCCCGAGCCGGTCGTCGCCGAGGCCATCAGGTACGGCGCGCCGGCGGCCCCGGAGATGGTCCGCGCGCTGCGGTCGGCCGTGACCTTCCGCGGCGGCGTTCGCGACGAGGTGCGCCTGCCCTGGATCGCACGCGCCGGACGGTACGGCGGCCCGGCGCTCATCCTGTGGGGCCGCGAGGATCGGATCCTGCCGGTGTCCCTCGTGGACGAGGCGCGCCGGATGGCCCCGCAAGCCGAGGTGCGGATCATCCCATCGTGCGGGCACCTGGTCATGGTCGAGCGGCCGCGCGAGATGCTCGATGCGCTCCTACCGTTCCTCGACCGCGCGGTGCGTCCCCCAGGCGCGCAGACCGAGGCGTGGTCCCCAGGCGCGCAGACCGAGGCGTGGTCCCCAGGCGCGCAGACCGAGACGCGAAGCGGCGAGGTCGAGCACCTGGGCGCGAGGGAGGGGTCCCCCCGACCGAGCGTCGGATGAGGTTCGCTGGTCGCGACGTCCTGATCGCCATGCAGAGCGCGCCCCCGGCCCGCGCGGTCAGTGGCACCATGAAGCATCGATGAGGACGCGGTCCCGGCCGACCGTCCGAACGCCGGCCGGGCTCACGCTCACGGCCCAAGGGGTCCTCGCGGACTACCGCATCGCGGTCCGCAGCCGCGCCGCCAGCGTGATCGCCCGGCGGGAGGTCCTGACCGGCAAGGCCCCCTTCGGCATCTCGGGCGAGGGCAAGGAGGTCGCCCAGCTCGCGATGGCCAGGCAGTTCCGCGAGGGCGACTGGCGCTCCGGCTACTACCGGGATCAGACGTTCCACTTCGCCGCGGGGATCGCGACGATCCCGCAGTACTTCGCGCAGCTCTACACGGACACGGAGCACGACCCTTTCTCCGCGGGGCGGCAGATGGTCAGCCACTTCGCGACGCGCAGCATCGACGCGGACGGCGAGTGGCTCCCGATCGCTCGCACGAAGAACAGCGCCGCCGACCTGTCGCCGGTGTCGGCGCAGCTCGGCCGGTCGCTCGGGCTCGCGTACGCGTCGAAGCTGTACCGGCGCCACGACGGCTTCAGCGGATACGGGCGGGGGAAACTCAGCGCCGACGGCGGGGAGGCGTGCTTCACGACCGTCGGGAACGCCGGCTGCGCGGAGGGGATCTTCTGGGAGGTCCTGAACGCCGCGGGCGTCCTGCAGGTCCCGCTCGCGATCTCCGTCTGGGACGACGGGTTCGGGATCTCGGTGCCGAACGACCTGCAGGTCACGAAGGGCTCGATCTCGGAGATCGTCCGCGGGTTCGCCCCGGCGAACGGCGTGCCCGGCGTCGACGTGCACGTCGTCCGGGGGTGGGACTACCCCGCGCTCTGCGACACGTACGCGCTCGCGATCGAGAAGGTGCGCCGCGCGCACGCCCCGGCGCTCATCCACGTGACCGAGATGACGCAGCCGCAGGGACACTCCACCAGCGGCAGCCACGAGCGCTACAAGACGACGGAGCGGCTGCGGTACGAGACGGAGATGGACCCCATCGCCCGCATGCGCACGTGGATGATGCGCGAGGAGCTCGCGACCGCCGCCGAGCTCGACGACGCGGAGCGCGAGGACCGCCAGTACGTCGAGGGCGTCCGGGCCGAGGCCTGGCGCGCCTACTCGGAGCCGATCCTCGACGACCGCGAGCGAGTGGTGGCGCTGCTCGAGCGGGCCGCACGCGAGAGCGGGGTCGACGCGCTCGGCGCGCTCGCGCAGGGCCTCCGCGGCCAGGCCGAGCCGGGACGCCGCTTCGCGCACGTCGCGATCGCGACCGCGCTCCTCGAGCTCCGGGACCGCGACGTGCCGGTACGCCAGGAGCTGCGCGCCGCGCTGCGCACCCGCGAGGACGCGGACCGCGAGCGCTTCACGACGCACCTGTACAGCACGTCGGCCCGGTCGCCGCTCCGCGTGACCGAGACGGCGCCCGCGTACGCCGCCGATGCCGAACAGGCCGACGGACGCGTCGTCCTCGTTCGCTGCTTCGACGAGCTCCTGTCGCGCGACCCGCGCGTGTTCGTCATCGGCGAGGACGTGGGCAAGCTCGGGGACGTGAACCTCGTGTTCGAGGGCCTGCAGCAGAAGCACGGCGACCTGCGTCTCACCGACACCGGCATCCGCGAGGCGACGATCCTCGGGCAGGGCATCGGCGCGGCGATGCGCGGCCTGCGGCCGATCGTGGACATCCAGTACCTCGACTACCTGCTGTACGCGCTGCAGCTGGCGTCCGACGACCTTGCCACGCTGCGCTACCGCACCGCGGGCCGCCAGATGGCGCCGGTGGTCATCCGCACGAAGGGCCACCGTCTCCAGGGGATCTGGCACACGGGATCGCCGATGTCGCTGCTGCTCGGCTCGCTCGCCGGTGTCCGGATCTGCGTTCCGCGGAACATGACGCAGGCCGCGGGCATGTACAACACGCTCTTCGAGAGCGACGATCCGGCGCTCGTCATCGAGGTGCTCTCCGGCTACCGTCTGAAGGAGCGGATGCCCTCGAACATCGGGCAGATGCGCATCCCGCTCGGCGTGCCGGAGGTGATCCGACCGGGACGCGACCTCACCCTCGTGACGTACGGCGCGTGCTGCCGGTCCGCGCTCGAGGCGGCGACGGAGCTCGCGACGCTCGGCGTGGAGGTCGAGGTGATCGACCTCCGGACGCTCGATCCGCTCGACCTGCGCGGTGTGATGGGCGCGTCGATCGAGCGCACCGGGGCGCTCGTCGTCGTGGACGAGGACCTGCCGGGCGGCGCCTCGGCGCACATCCTTCGCCATGCGCTCGAGGTGCAGCGCGCGCAGGATCGGCTGGAGGTGCCGGCGCGCACGCTCACGGCGACCGCCAACCGGAGCCCGGTCGGGCAGGACGGCGACTTCTACACGAAGCCGAACACGACGGACATCGTCCGCGCGGCGTACGCCATCGCACGCGAGCGCGACCCGCGGCGCTTCGGGGAGGTCTGGTGATGGTCGAGAAGACGAACGTGCAGGCGGTCCACGACACGCTGCTCGAGGAGTTCCGCCGCGACGACCGGGTCATGATCCTCGGCGAGGACGTCGGCAAGCGGGGCGGCGTCTTCCGCGTGACCGACGGGTTCATCGAGGAGTTCGGGCCGCACCGCGTCCTCGACATGCCGCTCGCCGAGGCGTCGATCGTCGGCGTCGCGATCGGGCTCGCGCTGGCGGGCTTCCGGCCGATCGCGGAGATGCAGTTCGCGGACTTCTCGACCCCCGCGTTCGATCAGATCGTGCAGGAGGCGGCGCGCATCCGGTATCGCTCCAACGGCCAATGGGGTGTCCCGATGGTCGTGCGCATGCCGTGGGGCGCCGGCGTGCGCGGTGCGCTGTACCACTCGCAGTCGGTCGAGGCGTTCTACGCGCACGTTCCGGGCCTCAAGGTCGTCGCCCCGAGCACACCCGCGGACATCACCGGGATGCTGCGATCGGCGATCCGCGACCCCGACCCGGTGATCTTCCTGGAGCACAAGGCGACGTATCGTGCCGTCCGCGGGGACGTGCCCGACGGCGATCAGACGATCCCGCTCGGCACCGCGGACCTCAAGCGCGAGGGGACCGACATCACCGTGTTCGCGTACGGGCTGATGCTGCACCATTGCCTGAGGGCGGCGGAGACGCTGGCCGGGGAGGGGATCTCCGTCGCGGTGGTCGACGTGCGCAGCCTGCGTCCGCTGGACGCGGCAACGATCGTGCGCGAGGCGCGGAGGACGGGGAAGTGCCTCGTCGTCTACGAGGACAATCGGATGTTCGGTGCCGGCGCCGAGATCGCCGCGCTCATCGCCGAGGAGGCGTTCGACGACCTCGACGCTCCGGTGATGCGGTACGGTGGACCGGAGTCACCCGCGACGCCGTTCAACAAGCCACAGGAAGACGCATTCATGCCGGATCCCGAGCGGATCGCGCAGAAGATGCGCGACCTCGCCGCGTACTAGTCTGATCCCTACTCGCTTCGCCGCCTTCGGCTGCTCCGCTCGTGGGGGCCGGGTACGGCAGCTCGGTCAGGCGAAGCCTGACCTCGCATCGGAGGAACACGTATGGCCGTATTCGAGCTGAAGATGCCCAAGCTCGGTGAGTCCGTCACCGAGGGCACGATCGGCAAGTGGCTGAAGAACGCCGGCGACAAGGTCGAGAAGTACGACCTCCTCGTCGAGGTACAGACGGACAAGGTGAACACCGAGATCCCCTCCGAGGTGTCCGGCACGCTCAAGGAGATCAAGGTCAAGGAAGGCGAGACCGTCCCAGTGGGCGCCCTGCTCGCCGTGTTCGAGACCGCCGAGGGCGCTGCGCGGACAGGGGCCCCTACCCCTGAGGCGGCGGCCGCGAAGCAGGTCCAGCCGCAGCCCGCGCCCACGATGGCCGCGCCATCGGGCGACGGCCGTGTGGCCGCGGCGACGGCGGTGCGCGAGGCGGCGCGGAGCGGCGTCGCGGCCGAGGACATCCGCGCGACGCCCGCGGTCCGCAAGCTCGCGGCGGAGCACAACATCGACCTCGGGCGCATCCAGGGGACGGGCCTGAACGGCCGCGTCTCGCGCAGGGACGTCGAGGACGCGATCGCCCAGCTGCAGGCCGGCGGCGGCCGCGCGCCCGCGCCCGCCGCGCCACCGGCCGCGCCGGCGCCTCCCGCGTACGCGCCGAGCTCCGGCGATCGGCCGGTAAGGCTCACGCAGATGCGCCGCGCGATCGCCGACAACATGATGCGGGCGTGGACGGCCCCGCACGCGCACGCGGTCATGGAGATCGACATGACCGACCTCATGAAGTACCGGGAGCAGGTCCGCGGCGACTTCAAGGCCCGCGAGGGCTTCGACCTGTCGCCCGCGGCGTTCATCGTGAAGGCGGCGGTCGAGGCGCTGCGCGCGGTCCCGCTCGTGAACGCGAGCTGGAGCGATCAGGGGATCGTCCTGCACGGCGCGGTCAACGTCGGCTACGCCGTCGCGCTCGGCGACGAGGGCCTCGTGGTGCCGGTCATCAAGGCCGCCGACGAGAAGAGCATCGCCGGCCTCATGCGGGCCATCCGCGACGCCGTCGATCGCGCGAAGGCGAAGAAGCTCACGTTCGACGACTTCTCGGGTGGCACCTTCACCGTCAACAACACCGGCCCACTCGGCACCATCGTGTCGAGTCCGATCGTGCCGCCGGGTCAGGCCGCGATCTGCTCGAGCGAGTCGATCGTCAAGCGGCTCGTCGTCCTCGACGACGACACCATCGCGATCCGCCACCGGATGAACCTCGTCATCGGCTTCGACCACCGGGTCGTCGACGGCGCGACCGCCGCGCGCTTCCTGCAGACCATGCGCGACTGGCTCGAGGCCGTGGGCCCAGGGGTCACCGTCTACTAATGGGGGTGGAAGGGGGCGCAGCCCCCTGCGAGGGATAGTGGCTGATCTGGCACCGATCCGCTTCGAGGTCCCCGGCGAGGTCGAGCGGCCGCGTTCTCGCGGTCGCGGGCCGACCAACACCGTGGTGCCGGTCGACCGGCAGCGTCCGGAGTGGCTGAAGGTCCGCCTGCCGATGGGCCCGCAGGTGGAGCAGCTGCGCCGCCTCATGCGGTCGAAGTCGCTGCACACGGTCTGCGAAGAGGCGCACTGCCCGAACATGGCCGAGTGCTGGGGCGCCGGCACCGCGACGTTCATGATCCTCGGCGACACGTGCACGCGGTCGTGCGGGTTCTGCGCGGTGAAGACCGGCCGCCCGATGGAGCTCGACCCCGAGGAGCCGGCGCACGTCGGCGACGCGGTCGCGCGGATGCGGCTCGGTCACGCCGTGGTCACGAGCGTGAACCGCGACGAGCTCCCCGACGGCGGCGCCTCCGTCTTCGCCGAGACGATCCGCGAGATCCGGCGCCGTTCTCCCGGCACGACCGTGGAGGTGCTGACGCCGGACTTCCGCGGCCACGGCGACGCGCTGGACGTCGTGCTGGCCGCGCGGCCGGAGGTGATGGCCCACAACGTCGAGACCGTCCCGCGCCTGTACGCGCGCGTGCGGCCGCAGGCGGTGTACGAACGATCGCTCGAGGTGCTGCGCCGGACGTGCGAGCGCGCGCCGGACCTCGTGTGCAAGACCGGGATCATGGTCGGGCTCGGCGAGACGGAGGACGAGGTGCTCGCGACGATGCGCGACATCCGCGCGCAGGGGACGGACGTCCTCACCATCGGCCAGTACCTGCGGCCGTCGCCGATGCACCTCCCGATCGAGCGGTACTGGTCGCCCGAGGAGTTCGCGGGCTTCCGCGAGGCCGGGATGGCCATGGGCTACCGCCACGTCGAGTCCGGGCCGCTGGTCCGCAGCTCGTACCACGCCGAGCGCCACGTGAATGTCTGACGTGCTCATCGCGACGTGGCTCGGCCGCGTCGCGTACGTCGACGGATGGCGGCTGCAGGAGGCCGTGGCGACGCGCGTGCGGTCCGGCGGACCCGATCGCCTCCTGCTCCTGGAGCACGACCCCGTGTACACGATCGGGCGGCGGGGGTCGGTGGCGAACCTCACGGCGCCGCCTGCCGAGCTGCGCGCGCACGGCGCGAGCGCGTACCGCGTCGACCGCGGCGGGGACATCACCTATCACGGACCCGGTCAGCTCGTCGCGTATCCGGTCGTCGCGCTCGGGGATGCGCCGGACCTCGTCGGGTACGTCCGCGCGATCGAGGCCGCGCTCATCGACGCGCTCGAGGGCTACGACGTGGCCGCGCGGCGGATCGATCGGAAGACCGGCGTGTGGGTCGACCTGCCGGGCGGTGTCCTCGCGAAGATCGCGGCGATCGGGGTGCGCGTGTCGCGCGGCGTGTCGAGTCACGGTCTTGCGCTGAACGTCTCGACCGACCTCTCGGCCTTCGCCCGGATGATCCCGTGCGGCTTCGCGCACGAGGTCGCTTCGCTCGAGCGCCTCGGCGTCCACGCGACCGTCGGAGAGGTGGGAGAGCGCGTGGCGCGGGCGTTCGCGCGGCGGTTCGGCCGCGACCTGGCGTGGGAGCGGGACATCGCGGCCCCGCGTGAGGCGGAGGTCCCCGTCGACGCCCCCGTGCGCGCCGCGGCGGACCTGCTTGGGGAGGCGCTGGCGTCCTGAGGCTGCTGATCCGCGAGGGCCCCGCGACCGAGCTCACCGTCGCGACGAGGATCCTCGCGCACCTCGGCGTGCTCGCTGAGGACGGCAGGGTCGCGCTCGTGGTCGGCAGCGAGGTCGTGTACGCGGGGGGACGTGAGGCGAGCGCGGCGACGATGACGCCGTATGACGTCGCCGCTGTGCGGCTCGCCGACGGGCTGGAGCTCGCCGGACGGCCACCCGCCGACCTGGACCGCTACCTCGACGCGCTCCGGCGTGACCCGTCGGCGCGGGCGACGGCGCTCACCGCGAGCGGCGAGATGGCCACGGCTGCGGACGCGGTCGGTCTGGTGGAGACCCTCAGTGGGATGCGCTGGGCCGAGGCGGAGGTCCGGACCAGAGCCGGCGGTGGACTGGTCGGCGCGTACCCGGGCGGGCAGTGAGGGGCCGGGCGGTACCGGCGTACCAGGGGAGGGGCCGTCCGGCTCATTGCGCGCTCCACCTGGCGCGAGGAACAGTTGACACGGTGATGAACGGTCTGCTCCGGGCGCTCAAGCGCAAGGACGATGAGCCTGCGGTCGAGACGCTCGACGTCGACACGCTCAAGAGCCGTATCGGCGAGCCGCTCCCGCCGAAGACGCCCGCTCCGGAGCCCGCCGAGTACGTCCGTACCGACAGCCGGTCGAAAGAAGAGCGCAGCTGGCGGAAGGTGGCCGGACTCCCCCGATAGCTCGGCGGCGTCCCTAGCCCGGCGGATCCAGGCTCGGCGGACGCTCCGGCTCCGCGCCCTCAGGCACGATCTGGCCGCTGGTCCCGTAGACCTTCTTGCGGCGTTTGCGCTTCTCGAACGGCGTGCGCACGTCGAAGCCGAGCTGGAACTGCGTCGCGGCGTGCAGGAGCGCGTCCGGCGGCTCGAGGCCGGTCACCCGCACGAGGTCGTCGTAGAGACGGTCGAACCGCTCCTTGTCCTCGTCCGAGCGGACGACGTCGGGATACGCCGGCGCTCGTAGTCGGTCAGTCGGCACTGCGTCCCTTGCGCCCGATCGCGCGGATGAACGTCTCGACCGGCATGGCCGGGAGCGTCTCGATGTGCACCGTTCCACGCGCGCCGAGGTTCGCCGAGACCTTCGCGATGGTCTCGTTGTCCTTGGCTTCGACGATGTTCACGAAGTCGTAGCGGCCCAGCGTCGCGTACTGCGCGACGATCCGGCAGCCGAGCGACTCGATCTCCCGGTTGACCTCCTTGATGCGGCGCGGGTTCGACTGGATCGTCTTGACGCCCGCGGACGTGACCCGGGTGAGCAGGACGTACGTCGCCATGTGCGCCTCCCTCGGCCGCCGTGCGGCGGCAGAATGAGGATATGCCGCGGTTCGCGCGCGACGAGGCCGAGGCGATACTCCCCAAGGTCGTGCCATACCTCGAGGACATCCACCGGCGGAAGCGGGCGTTCGATCGGAACCCGACGGAGCCCCTCGCGGCCGAGATCCGCGCGCTGATCCGCTCGGTCGCGGAGATGGGCGTCGAGGTCAAGAGCCTCGACGACGGGCTGATCGACTTCCCGGCGGAGCGGCGCGGGCGTGAGATCTACCTGTGCTGGAAGCTCGGCGAGGGCGAACGGATCTCGTGGTGGCACGAGGTCGACACGGGCTTCGCCGGGCGACGCCCGATCACGGAGCTGTACGAGAACTGACGGCACGTCCCCTCTTGCGCCTGCGCAACGTGATGCCGCATACATCTCCCATGGATCCAACGGAGCTCGCTTGGGCGGCAGGATTCTGGGATGGCGAAGGCTGGGCGAATCTCGTGCGCTGCGGACGCGGTGAACTGGTGCGACCGATGGGACGCATCAACCAGTCCGATGTCCTGGGGGTCCCGGTAGCGCTCGCTCGATTCCGCAACGCGACCGGTCTCGGGACGGTCAGCGGTCCGCATCTCCAGAACGGACGCGAGCCGATCTACCGATGGGTGATCTCCAGTCGGCCCGACGTGGAACGCCTTGGTCAGCTACTGGGTCCGTGGCTCGGGGACGTGAAGCGTCGTCAACTCGAGCAGTCGACCGGTGCTCGCCTGGAGCACGCCTCGTGGAGCGACCTCACGCCTAATGAGCGGCGCGCCTGGGGCGCTGGTCTGTGGGACGGCGAGGGATCTGTGTGCCTGCTGAGGCATCGAACTCACGACGGCTACTTCGTGCCGGAGGCCTCCGTCACGCAGTCATCGGATCAAGGTGTTCCCGAGGTGCTCATGAGGCTCGGGTCGATCGGGCCGCCCGGCTTCGTCTACGGGCCGTTCCCTCAGGAGCAGCCGTACCTGCCCGTCTATCGCTGGAAGCTCTTCCGACTGCAGGAGATCCAAACCCTGCTCGGTCTCCTCAGGCCTTGGCTCGGTCCCGTGAAGATCGAACAGGCTGAGCACGTTGTCTCCGTTGTCGAAGCACAACTGAAGTTGCCGCGCGGGAATCCCGCGTGGGGATCGCACAAGACGCATTGCCTGCGAGGCCACGAATACGCGATCGCGCGTGTTCGCCCCTTCCGGGGACGAGGCACCAACGCCGACGCGCCTCGTGCGTCACATCAGTGTCTCGCGTGCGTGAGAGACGCGGCTCGTCGCCGGCGACAAGGAAAGAACGACGGCTGATGCCGCCGTCCTCGCTCACGTCGGTTCCGTGACTACTTGTCGAAATAAACCTTGTTGATCTCGATGTAGTTCTTCCACTTCTCGGGCACGGCGTCCTCGGGGAAGATCGCGCTCACTGGACACACTGACTCGCACGCACCGCAGTCGATGCATTCGTCGGGATGGATGAAGTACATCTTGTCCGCGTCCGTCGTATAGATACAGTCAACGGGACACACATCGACGCATGAAGCGTCCTTCACATCGATGCACGGTTCCGTGATCACGTAGGTCATCTGAGCAGCACTCCCTCTATCACCCGCGGTGCGAGCGCGATCTCGGCGCAAGGCTATCATCGGCTCGCGTTCATGTCAGACGAGACCACCGAGTTCCCATTCCCATTCGACGTCACCGACGAAGAGCGCGCGACCGCGCGCTCCGAGTTCGGCAAGTACGCGCGCATCGTTTCGGAGGACAAGGAGGCGATCCGCTTCGAAGGCAGGGCGCTCGGGAAGACCGGGCCGATCTGGCGCTTCCAGTACCTCCGCATGTACCGGCTGCACAAAGGGTTCCTCGTCGCGGGCCACGAGCTCCGCGAGGGCATCAAGGTCTTCCAGGCCGACTCGGCCGAGGCGCTCCCGCGATGCTTCGAGCACGAAGGCGTGGCCGAGTTCATCGAGGACGAGCTGCGCTACCGCGGCGTGATCGGGAGCGAGCACGCCCGAGCCTGATCCCCGCCGGCCCGATCCGGCCGCGCTCGCGCGCCGGCGGAAGGCACGGCGCGGCCCGAAGCGCGAGCCCATCGCCGACGAGCCGCCGCGCTTGCGCTGCGACAATCCACCGCCGCACGAGCTGACGCGGGCCATCGAGCAGTTCAACGCCGGCGAGCTCTTCGAGCAGCACGAGACGCTCGAGACGCTCTGGCGCGCGACGGACGCGCCCGTGCGCGGTCTGTATCACGGGATCCTGCAGATCGGGATCGGGATGCATCACTGGTCCAACGGCAACTTCCACGGGGCGACCGTCCTGCTCGCGGAAGGCATCGAGCGCCTGCGGCCGTTCGCGCCGTCGTGCCAGGGGGTGGACGTCGCGGCGCTGATCGCCGACGCCTCGGCGGCGCGCGAGGACCTGCTGCGGCTCGGCTCGGAGCGGATGAGGGAGCGCGACGCGCGGCGCACGCTGCGGGTGCGCGCGGCCTAGGAGCTCGGCGGGGTCTCCTCGACGGGCATGTCGACGGGCTTGAACGCGGGCTGATCCCAACCGAGGAGCGTGTGCGGCGGCAGATTCAGCGCCTCGACGCCACGGAGGTCGGGGATGGCGTCCTTCAGCGCGCGCTCGATGCCGCTCTTCATCTGCAGCGAGAACACGAGCCGGTTCGGACCGGGGCGGGTGAGCCACAGGTGCACCTGGGCGATCCCGTCCTCCACGCCGAGCAGCTCGATGCTCGCCCCGGAGCGCTCGAGGTAGGGGCGCATCTCGTCCAGCCTCGCGGCGACGCGCTCCTTCAGATCGGCCATCGCGCCGATCATACGGACGGAGGCGTCCCCGCGCCGCGGGTGGCAGCATAGACAGCCTCATGTGCTACCCCCCGTCCGCACGGCCTCCGGAGATCCCCGCCGACCTACTGCGTCCCATCTCGGGCGGGGCGGGCGGCAGCGACGTGATCCTCACGAGCGAGGACGGCAACCGCTTCCGCGCGTACATCTCGCGCGCGCAGGACGGGGAAGGCGGTGTCGTCATCGCGCCTGACGTGCGCGGCCTGCATCCGTTCTACGAGGAGCTCGCCGAGCGCTTGGCGTCGGCCGGCGTGCACGCCATCGCGTTCGACTACTTCGGGCGCACCGCGGGGACCGACCGGCGCCCGCCGGACTGGGCGTACCAGGAGCACAACGCCAAGAACACGACGGGACAGATCCACGCGGACCTCACGACCGCCATCGGACACCTGCGCGGCGCGACCGACGCGCGGAGCATCTACGTGATGGGCTTCTGCAAGGGCGGCCGCGTGGCGTTCAACTCGGCCGCCGAGCACAGCGGCATCGCCGGGGCGATCGGCTTCTACGGCTGGCCCACGCGGCGCTCGGACGAGGATCAGGGCGCTCCGGTCGACAACGTCGATCGGATGCACGTGCCGCTCCTGGGCCTCTTCGGCGGCGCCGACAAGGGCATCCCGCAGAGCGCGGTCGACACATTCGCGAAGGCGCTCGCTGGCCGCCGCGTGCGCCACTTCATCCACACGTATCCCGGCGCGCCGCACTCGTTCTTCGACCGCACCTTCGCGGAGCACAAGAACGAGTCCGATGACGCGTGGCGCCGGGTCTTGGGGTTCATCAGAACGGGGGATCCAGCGGCCCGCGCCTAGCGCCGATCGAGCTAGGAGACCCGCCTCCGCTTGTTGTCGACGTAGTCGATCAGCACGTACTCACCGAGCCGCTCCGGCTCGACGTAGAACGCGCGCCCGTGGTTGATCTTGGACATCTGGTTCACGAAGTCCACCAGGTAGTGGCCGCGCGCGAGCATGAACGTGTTGATCGTGATGCCCTCGCGCGTGCAGCGGACCACCTCGCGCAGCGTTTCCTCGAAGGTGCGGCGCGCCGGCGGGTACGAGAACTTGGGACGCCCGTCCTCGAAGTGCGCGGTCGGCTCGCCGTCGGTGATGAGGATCACCTGCTTGTTCTTGCCGCGTGAGCGCGACAGCAGCGTCCGGGCGGTCTCGAAGGCGTGCTGCATGTTCGTCCCGTACACGTACTCGTTCCACGTGAGCCGCGGGAGGTCCGCCGGCTTCAGCTGTGTCGCGTACGCCGAGAACCCGACGATGTAGAGGTCGTCCTTCGGGAACGTCGACCGGATCAGCGAGTCGAGCGCGAGCGTGACCTTCTTCGCCGCGAGGAAGCACCCGCGGAAGAGCATCGACCGCGACACGTCCACGAGGATCGCGGTCGCCGACTGCGTCATCAGCTCCGTGCGGTAGACCGCGAAGTCCTCCGCGGAGAGGCGCACCGGCGTGCCGGGTCCCCCGCGCATGACCGCGCCGCGCACGGTGCCCGGCAGGTCGAGCAGGAACGGGTCGCCGAACTCGTACGTCTTGAGGTCGTCCGTCGGGTCGCCGCCGCGGCCGCGATGGCGCATGCGGTGGCTGCCGAACGCGTCGCGCTTCAACGTCGCGAAGATCTCCTCGAGCGAGCGCTGCCCGATCTTCCGGATGCCGCGCGGCGTGAGCTCGTAGCGCGGGCCGTCCTTCCGTATGAGGCCCGCCTCCTCGAGCAGCTCCCACATGCGCTGGATCTCCTCCAGCGTCCGCCGCGCCTTCTTGCCGGCGAGGTGCTCGACCTCGGAGGGATCGATGTCCTTCAGGTCGTCCGGGCCGCTCGCGACCCGCAGCTGGCCCTCGAGGTCGGTGAGGCGATCCATCTGCCGCATGAGCTCGAGCGCCTCGGCGAGCGAGACCGGGTCGTCGCCGCTCATCTCGTAGCCGTGGCCGTCCATGGGCACCAGCTCGGAGAGCGTGTCGGCGAGGTCGCTCATGGCCTGCTGCAGCCCGGCGTCCTGGAACGCGGTGCCGAGCAGGTCCTCGAGCTGGTCGCGCATGTCCGACGGCATGCTCTGCCAGAGGGATCGCATCGCGGCCATGCCCGCGGCGATCTGGCGCGTGAGGTCGTCCCAGTCCTTCGCGCTGCCGGCGAGCTCGGGGTACTCGCGCTGGAACGCCTCGAAGTCCGGCTCGCCGCCCTCCATGCGCTCGCGCAGCGCCCTGTTGAGGTCCTTGATCATCCTCCTGGTGCGCTCGAGCTGCTCCGGAGTGAGGTTCTTCAGTGAGTCGCGCATGTTCGAGAAGTACGACCCCAGGACCTGCTCCTGCAGCATCTGCAGGAGCTCCTGGTACGCCTGCGCCGCCTTCGGCTCGACGAACTCGTAGTCCTTGAGGTCGCGGATCGCGCGGCCCACGTCCGGAGGCAGCGCGTCGAGACGATCGATGCGCTCCTGGGCCATCCGCTGCATCGCCTCGTGCATCTCGGGCGTCGGCGCGTCCGCGTGCATGCGCCGCTCGAGGCCCTCGCGCTCGAGGCGCTTCACCTCGTCGAGCTTCTCGCGGAGCTGGTCGAAGATCTTGGACAGGCCGTGACGCTCGGCACGCTTCTGCCGCGCCGCGCGCATCCGCTCGATGAGGTCCTGGAATCCCTCCATGCGACCGGCCATGCCGAAGCGCGCCAGTCGCGCCATGGCCTCCTCGACGTCGGCGCCGGACAGGAGCTCGTCGGCCATCGCGTTCAGCAGCTCCTCGGCCTCGATCGCGTCGAACCGCTGGGTGCCGTCCCATCTGCGGTATTTGATGGGCCCGAAGGCCTCGGGGAACGGCGTCTCGCTCATCTCAGCCGCGGAACGTGGACCGCGTCTCGCCGCGCTCCTTGTTGAGCTTCCGGTTGAGGTGCAGTCCCTCGAGGATGAACTCGACGGCGGCGGCGATGGCGGCCTGGTTCCCCGTGGCGCCGAGCTTCGCGACGGCGCCCTTCATGCCCGGGATCTGCAGTGCCTGCTTCACGTACTCGGTGCTCGGCAGCGACGACGACACGTGCATCGTCGCGCCGCGCTGGAACGCGCCGAGCAGCGCGTCGAACTCGGCGAGCGCGAAGGTCCGGTTGAACACGTTCAGCACCGCGCGCTGGGTGAGGCGCTCGATGACCCGCTCCTCGGAGGTCTCACCGACGGACTCGAGCTCGATCTTCCCGGCCGTCGATGCGACGACGGCGGGCAGGTCGCTGATCCGCGGCACGACCGCGTTCTCACCGAGCCGGAGCGCACGCTTCAGCGCGTTGGACACGAGGTTCTCGTAGTTCGCGATGGTCACGCGCACGGAGACGCCCGACCGCTGCGAGATCTCGGGCGAGCGCCGGGCGAGGTGGGAGAGCTCGGCGAGGACCTCCTTCATGTATGCCGGGACGGTCGTGGTGATGCCCTCGTCGACGTACTCGGAGCGCTCCTGCTCCATGATCCCGACCTCGGTCCCGATCTCATGCGGGTAGTGCGTACGGATCTGCGAGCCGAAGCGGTCCTTGAGCGGCGTGATGATGCGCCCGCGGTTCGTGTAGTCCTCGGGGTTCGCGGAGGCGACGACGAAGAGATCGAGCGGGAGCCGGACCTTGTACCCGCGGATCTGCACGTCGCGCTCCTCCATCACGTTGAGGAGGCCGACCTGCACGCGCTCCGCGAGGTCGGGCAGCTCGTTCAGCGTGAAGACGCCGCGGTGCGTGCGCGGGAGGAGCCCGTAGTGGATGGTCATCTCGTCGGAGAGGTAGCGGCCCTCCGCGACCTTGATCGGGTCGACCTCGCCGATAAGATCGGCGATGGAGATGTCCGGCGTCGCGAGCTTCTCGGTGTAGCGGCGATCGGGCGTGAGCCATACGAGCTCGACGGCGTCGCCGTCGTTCGCGATGCGATACCGGCAGGAGGCGCAGATCGGATCGAACGGCTCATCGTTGATCTCGCATCCGGCGATCGCCGGCACGGCGGCGTCGAGGAGCGACACGAGCGAGCGCGCGATGCGCGTCTTCGCCTGTCCCCGCTCGCCGAGCAGGATGACGTCCTGCCCGGAGAGGATCGCGTTCTCGATCTGCGGGATCACGGTGGCCTCGTAGCCGACGATGCCCGGGAACAGGGGCCGGCCGTCGCCGAGCGCCGCGATGAGGTTCGCGCGCATCTCCTCCTTCACCGAGCGCGTGCGGTAGCCCGTCTCGCGGAGCGCGCCGATGGTCGTCGGTCGGTCGTTCATGCCTTATTCCATCCCTTCGCTCGGGGGGATCCCTCGCCCTTCACGCTCTCTCCGCGCCGCGCGGCCACCGCGGCACGGACCGCCGGGATGGCGAAGATGCCGCGTTCGCCGAGATCCCGCAGATACGCGGCACGGACGTCCAGCTCCGCGCGCAGCTCGCCGACGTGGCCGCCGCGCCGCGCGCGGAGCAGCTCGAGCTGTGCGCTCTCGTCGTGCTCGTGCGCGTCGCGGTCGCCGTCCCATCCCACCAGCGGGACCAGGCTCACGCCGCCGCGCAGGTCGGAGCTGAGCCGATGCGCGGACACGACGCGGCGGGCGATGGGACCGTACGCCGTTCCGACGCGATACATGCGCATCACGAGGAGCAGGTCCACCCGCGCGAGATCCTCGGCGTCGACGCCGAGCTCGCCGGTGAGCTGAGCGACGGCCTCCTCCGCGCTGTCCGCGTGCAGCGTGGAGGCGAGCGCGTATCCGCGCCCGAGCGTGTGGAAGACCTCCACCGCCTTCGATCCCCACAGGTAGACCGGGAGGTGGCTGGACAGCTCGTTCGCCAGCAGGAGCGTCCGCCGCGGGTCGGTGTGGCGCAGGAAGTCGAATGTCTCGGCCCAGCCGCGCACGAAAACGCGGCACACGTCGGCCGGGAGGAGATCGAGGAACGCCGTGAGCGTCGTCGTCTTGCCCGAGTGGGGCTGCTCCGCGGCGATGAGGATGGATCCGTGCGCCTCGAGCACGAGCCAGCAGAGCGCGGCGGTGCGTGCGTCGAAGTTGCCGGCGGCGAGGAGCTCGGTGATCGACATCGGGACCGGCGGCTCCCAGCTCCAGCCCCACCAGCCGATCGGGACGTCGTAGTCCTCGGCCGAGAGCGGTCGCTCGCGGACCTGATACGAGCGCGGTGCCTCCATCTACCGAGGCTAGCACCAGGACACCGCATTCCTACTAAAGTCAGGACCAAGTGAAAGAAGGGATCGAGCGAGGATCCGGATCTTCACCCCACGGATCCTCCGGATCCGCGGGGACCCCGGGTACGGCCGGGCCGAGCGAGTCCACAAGCAGCGGAGCGACCAGCCGCGAAGCGAGGCCGAAGGCCGAGCCGACGGCTATTGAACAGGACCAGCGCGACCCGGACGACCCGGCTCGCCTCGCGGACGAGGCGCGCGCCCTGACCGCGAAGTTCGCGGCGGACCTGCGCGCTGCGCAAGTGCCGATCGAGACCGAGCCGCCGACGGTGTACAAGCCCTGAGCGCGTTCGCGACGATCGTCGAGCTCGCTGCGGCGCTGCGCGAGCGGCGCATGAGCGCCGTCGAGCTCGCGACCGAGACGGTCGATCGCCTGGCGTCGCTCGGTCCGCGCTACAACGCGGTGGCGTCGCTGATGCGGACGCGCGCGCTGCGCGAGGCCGCGGCCGCGGACCGCGCCATAGCCCGTGGCGACGCGCGCTCGCCGCTGCTCGGCATCCCGTATGGCGCGAAGGACCTCCTCGCCGCGCGCGGCGCGCCGACGACCTGGGGCGCCGCGCCGTACAGGGATCAGAAGCTTCGCTTCGACGCGACGGCGATCGCGAGGCTGCGCCGCGCGGGCGCCGTCCTCGCGGCGAAGCTCGCGATGGTCGAGCTGGCCGGAGGCGGGGGATACCGCTATCCGAGCGCGTCGCTGCAGGGACCCGGTCTGAACCCCTGGGACGTCGGCCGCTGGGCCGGCGGATCGTCCAGCGGCAGCGCGGCCGCCGTCGCCGCGGGCCTCGTGCCGTTCGCCCTCGGGTCGGAGACGTCCGGATCGATCGGCACGCCCTCCGCGTACTGCGGGATCACGGGCCTTCGTCCGACGTACGGGCTCGTCAGCCGTCACGGCGCGATGGCCCTCTCATGGACTCTGGACAAGATCGGACCGCTGGCACGCACCGCGACCGACTGTGCGCACGTCCTCGCGGCCATCGCCGGGCCCGATGCGAAGGACGCGACGGTGAGCGGCAAGCGGTTCCGTCCGCTCTCGGCCGATGCGGCGCGCGACGCGATCGCCCGCGTCCGCGTCGGCTTCGCGGGTGACGAGCTCGAGCGCGCGGGCGACAGCGCGAAGCCCGCGATCATGCGCGGGATCGACGAGCTCCGTCGCATCGCGCCCACGTTCGTCGACGCGCGGCTGCCCGAGGACATCCCGTACGGGCCGATGGTCGCGACGGTGTACGGCGCGGAGGGGGCGACGATCTTCGCGGAGCTCATCGAGAGCGAGCGGCTCGACCTCATGCCCGACGCCCGCCAGAAGGCGGGGTTCCGCGCTGCGCTCGAGATCCGTGCGCGCGACTACCTCCAGGCGATGCGCCTGCGGACCGTGCTCGCCGCGAGGATGCGCGAGGTCTTCACGACGTGCGACGTCATCGTGTCCGCCGGCCGCACCGCGACGGCGACCGGCATCGACCAGCCGCTCGACTCGTCCGCCTTCCCGCCGGGGGCGTCCGCGGCCCGCGACACCGCCGCGCCGCCGCCGCGTCCGGGCAACCTCCTGCTCATCCCCGCCGGCAACCTCGCGGGCCTGCCCGCGATCTTCTTCCCGTGCGGGCTCGGGACCGACGGCCTGCCGGCGGGGCTCCAGCTCGTCGGTCCCCCGTTCTCCGAGCCGCTGCTGGTCGCGCTCGCTGAGGCCTACCAGCGCGAGACCGACCACCACCGGCGGCGGCCGCCGGCCGCGTAGTCCATTTTCGATGCGCGGGAGCGCATCTGGACGCGTGATCGTCCGCTGGCTATACACGTCCCCCGGGCGCGCAGACCGAGACGCGAAGCGGCGAGGTCGAGCACCTGGGCCTGAGCGAGGGGTCTCCCCGAGCGAGGGTCGGAACAGGAGGGGGTGGCACATGGCCAGGATGACCTGGGCGATCCTTGCGTTGGCGAGCCTGGTCGCGGTCGCGTGCGCCGGAGGCGCGAACGTCGGACGCTCCTCGGCGACGCCGAACCCGGATCCCTATGACGAGTCGCCGACGTCGGTCGTCGCGAACGCGGCGATCATGAACAAGGACGGGAAGGTCGTCGGGCTCGCGAGCTTCCGCGAGACGCGCACGGGCGTCCGCGTCGAGATCAAGGTCACCGGCATGCCGCCGGGGCAGCATGGGACGCACATCCACGGCGTGGGCAAGTGCGACGGACCGGACTTCACCACCTCGGGCGGCCACTTCAACATCAACGACAAGATCCATGGCGTCCCGGGCGCCGTGACCGCGCACGCCGGCGAGCTGCCGAACCTCGAGGTCGGCTCCAACGGTACGGGATCGCTCGTCTTCTACTCGCCGCACCTCAGCCTGAACCGGGCCCAGTCGAACGGGCTCGCCTTCGGTCTCGGGACGGCGGTGGTCATCCACGCGCAGGAGGACGACTACAAGACGCAACCCGCGGGGAACAGCGGCGCGCGCATCGCCTGCGGGGTGGTCAGACTCGCGAATCCCTAGCACGCTACGGAAGCGCGTCGCGTCCGTTGGGGGACTGCTGGAGATCCGCTTCGACACGCTCGTTGCCCGTTGTGCCTTCCTCGGCAGTGAGGCGGAAGGCCATGTGGCGCCCCGCGATCGTGATCGTCGTGAGCATGAAGGCCGCGAACGGCGCGATCGCGACGAGCGTGAAGACGGTCGTCCCGCCGCTGAGGACCCGCTCGATGACGACCGTCGCCGCGTACCAGAAGGCGAACGTGAGCGACGTCTCGCGGATGGGGAAGGTGATCGGGCTCCGCGGCGAGCGCCGCTGCGGCCGCCGCTCGGGCGGCAGCAGCGCCTCCTCCGCACGGCGCCGCCGCACGTCGCGTCGCATGAGCGCACCGACGGTCACGGCCGAGACCACGGTCAGCACGAGGTAGAACGCGACGCCGGCGGTGCTGCCGAACGAGAAGGACGCGATCGCGAACAGGAAAGACAGCATGGCGATCCCGCCCAAGACGACAGAGACCGCGCGCGTTACGAAGCGGATCTGGAGCGGCCTCCCAACGTCTCGCCTCGCTCTTCCGAAGCGTACTTGGCGAGGGCCCGGTCGAGCACCTCGACGATGTGCAGCACCGGCAGGTCGCTACCACGTGCCTTCAGCCCCGACGCGATCTGCAGCATGCATCCCGGGTTCGCGCTGACGACGGCGTCCGCCTTCGTCGAGAGGATCGCCGCGACCTTGGAGGCCTGGAGCGCGTCGGCGTAGGCGGGCTGAGTCACGTTGTAGGTGCCGGCGCTGCCACAGCACACGTCGGCCTGCGGCATCTCGACGAGGTCGAGTCCTTCGACCCGGCGCAGGAGCGAGCGCGGCTGTGTCCGGATGCCCTGCGCGTGCGCGAGGTGACAGGCGTCCTGATAAGTGACCCGCATCCGCAGGCGCCCGAGCGTCGCCGGCAGGTCGGTCGCCGCGAGTTGTTCGCTCACGTCGCGCACGTTCGCGGCCATCGCCGCGGCGCGCTCACGCCACGCGGGATCGTCCGCGAGCAGCTCGCCCCAGCCCCTCATGTGCGCGCCGCAGCCTGCGGCGTCGACGACGATCGCGTCGACGTTCGCGCGCTCGAACGCCGCGATGCCGCGGCGCGCGAGTCCGCGAGCGGCGTCGCGGTCTCCGGCGTGCGCGTGGAGCGCGCCGCAGCAGGCCTGGTCGGGCACATCGACGATCTCGTACCCGAACCGCACCAGGACGCGCGCCGCGGCCGTGTGCACGTCGCCGTACGCCACGCGCATCACGCAGCCGAGCAGCAGCGCCACCCGCGCGTGGGGCGCCGGCGGCGGCGCGGGCGCGCGGTATCGCGGACGCGTGAGCGGCGGGTACATCGCCTCGAGCCGCCGCAGCCGCGACGGCAGAGCGCGCACGAGGCCCGTCGCGTGGAGCAGGCGCCGGATCCCGAGCCGTTCGTAGAGCGATGTGATGCGTGCGACGAGATCGAGCACGCGCGGGCGCGCGACGACGCCGCGCAGCAGGATGTCGCGCAGGCGGGACCGCGGCGCGCAAGCGGTGAGCTCGCCGTGTGCGAGCTCGATGAGACGGCCGTACGGGACGCCGGAGGGGCACGCGGCCTCGCAGGCGCGGCAGCCGAGGCAGCGGTCCAGATGCACGGACACGCTCGGGGTCGGCTCGATGCGGCCCTTGGCCAGCGCGTCCATGAGATGGATGCGGCCGCGCGGCGACTCCGTCTCGAGCCCCGTGAGCAGGTACGTGGGGCAGGCCTGCAGGCACATCCCGCAGCGGATGCACTGCTGCAGCGCGTCCAGTCCGACCCTCAGCCGGGCAAAGCCCTCCTTCGGGCCCAGGGGTAGGGGCCCCTGTGCGCGAAGCGCGTGCTCGACCTCGCCGGTTCGGCCCTGCCTCACCGCCTCGGTCTGCGCGCCCAGGGGACGCGCGCTCACGGCATGCGGCCCGGCGCGAGGACGGCGCGGGGATCGAACAGGGACCGCAGCCGGCGCGACAGCTCGAGAGGGATGCGTGGCGTACCCCACGTGCCCGCCGCGCGGCGCAACTCGGTGGGGGCGCGTTCGATCACGAGCGCGCCCGCGGAGGATTCGGCGGCGCCGCGGACGCCGCGCAGGGTCTCGGCGTCGGTCTCGTCGAGGAGGTGCGCGATCTCGATCCCGGGGTACCAGAGCGAGTTCGCCGTGTAGGCCTCGACCGGCTCGCCCGCGGGCCAGGTCCCGCGGAGGGACGTGGCCGCGTCCGCCGGCAGATCGGCGATGCGCCGCCACACGTCGTGCCCGACATCGGCCATCGCCGTCCGCCGCTCGAGGGTCGCGCGCAGGCGATCGACGGCGGCGCGCGTGCCCGCGAGGCGCGTGAAGAGCGCGGTCCACGTCGGACCGCCGAGAGGTTCGGTCTGCGGCCCGGTGACGAGCGCGATCGCGTCGAAGGGTGGCCGCTCCCGCATCAGGTCGCGGACCATGCGGTACGCGTGCGCGAGCGTCGGCATGTCCGCGCGCACGGTGAGACGGTGCTCCGGCAGCGGCACGAGCTTCAGCGTCACCTCGACGATCGCGCAGAGCGTCCCGAACGACCCGCTGTACAGGCGTGTGAGGTCGTATCCGGTCACGTTCTTCACCACGCGGCCGCCGGCCTTCGTGGCCGTGCCGTCGCCGAGGACCGCACGGACGCCGATGGTCCAGTCGCGCGGGTGGAAGTAGCGGTAGCGCGCCGGGCCGTCCGCGGCGCTCGCGATGGTGCCGCCGACCGTGGCGCGTTCGGGATGCGCCGCCTCGACCGGCCACCACTGGCCGTGCGCCACGAGCGCGGCCTGCAGCTCCGCCATCGTCGTGCCGGCGCGCACCGTGACGGTGAGGTCCGCGGGCTGGTGGTCGACGATGCCGCGATGCCCGCGCAGGTCGAGCGCGACGTCGTATCGCTCCGGCGGGTCGCCGATGCCGATCCGGGTGCCGCCGCCCCAGATCACGATCGCCGAACGGTCCTCGTTGGCCGCGCGGATCGCGCTCACGACATCGGCCTCGCTCTCCGCGGCGACGTGGTGGCGCGGCACCATGCCGTCGATCGTGAACGCGGCCACGTCGTTGAGAACGGGGGGTGGAAGGGGGGCGGAGCCCCCCTGCGAGGAAGGTGCTACACCCACATGCCCTCCGCCAGAGCGCGCTTGATCCGGTCGGTCGGGATGTCGGAGCATCCTCCGGCGCCGGGCAGGATCTTCCCCGGATTCATGCGGCCGTCGGGGTCGAACGCATCGCGCGCGCGACGCATCGCGTCGAGGTCCTCCGGTGCGAAGACCCATGGCATGAAGTGGTCCTTCTCGAGGCCGATGCCGTGCTCGCCCGAGAGCATGCCGCCGGCGTCGACGGCGACCTTGAGGATCTCGGCGCTCGCCTGCATGACGCGCTCGATCGGATCGGTCCGCGCGTCGAAGAGCAGGATCGGGTGCAGGTTGCCGTCGCCGATGTGGAACATGTTCGCGGTGACGTAGCCGTAGCGCTCCGCGATCGCGTTCACCGCGGCCAGGACCTCGGGGACCTTCGTGCGCGGAACGACCGCGTCGTGCAGGTAGTTGTTCGGCTTGATGCGCGCGAGGGCCGTGTATCCGAGCTTCCGCGCCTTCCACAGCCGATCACGCTCCTCCGCGGTCTTCGCGGAGCGCGTCCCGAACCCGCCCGCGTCCGCGCAGATCCGCTCTATCCGCGCGACCTCGTCCGTGCACTCCTCGACGAGCCCCTCGACCTCGACGAGGAGGAGGGAGCCCGCCTCCTGGGGAAGGTGCGCGTCGAACGCGGCGTTCAGTGCCTGGATCGTGACGCGGTCGATCATCTCCATGGCCGCGGGCACGATCCCCGCGCCGATGATCGCGCTCGCGGCCTGCGCGCCGGTCGCGATGTCCGGGAAGAGCGCGAGGAACGTGTGCACGTGCTCGGGGAGCGGCAGCAGGCGCAGCCACG
The DNA here is from genome assembly GCA_016183435.1 of Chloroflexota bacterium. GTDB lineage: Bacteria > Chloroflexota > Limnocylindria > P2-11E > P2-11E > JACPOT01. The sequence goes on from JACPEQ010000018.1 coordinate 30,486, forward strand.
CCTTCGTGACGATCCCGAGCGTGCCCTCGCTCCCGACGATCAAGGGAACGGCGTCGTAGCCGGGGAGGTCGACGGCGCGGCCGCCGAACGTGGCCACCGTGCCGTCGGCGAGCACCATCTCGACGCCGAGCACGTGGTCGACGACCGAGCCGTAGCGGAGGGCATGCGGACCCCCCGCGTTGGTGCCGATGTTGCCGCCGATGGTCGAGCAGCGCTGGCTCGAGGGGTCCGGCGCGAAGAAGAGGCCATGCGGCCGCACGGCTTCCTGAAGGTCGAGGTTGACGACGCCCGGCTCCACGAGCGCGGCGCGGCTCTGGGGATCGATCGCGATGATCCGCCGCAGCCGCGACGTCGAGACGACGATCGCGTCGCCACAGGCGATGGTCCCGCCCGCGAGGCCCGTGCCCGCGCCGCGCGGCACGACCGCGACACCCGCATCACGCGCGGCGCGCACCACCGCCCCGACCTCGTCGGCGCTCCCGGGCACGACGACGGCGGACGGCGGCCGGCGGTCGAAGCCGGCGTCGTACTCGAAGACGATCAGCTCCTCCGGTGTGCTGAGGACGTTCTCTCGACCGCAGATGGAGACGAGTCGGTCGATGAGGTCCATCTTGGGCAGGATACCGACGACGTGGGCGCCGCGCGGCGAGCCGCTACGCCAGCTTAGGCGTGTTCTTCGATCCAGACGGCGCCGTCGTCGGTGAACTCCTTCTTCCAGATGGGGACGACGCTCTTCAGCTCGTCGATGGCCTGGCGCGCGGCGGCGAATGCCGCGTCGCGGTGCGGCGCGCCCGCGGCGACGACCACGGCCGTGTCGCCGATCGCGAGATCGCCGATGCGGTGATGCATCGCCACCTTCGCGGGGGCGTGCTCGCGCTCCAGGCGGTCGCTGATCTCTCGCATCTTGCCTTCGGCCATCTCGGCATAAGCCTCGTACTCGAGGTGCGTGACGCGCTTGCCGCGGCTGCGGTCGCGGACCGTGCCGAGGAACACGACGAGACCGCCGAAGCCGTCGTCGCGGACCGCGTCGAGGACCTCGTCCACCGACAGCGGATCCGTCGTGACGTGGATGCGTTCGCGCGCGCGCGCCGCGCCGCCCGAGACGGGCGGGATGAGCGCGAGCTCGTCGCCGTCGGCGAGCGGAGCTTCGACGTCCACGTACTCGCGGTTGCGCGCGATGACCAGCTGGCGTCCTTCGGCGACGAGCGGGTGCTGCTTGAGGACGGCGCGGATCGCGTCGCGCGCCGTCGAGCCCTCGGGAAGCTCCAGCGGGACGTGGCCGACGCCCGCCGCCTCGCGGTACGACGCGAACAGGCGGACGTTCACTCTCACGGGGCCAGTCTAGATACCATGGGTGCGCATGGACCTCGGCGCGGCAGTGCCCGCGCTGCTCCTCACGCTGCTGCTCCTCGTCACGAACGGCTTCTTCGTCATGGCGGAGTACGCGATCGTCCGCGTGCGCCGCACCCGGCTCGTTGAGCTCGGCGACGCGGGGAGCCGCCGCGCGCGGCTCGCTCTCCGCATCAACGACTCTCTGGACGACTACATCTCGACGGTCCAGGTGGGCGTCACCGCGGCCTCTCTCGGCATCGGCATCATCGGCGAGCCGGCCGTCGGGGCGCTGCTGGCGCCGATCCTCGGGTTGCTCACCCCGATCTCCGAGGGGCTGTTCCGTGCCGTCAGCTTCGTCGTCTCGTATGGGCTGATCACCTACGTCACGCTCGTGGCGAGCGAGCTGGCGCCGAAGTACATCGCCCTGGAGCACGCGGCCCCGCTGGCGTTGGCGACCGCCTATCCGCTTCACATCGCGTACCGCGTCCTGTTCCCGTTCGTCTGGCTGGTGAATCGGGGTGCGGGCGCGCTCGTTCGGCTCTTTGGGGTCCATCCGACGAGCGAGCTTGACGTCATGAGCGAAGAGGAGCTCAAGATGCTCGTCGCCGCGTCGACGAAGAAGGGCGTCCTCGCCGAGTCCGAGCGGGTGCTCTTGGGCCGTGCCCTGGACTTCGCGGACACGATGGTGCGGCAGGTCATGGTCCCGAGGACCGAGATCGTCGCGGTCGCGCAGGACCAGCCGCTGCGCGAGCTGCGGGACCTGACCCGGGAGCATCCGTTCACGCGGTTCCCGGTCTTCCACGCCGACCTCGACCACATCGTGGGCGTCGTCCACATCAAGGACCTCGTGCCCGCCCAGGACCTCAGCCGCCCGCTGCGCGACGTCATGCGGCGTCCGCTGTTCCTGCCGGAGACGACACGGCTCGACCGAGCCCTCGCCGAGTTCAAGCGGCAGCGCATGCAGCTGGGCATCGTCGTCGACGAGTTCGGCGGCACGGCCGGCCTCGTCACGATCGAGGATGTCCTCGAGCAGCTCGTCGGCGAGGTGCAGGACGAGTTCGACCGGGAGACGCCGCACTTCCGGACCGAGCCGAGCGGGACCGTCCTGGTGGACGGCCTCGCGTCCGTGGCGGAGCTGCGCGAGCGGCTGGCGATCGAGCTCGCCGAGGAGCGCTACGACACGGTCGGCGGGCTCGTGTTCGGGCGGCTCGGCCGCCTCGCCAAGGTGGGGGACACGGTCGACGTCGAGGGGCACCGCTTCGGCGTCGTCGCGGTCGAGGGCCGCCGCGTGGCCCAGGTCCGCGTACAGAGGGCGTCTCCGAGGCCGCCGGCACGATGACCGTGGCCCCGGACGACCTCCGGCGCGTCGCCGGGCGTTTCCCGACCGGTGTCGCCGTGGTCACGACCACCCATGAGGGCCGGCCGTGCGGCCTGACCGTGAACAGCTTCGCCTCGGTCTCGCTCGATCCGCCGCTGGTGCTCGTCTGCGTGTCGCAGGCGGCGCGGGCGTTCAAGTGCATCGACGCGGAGGGACGCTTCACCGTGAACGTGCTGGCGGAAGGGCAGGACGCCCTCGCGCGCCTCTTCGCGAGCACGGTCTCGGACAAGTTCGCCGACGTCGCCCATCGGCCCTCCCCCCACGGCGACCCGGTCCTCGACGGCGTCCACGCCTGGTTCGACTGCGAGGTCGTCGCGCGCCACGGCGGCGGGCGCACACACACCATCTACGTCGCTCGGGTGACGGCGCTCGCGGAGGGCAGCGGCCGTCCGCTCGTCTTCCACGGCGGGAAGTACGGGGGCCTCGGGACCTAGCGCGATCCGGTTCTGACACCACAGCGCAGGCATCGTCGCGTTCAGTTACCCGAACGCTGTCACGAGCGGCGGCAGCTCGACAGGCCTGGCACGCGGGATGCGTCCGTGGATCGTGGAACGACGACGAAAAGGGAGGCCCCCGATGGACCTCTTCCAGGCGATCGCCAGCGACGATGGGATCCTGCTCTTCTCTCTCGCCGGCCTCGTCGCCACGACGGTCGCGATCCTTACAGACACGAGGTCGCAGAAGGCCGGCCCGGCCCGCGCCTCGGTGCGGACCGACCGCTACGAGGGCCTGTTCACCACGGCGTCGACGAGGGCACGCACGAACGTGCCGAGCTCCGAGAAGCGGTCACCCCACCACGCCTGACTGCGCGGGTCGAGCAGGACCAGCAGCGCCGTGGTGATGAACAGCACCAGCGCCACCATCGCCACGAACGCCAAGACGTTCCAGCGGAACGTCGGGCCGCGCGAAGTCACTAGCTCGTGCTGCGGATACGGGCGACGAGATTGTCCAGGCGGGCGCGCGAGATGGTGAGGAACTTCGCCAGGTTCTGACGGTCGCCGTCGGGCACATCGGCCGCCGCGTCCACCGCGCCGGCCAGCTCCATGAGCGCCTCGTTCAGCTTGCGCGTCGCCAGGATCATCGCGTCATCCCGCAGGGCCGGCGTCTGGTCCTCTTCCTTGTCTTCCCTCGGCGGGCGCCCGACCGGGTCCAGGATGCGCTCTACCCGCTCGTGCAGCCTCAGGAGCGTCATCTCGCCGGAGAGCACCCGCTTGACCAGCGCCCGGCGCTTGCGCTTGTCGTCGAGCTTCATCAGCTCGTACGCGTGCGTGATGGTGTCGTAGCGCTGGGCGACCATCTCCTTGACGTCGTCGGGCGCGTTCGCGAGGCGAAGGCGGTTCTCGACGTAGCCCTTGTCCTTGCCGAGCTTCCCGGCGAGCCCGCGGATCGAGTACCCGAGCTCGGTCGTCATCTTGTTGTAGATGAAGGCCTCGTCGAGCGGCGAGAGATCCTCGCGCTGGAGGTTCTCGATGAGCGCGATCTCGAGGGCCGTCGCGTCGTCGAAGCGCTCGACGATCGCGGGGATCGTCTCGCGCTTCGCCATCTTGGAGGCGCGCCAGCGGCGCTCGCCGGCGATGAACTCGTAGCTCTCGCCGGCGGCGGGACGGACGAGGATCGGCTGCAGCACGCCGTGCTCGGTGATCGAGGCGGCGAGCTCCTTGAGCGTCTCCTCGTGCCACGTCATGCGCGGCTGCGATGGGTTCGGCTGGATCTTGTCGACGGGGATGTCGCGCACCGCGGTCGGCGCGCGCGAGGCCAGCAGGCGGATGATCCCGTTCTGCGGATCCGCCTGCTCCTGCTGGAAGATGCGGCTGCCGGCGTCGCGGAAGGACTTCGAGCGCGAGCGCTCGCTAGTGAGCATTCGCCACCTCCTTCGCGAGGTCCATGAAGCTCTTCGCGGCGTCCGACCGCGCGTCATACGTCGTGATGGGCACGCCCGCCGTGGGCGCTTCGCCGATCTTCACCGACTGCCGGATGACCGTGCGGAAGACCTGGTGGTCACCGAGGTCCTTCAGCGAGTCGAGCATGTCGCGCGCGAGGATCGTGCGGCTGTCGTAGAAGGTCGGCAGGAGCCCGAGCACCTGCAGCCGCGGGTTCAGCCGGGTCTGCACGGTCTTGATGATCTTCAGCAGCGCCGCGACGCCCTTCAGGGCGTAGTACTGCGTCTGCACCGGGATGATCACGCCGTCGGCCGCGACGAGCGCGTTCAGCGTGAGCAGCCCCAGCGTGGGCGGGCAGTCGATGAGGATGTGCGAGTAGCGGTCGATGACGTCGGCGGTCAGCTTGTCGCGCAGGGCCAGCTCGCGACCGATCGCCGTCATGAGCTCGACCTCCGCGGACGACAGCTCGATCGTGGTCGGCGCGGCGTCGAGGTTCTTCGTCTTGGTCGCGCGGATGACGGACATGAGCGGGACGTCGGACTCGACCATGACCTGCGCCATGCCGTGCTCGACGCTGTTGAGGTCGATGCCGAGCCCGACGGTCAGGTTGCCCTGCGGATCGAGGTCGATGCAGAGGACCCGGTGGCCCATCGCTGCGAGCGCGCCACCGAGGTTGATGGCGCACGTCGTCTTGCCGACGCCGCCTTTTTGGTTCGCGATCGCGATGATGCGTCCCAAGGCGCCTCCCATGGCGAGACTTCCGTGACCGTCTCCCCATGGCGCGTGGAAGCGGCGCGCCTCGGTCCCTGCGGGAACTATACGCGACAATAGGTAGTGAGACGCGGCCGGTAGCTCAGTGGCAGAGCGGCAAACTCATAATTTGCTGGTCCCAGGTTCGATCCCTGGCCGGCCGACAGCGCGAGGGAGGACGTCCATCGTCGGTCTGGCAGACGTCCGGCGCGCGCGCGAGGTCATCGCCTCCCACATCTACCGGACACCCCTCCTGTCCGCTCGTCACCTGGGCGAGCGCATCGGCGCGACGGCGTTCCTGAAGGCCGAGAACCTCCAGCGGACCGGGTCGTTCAAGCCGCGCGGAGCGACCTATGCCGTCGCCACGATGTCGGAAGCGGATCGGAAAGGCGGGATCGTGACGATGAGCGCGGGCAACGCCGCCCAGGCCATCGCCTACGCCGGCCGGTCGGTAGGAGCTCGCGTCACCGTGGTCATGCCCAAGACCGCCCCCCGGACCAAGGTGGAGGCCACACGGTCGCACGGCGCCGAGGTCCGCTTCGCTGAGGACATGACAGGGCTCCTCCCGATCGTCCGATCCCTGGAGGCCGAGGGCATGCGGTTCCTCCACCCCTTCGATTACGACGCGATGATCGCCGGGCACGGGACGGCGGCCCTCGAGATCCTCGACGACCTCCCCGAGACCGACGTCATCGTCGTGGGCGTGGGCGGCGGCGGCCTCATCGCGGGGCTCGCCGTCGCCGCGACGGCGGTCCGGCCGGGCGTGCGGATCATCGGGGTCGAGCCGGAAGGCGCCGCGGCGATGCGGGCGGCGCTGGATGCCGGCCGTCCGGTCCATCTGGAGCGCCTGGCGACCGTCGCCGACGCGCTGGCGGCCCCGTTCGCCGGCGACCGGCCGTTCGAGATCGTCCGGCGGCTCGTGGAGGACGTGGTGACGGCGACGGACGAGGAGATCCTCGAGGGAGTGCGCTTCCTGGCGTCGCGCGCCCGCCTCGTGGCGGAACCTGGCGGCGCCGCGGCTGTGGGCGCCCTGCTCGCCGGGAGGGTCCGCGTGCGTCCGGGCGAGCGCGTCGTCGCGGTCGTCAGCGGCGGGAACGTCGACATGGCCAGGCTCGCGCAGTTCCTGGCTCCATGACCAGGGCGACCCTGTTCGCGGACGGCGCCGCGCGGGGCAACCCGGGGCCCGCGGGCTCGGGCGCGCTGCTGCTCGACGAGCGCGGCAATGCTCTCGCCGAGCTCACGCTCTCGCTCGGGCGCGCCACGAACAACGTCGCCGAGTACCGCGCGCTCATCCTCGGGCTGGAGGAGGCGCGTCGCCGGGGCATCGACGCGATCGACGTGCGCCTGGACTCGCTCCTGGTCGTGCGCCAGATGCAGGGCCGCTGGAAGATCAAGCACCCCGGCCTGCGGCCCCTCGCGCTCCGTGCGGGCGCGCTGCTCGCCGAGTTCCGCGACCGGACGATCGAGCACATCCCGCGAGAGGAGAACTCCCGGGCGGATCAGCTGGCGAACAAGGCGATAGAGGAGGCCGCGCGCCCGTGAGCCGAGCGGACCGCGCCATCGACGAAGCCATCCCGTGACCGCTACAGATCCTCTGGCGGCGATGATCTCGCGCGCTCTGGGCGCTGAGGTCACCGAGGCACGCAGCGAGCTCCTGGGTACAGGCGACGGGGTCGAGCTCGAACGCGTGCGCTTCGTCGCCGGTGGCGCCGAGCGTACGCTCGTGTTCGAGCGTCTGGCGCCGCGCAACGCCCTCGAGGCGCAGCTCGTCCCGTTCCTCGCGCGGAAGACGGACCGGGTCCCCGTCGTGCACGCCCGCGGCATCCCGCGCTCCGCCGCGCCGGCGCCCTCGTGGCTGCTCGTCGAGGACCTCACGGACGCGCCGAGCGCGTGCGACGTCGATCCGCTGCGGGTGCTCGAGGCGAAGCTGGCGGTCGAGGCGGCGGTCGCGGGCGACGTGCCCGCGCTACGCGCGCTCGGCGTCCCCGAGCGCCCGCCGGGCGCCATCGCGGAGGACGTCGCGGCGGCGGTCGCGCAGGAGCCCGAGGGAGAGGCGATGGCTGCTGAGGCGCGCGAGTCGGCGCGCCGGCTGCGCTCCTGGCCGACCGCGCTCGTGCACGGAGATCTCCGGTGCGCGAACGCGGCGATGACCGAGCGAGGCGCCGTCCTGCGGCGATGGGGGAGGGCGTACATCGGCTGCGCGCTGCTCGACGTCGTTCGGCTGGTCGCCGACATCGTCGAGCGGGGCGACGCCGTCCTCGGGATCGGGCTGTCGCGGACGTACGCGGAGCGCCTGGACGTCGTCCTGCCGACCGAGGTCCTGCGCGGCGCCGAGAAGCTCGATCGGCTCGCTCGCCGCCATCTCAGATGAGGTCCTCTCCGACCCCCGCTCGGGGGGACCCCTTGCTCGGGCCCGGGTGCTCGACCTCGTCGCTGTGCGCCTCGGTCTGCGCGCCCCGGGGTACGCGGTAGAATCGACGTTGCCGAGCAGGTCGGATGGTCGCGGCGTCGAAAGGCGTCGAGGAAAGTCGGGGCTCCAGAGGGCACGCTAGCGGGTAACACCCGTCCGCCGTGAGGCGAGGACGAGCGCCACAGTGACGAACCCGCCGAAAGGCGGGGTGAAACGCGGCAAGCTCTAGCGGAGAGCAAGACCGAATAGGGGGACCATGGCGTGGCCCGCGCCGTCCCCGGGTCGGTCGCAGGAGACGGAGGGCGACCTCCGTCCGAGATGGATGACCATCGCCCCGCGAGGGGCACAGAACCCCGCTTAGATGACCTGCTCGGCACCCTGATCGCGACGGGACCCAGGAGATCGGCGCCGACGCGCACCTGCCCGCCGAACGGCTCGGATCGATCCGGCCCCGGCTTCTCCGCGCAGCACTGAGAGACGGCCGGACCCTCGTCGCTGCGGCGCCTCGCTCTGCGCGCCCGGGGAACGGACCTGGCCTGAACAACGAGGAGGATCTGATGCGATCCATCGCCATCGTCCTTGGCGCTGCCGTCCTGCTCAGTGCGTGCGGCGGCGCGGCGCAACCGAGCCCGGCGCCCGCAACGGCCGCTCCCACGGCCGCGCCCGCGACCGCGCAGCCGACGGTCGCCGCTACGACAGCCGCACCGACCGCGGCGACCTCGCTCAAGTTCACCGCGGACCTGAAGACGGAGAACGAGGTGCCGCCGATCGCGAACGACGAGAAGAGCGCGAGCGGCAAGGCCACGTTCACGCTCGACCTGACGCGCGATGCGGCCGGCAAGATCACGGCCGCGAAAGCGTCGATCGACGCGACGTTCAGCGGTCTCCCTGCGACCGCGTTGATCCACATCGGTCACCTCCACGGTCCGGCGGCCGCGGGCGTGAACGCCGGCGTGAAGATCCCGTTCAAGACCGACGCCGACGTCCCGCTCGTGCTCACGACCGGAGCGACGACGTTCAAGAAGGCCGACATCACGGTCGAGGCCGCCCTGGCTCAGGAGATCATCGACAAGCCCGGCGACTACTACGTGAACTTCCACTCGAGGCTCAACGCCGGCGGTGTCGTGCGCGGGCAGCTCGTCAAGGGCTAGCCATCTCTCGCGCCACCTGTGCTGAGGGCCCCGGTCGCACATGACCGGGGCCCTCTTTCGGTCGTCGGCACGAGCGCGGACGCACGTTCTGCTGCGATGGCTGCGCCGACGGCGGTCCGTGCCTGTGTCGATCGGTGCATTGACGTCAGCGTGCCTAGTGCGTAACCTTCAGCCGCCTTGATCCGCGATCGGAGCGGATCAGGAGTCTTCAAAAGGCAGTGCGGCAGTGCTCGTGAACATGCTCTCAGGCGTCCCGCGGACCTTCCGCGGCGTCAGCCTGCCCACTTCCGGAATGACCTAACTCCCAGCATCGCGAGGACCTCCGGACCGTGGGCAGTCGGAATGGCCCACGGTCTATTTGTTTCGTGGATCACCACGACGTGGGCCTGTCCAGCGACCAGAAGGGACATGGCCATGATCGCGATAGAGGAAGCCGGAGCCGAGCGGCGTACCGCGCCCGGCACTGCTGTCGGCCGGATCGCCTTGTCGGCGCGCGGCGTCCGCAAATCGTTCTCCGGCCGGGCGGGCAAGTCGGTCCACGCCGTCGACGACGTGTCCCTCGAAGTGCGTCGCGGCGAGATCTACGGCCTGCTCGGGGCGAACGGGAGCGGCAAGTCGACGCTCATCCGCGTGTTCTCGACGCTGCTCGAAGCCGACGCGGGGGACGTCCGCGTGTTCGGCCTCGACGTCCGCGCCGACGAGCGTGCCGTGCAGCGGCTGATCAACCGCGTCTCGGTGGAGGCGTCGTTCTTCAAGAAGCTCTCCGCGATGGAGAACCTCGTGTACGCCGGCCGCCTGTACGGCGTGGCGGCGGCCGAGGTCCGCGACCGCGCTCGCGGGATCCTGAAGCGGCTGGGCGTCGCGGAGGATCGCCTCCACGAGCCGCTCGAGAAGCTATCCCGGGGCATGCAGCAGAAGGTGGCCATCGCGCGCGCGTTCCTGACCTCACCAATGCTGCTGCTGCTCGACGAGCCGACGACCGGTCTCGACATCCGGAGCAAGCGCGAGGTGCAGACGTTCGTGCGTGACCTGCGCGAGCAGCACGACGCCACGATCGTCCTGACCACGCACGACCTGGACGAGGCCGAGCGGCTGTCCGATCGCATCGGGGTCATCCACTCGGGACGGCTGGTCGCCGAGGGCAGCGCCGAGGAGCTGAAGGAGCGGCACGGCGCCCGCGACCTCGAGGAGGCCTTCATGAGCCTCACGGGTCGCCGGCTCGAGGAGGCCGACAAGGGCGACGACGAGGCGAGGCCGTGATCGAGCTCAGGGCTCAGGGCGGCCTCGCCTACGCCTTCGTCGAGCGCCAGGTCGCGCTCATGCGGCGCTACTGGCTGTGGGAGCTGGTGTGGGTCATCTACTCGATCACCACGTCGCTCTCGGTGGCGTACATCGGCCTGGCGCAGCCGATCATCACCGGCACCGAGACGGACGCGGCCACAACGTCGCGGTTCGTCCTCTACCTGCTCGTCGGCACGATCGCCTGGCGGTTCCTCGGGATCGTGTTCGAGGACATCGCCGAGCTCATCGCCTGGGAGCGCTGGGAGGGGACGATCGAGCACACGTTCATGGCGCCGGTCCCGCGCATCACGCAGCTCCTGGGCATGGCCGTGGGCACGATCGTCCGCGCCTCCGTCATCAGCGTCGCCGTGCTCTTCGCGGTCATGCTCTTCATCCCCGTCGATCTGTCGAAGGCCAACGCCGTGTCCGCGTTCGCGCTCCTCGGCGTGGGGACGCTCGCGTTCATCGGCCTGGGGATCGCGTCCGCGTGCTTCCCGCTCATGTGGACCGAGAAGGGCCTGCAGATGGCGTACATCGTCCAGGCCGTCGTGCTGCTCGTCTCCGGCGTGTACTACCCGACGACGGTGCTGCCCGGCGCGCTACAGGCGATCTCCGTGATCTCGCCGGCGACGTACGTCATCGAGGGGATGCGCCGTGCCCTGATCGACGGCGCCGACATCGGCTCGCTGTGGCCGCTCGCCTGGCCGGCGCTCCTCATCGGGCTCGTTTCCATCCCGCTCGGGCTGCGCCTGTTCCTCGCCGCCGAGCATCACGCGAAGCGGACCGGCCGCCTGAAGCGCAGCGGCTGAGCTTAAGGACGTATCCCGGGCGCGCAGACCGAGGCGCGAAGCGACGAGGTCGAGCGCGCTTCGCGCACAGGGGCTCCCATCCCTGGAGCCCGAGCGAGGGGTTCCCCCGAGCGAGGGTCGGGATCAGGACGGTAGGCTCTCGCTCATGCCCACACAGCCCAAGGCGCTCGAGGCGCTCACGTTCGACGAACGGCGGTTCGCGCCACCCGAGGCGTTCCGTGCGCAGGCGAACTGGCGGGACGCGAGCGTGTACGCCGACGCGGACCGCGACCTCGAGGGCTTCTGGGCGAAGCACGCCGAGGACTTCCTGTGGTCGAAGCGGTGGGACACCGTGCTCGACTGGCAGGTCCCGTACGCGAAGTGGTTCGCCGGCGGGAAGCTGAACATCTCCGAGAACTGCCTCGATCGCCACGTGCGCGCGGGGCTCGGCGCGAAGGTGGCGTACCACTGGGAGGGCGAGCCCGGCGACACGCGCAGCGTCACGTACGCCGAGCTGCTGGATGAGACGCAGCGCTGCGCGAACGCCCTGCGCGAGCTCGGCGTGCACACGGGCGACCGCGTCGCCATCTACATGCCGATGATCCCCGAGCTCCCGGTCGCGATGCTGGCCTGCGCGCGCATCGGCGCGCCGTTCACCGTGGTCTTCGGCGGCTTCTCGGCGGAGGCGCTCGCCGGCCGCATCAACGACTCCGGGGCCACGGTCGTGATCACAGCCGACGGCGGATATCGCAAGGGCGGCGTGGTGCAGCTCAAGCGCAACACCGACGACGCGCTCGCCCAGACCTCAACGGTCCAGAAGGTCCTGGTGTACCGGCGGACCGCCCAGGAGGTGCCCTGGACCGACGGTCGCGATGTGTGGTGGCACGACATCGTCCCGCGCCAGGAGGCGCACTGCCCGCCGGAGCAGCTCGACAGCGAGCACATGCTCTACCTGCTCTACACGTCGGGCACCACCGCGAAGCCCAAGGGCATCGTCCACACCACCGCGGGCTACCTGGTGGGCACCGCCACCACCCACAAGTACATCTTCGACATCAAGCCGGACGACGTGTACTGGTGCGCCGCTGACATCGGCTGGGTCACCGGGCACAGCTACATCGTCTTCGGCCCACTGGCCAACGCGACCACCGGCGTGATGTACGAGGGTGTGCCCGACTTCCCGGACAAGGACCGCTGGTGGCGGGTCATCGAGAAGTACAAGGTCACCATCCTCTACTGCGCGCCGACGGCGATCCGCACCTTCATGAAGTGGGGAAGCCAGTATCCGGAGCGCTGCGACCTGCGCTCGCTGCGCCTGCTGGGGTCGGTCGGTGAGCCCATCAACCCCGAGGCCTGGATCTGGTACCGCGAGACGATCGGCGGGTCGCGCTGCCCCATCGTGGACACATGGTGGATGACGGAGACCGGCATGATCCTGATCACGCCGCTCCCCGGCATCACGGTGACCAAGCCGGGCAGCGCGACGTTCCCGTTCCCCGGCGTGCGCGCGGACGTGGTCGACGACGAGGGCAAGAGCGTCCCGCGCGGCGGCGCGGGCTACCTGGTCATCACGACGCCGTGGCCGGCGATGCTCCGCGGCATCTACAAGGACGACCGCCGGTACCGGGACACGTACTGGAGCCGCTTCCCCGGCCGCTTCTTCGCCGGCGACGGCGCCAAGCGCGACGAGCAGGGCTACTTCTGGCTGATGGGCCGGGTCGACGACGTCATGAAGATCAGCGGGCACCGGATCTCGACCACGGAGGTCGAGTCGAGCCTCGTCTCACACCCCAAGGTCGCCGAGGCCGCCGTGATCGGCCGCGAGGATCCCATCACTGGTCAGGCGATCTTCGCCTTCGTGACGCTGCGCGGCGGGACCGACGGGAGCGACGGCCTGTCCCGCGAGCTGCGCGAGCACGTCGTGGCGAAGATCGGCTCGATCGCGCGGCCGAAGACGATCATGTTCACGCCCGAGCTTCCGAAGACCCGCTCGGGGAAGATCATGCGCCGGCTCCTGCGCGACATCGCGAACGGGCAGCCCCTCGGCGATACGACCACGCTCGCCGACGCGACGGTGGTGGAGCAGATCCGCACGGCCGGCGCGAGCGCCACGGAGGACTGAATAGAGGTCTCTCCGCCGCCCGCCTCGCCGCGCGAGACCGTCGTCGATCTCCTCCACGGCGAGCACATCGAGGACCCGTACCGCTGGCTCGAGGACCCGTCCAGCGAGCGCGTGCGCTCGTGGACCAGCGCGCAGAACGCCCGCACGCGCGCGGTCCTGGACCGCATCCCGCAGCGCGCCCGGTTCGCCGCGCGACTCCGCGAGCTGCTCGCGGTCGGACTCATGGATACCCCGCGGCCGGTCGCGGGGAAGCTGTTCCATCTGCGCCGTGAGGGGGAGCAGCGCCAGGTCGTCCTCTACGTGCGCGACGCGCTCCACGGGGAGGATCGCGCGCTCGTCGACCCGAACGGGCTCGATCCGGCGGGACTGACGACGATCGACTGGTGGTACCCGTCGCGCGACGGCGCACTCGTCGCGTATGGCCTCTCGCACGGGGGCACCGAGATGTCGACGCTCCACGTGATCGAGGTGGCGACCGGCCACGACACGGGCGAGCGCATCGAGCACACGCAGCGCGCGTCGGTCGCGTGGACGCGCGACGGGTTCTTCTACACCGCGCATCCCGCGGCCGGGACCGTCGCGCCCGGCGACGAGCACTACTTCAGCCGGGTGCGCCACCACCGGCTCGGGGACGATCCGGCACGCGACGAGGTCATCTTCGGAGAGGGGCGTCCAAAGGAGGACATCATCGCGGTGACGGCGTCGCCCGATGGCAGATGGACCGTCCTGCTGGCATACCACGGCTGGCTGCGCAACGACGCGTACCTTCTCGACGGCGAACGCCCCGAGCGCGGGATCCGCACGGTCATCGAGGGCGAGACCGCCCTGACCTACGCGTCTCCGATGAACGACCGGCTGTGGCTCGTCACCAACCTCGACGCGCCGAACTATCGCATCGTCGCTGCGTCGCCGGACGCGCCGTCCGAGTGGACGACGATCATCCCCGAAGGCGAGCATCCGATCGAAGGTCGCGCATTCACGCGCGATCGCATCGCCGTTCACACGCTCGAGCACGCGACCTCGCGCTTGACGATCTTCACCGCCGACGGCAGGCGCGAGCGCGATGTCGCGCTCCCCGGGGTCGGCTCCATCGACGCGATGCCCTTCGACACGGGCCTGCGCGCGGACCGGGAGGGAGACCTCGTCGTCTACCAGTGGCACTCGTTCGCGGATCCCGCGACCGCACACGCGCTCGACGTGCGGACGGGAGTCATCACTGAGATCGCGCGCCTGCGCCGGCCGGCGGGGATCCCCGAGATCGTGGTCGATCGGACGCGCTACCGCTCGAAGGACGGGACCGAGGTGCCGATGTTCCTCATCCACCGCGCGGACGTGCGCGCGACGGGATCCGTCCCGACCGTGCTCAACGGCTACGGCGGATTCAACGTCGCGCGCACTCCCGCGTACTCGGCGGCCACCGTGCTGTGGGCCGAGCAGGGCGGGCTGTTCGCGGTCGCGAACCTGCGCGGCGGCGCCGAATACGGCGAGCGCTGGCACCGCGACGGCATGCTCGCCAAGAAGCAGAACGTCTTCGACGACTTCCACGCGGCGGCCGAGCATCTGGCAGCGTCGGGCTGGACGCGCGCCGATCGCCTCGGCATCTGGGGCGGGTCGAACGGCGGGCTCCTCGTCGGCGCGGCCATGACCCAGCGCCCGGAGCTCTACGGCGCCGTCGTCTGCGCGGTGCCGCTGCTCGACATGCTCCGGTACCAGCACCTGCTCATTGCGCGGCTGTGGATCGCGGAGTACGGATCCTCGGAGGACGCCGAGCAGTTCCGGTGGCTGCGCGCGTACTCGCCCTATCAGAACGTGCGCGCGGGACGTGCCTATCCGCCGATCCTGCTGACGACCGCCGAGGGCGACAGCCGGGTCGATCCGATGCACGCGAGGAAAATGGCGGCGCTCCTCCAGTGCGAGACGCACACCCTCGCGCTGCTGCGCGTCGACGTGGACGCCGGCCATGGGATCGGGAAGCCGCTGGACAAGCAGGTCGACGACGCCGCCGACTGGACGGCCTTCCTCGCGTGGAGGCTCGGCCTCGCTGAGGTCTAGAGTTGAGGAAGTGAACATCCTCCGGCGTCTTCGTGAGGAAGCGAAGAAGTTCGACTGCAGCGTGTGCGGGACGAACCACACCCGGTCGGACATCCGGGTGCTGGGAAAGCTCGACGCCGCCTGGATCGTCCGCGTGACGTGCTCGACCTGCTCGACGGCGTTCAAGCTCCTGGTCGTCGTCGAGGAGCAGAAGGCCGCGGTGACGCCGGTGAAGGAAGAGCGCCCGCGCGCCGGCCGGCGCGCGCCCATGACCAGCGATGACGTGCTCGACGCCCACGAAACGCTGCGCGAGTTCCAAGGCGACGTGAGCGCCCTGTTCAAGCGCCCGGCGGCGACCGCCCGCGGATCGCGTCGCGACTAGAGGCCGCGTGGCGAAGCAGAACGCGGTCGTGACGGGATACGGCTTCTACGCTCCCTCCCGCGTCGTCACGAACCTCGACCTCGAGAAGATGGGCGTGGGAACCTCGGACGAGTGGATCACGACCAGGACGGGGATCAAGGAGCGCCGGTTCGCCAGCGACGGTGAGACGACCTCGACCATGGCCACCCGCGCCGCGCGCATCGCCCTCGAACGGGCGAGGCTGCGGCCGCAGGATCTCGACCTCGTCGTCCTTGGCACCTGCTCGCCGGACTACCTGTTCCCGGCCACTGCGTGCTTGGTCCAGACCGCCCTCGGGGCCGAGCGGGCGGGCGCATTCGACGTGGAGGCGGCCTGCACCTCCTTCGTCTCGGCGCTGGCGATCGCGAACGGGATGATCCTCGCGGGGAGCGCGCGGAACGCACTGGTCATCGGTGCCGAGTGCCTCTCGCACCTGCTCGACCTGAAGGACCGGACGACGTGCGTGCTCTTCGGCGACGGCGCCGGCGCCGTGGTGCTGGAGGCATCGAACGCCTCGGTGGGCGTCGAGTCGGCTGTCCTGCATGCCGACGGGTCCAAGGGCGACCTGCTGTGGGTGGAGGGCGGGGGCTCTCGCGTGCCGGCCACGAACGAGACGGTCGCGCAAGGCAAGCACTTCATCCGCATGCAGGGCGGAGAGACCTTCAAGCTCGCCGTGAAGTCGATGGCCGACGCCGCGGAGGAGGCCCTCGCCGAGGCCGGCGTCACCGCCGACGACATCGACATCATGATCCCGCACCAGGCCAACGTCCGGATCATCGACGCGGTCGTGAAGCGCCTGAAGTTCCCGGAAGAGAAGGTCTTCGTCAACATCCAGCGCTACGGGAACACGTCCGCGGCCTCGATCCCGATCGCCATCGCCGAGGCGGCGGAGCAGGGCCGCCTGAAGAAGGGCGACCGCGTGCTGCTCGTCGCCTTCGGCGGCGGCTTCACCTGGGGCGCCTCCGTCATGGAGTGGTGGGGGGTCCCGATCCCCGACCGCCGCGAGAAGACGATCGTCGAGCGCGCCGCTCGCACGGTCGAGGACGTCTTGGACAAGGTCCGCCCCTAGGCGATCCGGCGGCCGCCGGGCTACGCCGTCGCCGCCGAGCTACGCTCGCGGAACG
>JACPEQ010000123.1 GCA_016183435.1 Chloroflexota bacterium
GGTCCTCGATGAGCGAGATGATCCCCTGCGCCGTCGTCTGGAAAAGCGTCATGGCCAGCACGCCGGTGAAGGTGAACGCCACGAAGTCGTAGCCGACCGCCCGCCCGAACGCGGACTGCAGGCTCGCCCCGAGGATGCCGATGAAGACGATCGGGAAGACGAGCTCGCTGACGAGGCGCGCGCGGTCGCGCAGCAGCTTGGTGAGGTCCCGCTGCGCGAGCATGAGCACGGCGCCGAGCTCGCGATTCATTCGGTCTCCGCCAAGATCCGCAGGTACGCGTCCTCGAGCTTGAGCGCGTTCCCGGCCGTCCCCTTCAGCTCGGCGGGCGAGCCCTGCGCGACGATGCGGCCCTGGTCGATGATGCACACCGCGTCGGCGTCCTCGGCCTCCTCGAGGTAGTGCGTCGTGAGAAGGAGCGTCGTGCCGCTTCGCTCGCGGACCTCGCGCAGGTACTGCCACAGCGTCCGGCGGCTCATGACGTCGAGACCCGCGGTCGGCTCGTCGAGGAACAGGACGGCTGGCTTGTGCATGAGGCTGCGAAGGATCTCGAGCTTGCGCTTCATGCCGCCGGAGAACGTGCGCACCTGCTTGAAGATGTCCGTTGCGATCCCCAGCATTCCGGCGAGCTCCGTGACGCGGTCGCGGTACTCCTTCGGCATGGATCGGTACGTCGGGCGGTACGGGACGACGCCGTACAGCACGGCGTGCAGCCGGATGTTCTCCTCGGCGGTGAGGTTCTGGTCCAGGCTGGGCGTCTGGAAGATGATCCCGATCCGCCGGCGCACGTCGTTCTGCGCCGCGCGCACGTCGTGGCCGGCCACGCACGCCGTGCCGGCGGTGGGTGCGAGGATCGTCGTCAGGATGTTCAACGTCGTCGTCTTGCCGGCGCCATTCGGTCCGAGCAGCGTGAAGAACGCACCCCGGTCCACAGTGAAGGACACGCCGTCCACCGCGTTGCGGTCTGCGCCGCGATATCGCTTGACCAGCCCTTCCACGACGATCGCGGCCGCCGTCATCGCTCGGTCGCCGGCCGTCCGGGCTCCTTCGATGCGGCCAGCGCGTCGCGCAGCGTGAAGCGCCCCGAGTACAGCGCGCGCCCCACGATCACGCCGCGGACGCCGCGGTGACGCAGTCGCGCGACGTTGCGGATGTCGTCCAGCGAGCCCACGCCGCCTGAGTAGATGACGTCGCCGCCGAACGCGCGGGCCGTCTCCTCGAGGCCCTCGAGGTCGACGCCCTGGAGGGTGCCGTCGATCGAGACATTCGTGTAGATGATCGTCGGCACGCCGGCGACCGCGAGCTCCTGCACCAGCTGCGAGGCGCGCACGCGCGTCGTCTCGGTCCATCCGGAGGCGGCGATGAACCCGTTGCGCGCGTCCACGGCGACGGCCATCCCGTCGGCATGCCGGTCGACGAGCCGGCCGATGAGCTCGGGCTCGCGCACGGCCGCCGTTCCGATGACGATCCGAGAGACGCCCGCCTCCGCGAAGCGCTCCGCCGTGTCGAAGTCGCGGACACCTCCGCCGGCCTGGATCTTCACGGTGAAACGGTCCGCGATCTTGCGGATCCAGGAGAGGTTCTCGGAACGGCCGGTGCGGGCCCCGTTGAGATCGACGACGTGGAGCCACTCCGCGCCGTCGGCGACGAGCCGCTTCGCGGCCTCGATGGGATCCGGGGCGACCTCTTCCGCGGTCGCGAAGTCGCCCGCGGTCATCCGGACGCAGCGCCCGTCGAGGATGTCGATCGCCGGATACACGATCACGACGGCCTCCTTCCCCGCTCCGCTGTCGCCCGCCTGATCTCGCCGCCGACGAACGCGGCGGGGATCGTCAGGATGAGGGATGCGGCCTGCGACCAGAAGGGCGATGCCTCGGGGGCGGCGAACACGACGCTGAAGCCCATGGCCGTGGACACGACACCGACCACGAAGGCGTGCAGCCGCTCGGCGCCGGCGGCCAGCCGCGCCGCGACGTACGCCCCCACCGCGGTCATGAGCAGCCCCAGCGAGAGCGTCGCCGCCTGCAGCACGACCGATCCGTCGTAGACGCGCGTCAGCTCCTCTGCCGATGCGGCGCCCGTCACGCCGCCGAGGATCCCGAAGAACAGGGCACCGAGGATGAACGATCCCAAGATGTCGACGAGCGAGCCGACGAGCACGGCACGGATCTTCAGGTCGGTCATGAGGGCGCCGATGCTAGCCGCACTCCGGCGCGCAGACGGTCGAGCGGACCGGCGATGCCGAGGCGATCCTGCAGCGCTCGGAGGCGCTCCGCGTGCACGGGCGCGTCCGGGATCTCGCCGGTGCCGCCCTCGACGGGGCAGTCCTCCGCGAGCGCGACGACACGGCGCGCCCGGACGAGGTAGTCGGCGCCTCTGTTGAGCTTCGCGCGGACGGTCGGCGAGAGATCGCGCGCCGCGAGGATCGCGTCGAGCGAGCCGTACCGGCGCAGCAGGTCGCTCGCGGTCTTCTCGCCGATCCCGGCCACGCCGGGAAGACCGTCGGACGGATCGCCGCGCAGGATCGCGTAGTCCATGTAGCGGTCGCCGGGGATGCCGTACTTGGCGTTCACCCACGCCTGATCGACCGGCGCGAGCTCGCTCACGCCGCGCAGCGTGTAGAGGACGCGGACGTGCGGATGACGGACGAGCGCGAAGAGGTCGCGGTCGCCGGTCACGACCTCGACGGGTCCGTCGCTCCGTTTGGCGATCGACGCGATGACGTCCTCGGCCTCGTAGCCCTCGGAGCGGCCGGTCGAGATCCCGTAGGCCTCCAGGACCTCGATGATGAGCGCGATCTGCGGCTCGACCGGGTCCGGCGGATCGCCCTCCGCCGCGACGCGGTGCGCCTTGTACGCCGGAAGCGCATCGACGCGGAACGCCGGCCGCCAGTCCGCGTCGAGCGCGACGTGCAGGCGCGACGGCCGCCGGTCGGGGATCAGCCGTGAGAGGAAGCTGATGAACCCGTGGACGGCGTTCGTCTCGGTCACGCCGTCGGGCGCCGTGATCACGGGGATCGCGTGGTACGCGCGGTACGCCAAGCTCGAGCCGTCGATCAGCAGCGTGGCGCCGGGCGCCACTAGGCCGTAGCTGTCGCGAAGACGGATGACACCGCCGCGAGGAACCGGTCGTTCTCCCGTGGCGTGCCGATGGAGACGCGCAGGCAGCCCTCGCATCCGGCCCAGGGGGCCATATCGCGCAGCGCGATGCCTTGCTCGAGGAAGCGAGCCTGGGCCGCCGCGGTGTCGCCGCCGACGCGGAACAGGATGAAGTTCGCCTCCGAGGGGAACGGCTCGATGCCGTCCACTTTCCGCATCGCCCGGAAGACGCGCTCTCGCTCGGAGCGCACCAGCGAGATGCGCTTGCGCACCGCCGCCTCGTCGCGGGCGATCTTCGTCGCGAGCGCGTACGTCACGACGGACACGTTGAAGGAGATCTGGATCGAGCGGACCGACTCGGCGAGTTCGGGATGCATCACCAGGATCCCAAATCGCAGGCCCGCCGCCGCGTGCACCTTCGAGAATGTCTTGCTGATCACGAGGTTCGAGTGCGCTGCGATCGCCGGCAGCAGCGTCCGGCCGGCGATGTCCGCGTATGCCTCGTCGACGAGCACGAGCGTCTCGGGGTAGCGCTCCGCGACCGCGAGGATCACGTCGTCCTCGATGACCGTGCCGGTGGGGTTGTTCGGCGTGCAGAAGCACACGACGTGGGGGCGCGTGCGCGCGGCCGCGTCCAGCGCGCGCTCGCGGGTGAGCCGGTACGGAAGTCCGATCATCTCGTTCGCGAGCGAGCCGCCCGCGATGGCCGTGAAGCGGCCGTGGAGGTTGTACGTCGGCTGGAACAGCAGCGTCGTGCGTCCGTGCCCGCCGAACACGAGGAACAGCTGCATGATCGTGTCGTTGCTGCCGTTGCCGAACATGAGCTGGTCGGGCCGGACGCCGTACTGCTTCGAGAGGATCGTGCGGATCTCGGCGGCCGGTCCGGGGTAGCGGTTCAGCAGGAGCCGGTCGAGCTCATCCTGCGTGAGGTACGCGCCCGCGGCGGTCGGCTCCGGCCATTCGTTCGCGTTCAGGCGGATCGCGTCGCCGATGGGCCGCTGGCCGTACGCCTTGAACGCGCGTAGGTCCTGTCGTGGGAGGGGAATGGGCATCACCGCGATGCTACCGGCCTTCGCGCTACGCGGGCGGCCGCTCCATCCACACCGAGTAGCCGAGGCGGCCCGCGTACTGCGGCCGGAATCGCTCCGCGTTGTATGCGTGCGCGACGTCGACGCGGCGCGATCCGAGCGTCGGATCCGGCAGCGGCGCGTGCGAGTAGCGCCCGTCGTGGATCGCGACCATGCGACCGGTGATGCCGTCGCGGATCAGGTCGACCGCGACGTTGGCGAACGTCGTCGCCACCATCTGATCGAACGCGTCGGGGTTCCCGCTCCGCAGGTCGTACGTCAGCTCGCTCACGAGCACGTCCTCGTGGGTGCGGCGGCGGATCTCCGCGGCGAGCGCCTCGCCGACCGAGGCCTTACGCCGGTGCCCGAACGCGTCCGGCTCGCCCACCTCAGGGAGCTTGGCGCCCTTCCAGATCGCGCCCTCGGCACAGATCACGAAGGCGTAACGGCTCGGATTGAGCCGCTTGTCGTCCACGAGCGTGGCGATCAGCGTCTCGAGGTCGAACGGCGACTCCGGGATGAGGCAGCGCGCGGACGTCACGTACGCGGTCTGCAGGGCGGTGAAGCCCGAGTCCCGGCCGAAGATGCGGAAGATCCCGATGCGCTCATGCGATCCGAGCGTCGTCCGCTGACGATCGATCGCCTCCATGGCGCGTGTCACGGCTGTGGAGAAGCCGATGCAGTACTCCGTCCCCTGGACGTCGTTGTCCATCGTCTTCGGGATCGCGACCAGCGGGAACCCCTTCGAGGCCAGGACCTGGGCGAAGCTGATGGTGTCGTCGCCACCGATCACGACCAGGCGCTCGATCCCGAGCGCCTCGAGATCCCTCAGCACGACCGGCGTGAGGTCGTATGTCCCGTCGGCGGACAGACAGGCAGCGAGCTCGCCGCGGTCGAGGTGGTCGGGCAGGCGGTCGGCCTTCATGCGGCCGGGATTCGTTCGCGACGTGTGCAGGACCGTGCCGCCCGTCCGATCGATCGACCGCGTGTTCTCGCGATCGAGGGCTCGCACGTACTCGGCGTCGAGGTCGCCGCCGATCCGCACGTGCGTCAGGCCCTTCCACCCGCGGCGGATGCCGATCACGTCGCGACCGAGCTCGGTCCAGCGGTAGACGACGCTCTTGATGACCGAGTTCAGACCCGGGACGTCTCCCCCGCCGGTGAGGACCCCGATGCGCATGGCTGGGTCAGTCTGCGACAATCAGGGGACGATCGACTTCTCCACCTTTGGGGAGTGGCCAAACGGTAAGGCACCTGACTCTGGATCAGGCGATTGAAGGTTCGAATCCTTCCTCCCCAGCAGA
>JACPEQ010000019.1 GCA_016183435.1 Chloroflexota bacterium
CCACACCGTCGCCGGCGTCTCGCCCGAGTACCACGGCCTCCCGTTCGGGACGCTCTCCCCCCAGCCCACGGCGCCGTCGCCCTCCACGCGGACGATCACGTGGCTCTCGTGGGTCTCGCCGGCCATGCTCGTTTCGTACGGGCGCGTCAGCGGCAGGCGCACCAGGAACAGCTCGACGCGCTCGACCTTCATCGCATGACCTCGCTGGTCTCCTCGGGTGACGGGTGTTGCGGCTGCCGCACCAGCATGTACGCACCGCGCGATCCGTCCGACGAGCGCAGGAACTCGACCGCGGCATAGCCCTCGGCGAAGGCGAGCTCGAACGCCTGTCGCACCATGTCACGCCACAGCACCGCGGTGGGAAGGTCCTGCGCCTTGATCGCCTGGAAGTCCATCGGGATGGCGACGAGAGCATGGCTCTCGCCACCGGGCGGTGAGGGCTCTTCCGCCGGGCGATCGCCGCGCGCGGCGAGGATCCAGGGGATCCCGTCTCGCTCCGCGTCGTCGAGCGTGGGGATCGCGTCGGCGCCGCGCAGCCGCTTGTCCGCACGGTCCGTCGCGATGCGCCATTCGACGTACAGGCGGTCGGAGGGAATGCCCTCGTTCAGCTTGTCCGGCATCGCGCCGTACCAGTCGCGGCCGTACGTCCGCGCGAAGGCTCCGAGCTTCGCGAAGTTGAACCGCGCGTTGCGCGCTTCGAGCGGGTCCATCGTCCAGGCGATCGTGTCGATGCCCTGGTCGAGACAGTGGTCCCGCTGCGCTTCCTTCAGCGCGACCGCGAGCCCGCTGTGCCGGTGCGGCGCGCGCACGGCGAGCATGTGCGAGTGATGCCGGAAGTGATGGTCGTAGATGCCGAGGAAGCCGAAGACGAAGCCGGCCGGCCGTTCGTCCCCGTCGACATGGCCGACGGCCACGAAGCCGCCGTTGTGCGTCACGGCGAGCAGCAGCTGCGGAGGGACGACGACGTCACCGCTCCACACCTCCTCCTGGATGGGGACGGTGGCCCGGCAGGCCTCGATGTCATGGGCGACCTCGATGCGGACTGACATCGGACGCCAGGGTATGCTCGTGCGCCGATGGCGGCACCCAATGTCGAGTTCCTGCGGCGCGTCCGGCTGTTCCAAGAGCTGGACGACCACACCCTGCGCGAGATCGGGAACGCCGCCGTCGAGCAGCGCTGGGAGACCGGGCAGGAGATCGTCCGCCAGGGCGACACCGGCGTCGGCATGTTCATCGTCCGCTCGGGCAAGGTCGAGATCGTGCAGGACCACACCGGCAAGAGCGAGAAGCTGCGCGATCTCGGACCGGGCGACGTGTTCGGCGAGATGGCGCTCCTCGACGAGTTCCCGCGATCCGCGACGGTCCGGGCCGTCGAGCCGACGACGTGCCTCGGCATCACGCGCTGGCACTTCCGCGGCATCCTCGAAAGCCACCCCGCGATCGCGCTGAAGCTGCTCCCGATCCTCACGAAGCGCCTGCGTGCGGCGGAAGCGCACGTGCACGAGGCCGCCTCGCATTAGTTCCGACGCTCGGTCGGGGGAACCCCTCCCTCGCGCCCGGGTGCTCGACCTCGTCGCTGCGGCGCCTCGGTCTGCGCGCCCGGGGGACGGCTAGAGTCCCCGGCGATGTCGGGCATCGTTGAGTGTGTTCCGAACGTGAGCGAGGGACGCCGCTGGGACGCCATCGACCGCATGGCCGACGCGATCCGCTCCGTCGACGGGGTGCGCCTCCTCGACCGTACCAGCGACGTCGATCACAACCGCTCGGTATTCACCTTCGCCGGCCCGCCCGACGCCGTGGAGGCCGCGGCGCACGCGCTGGTCGACGCGGCGTTCCGCGAGATCGACCTGCGCACGCATCGGGGCGAGCACCCGCGGATCGGCGCGGTCGACGTCGTGCCGTTCGTGCCGCTCGCCGGAACGACGATGGAGGAGTGCGTCGCGATCGCGCACCGGTTCGGCCGCGCCGTCGCGCTGCGCCATCAGGTCCCCGTGTACTTCTACGCGAAGGCGGCGACCCGGCCCGAGCGGGTCCGGCTGCCCGACATCCGCAAGCCGCAGTACGAGGGCCTCGCCGGCGTCATCGCGACGACGCACGTTCCGGACGCCGGGCCCTCGAAGGTCCACCCGACCGCCGGAGCGATGGTGGCCGGCGCGCGTCCGCCGCTCATCGCCTTCAACATCGAGCTCGACACCACTGACGTGAAGGTCGCGAAGCGGATCGCGAAGGAGATCCGCGAGTCCTCCGGGGGACTGCCCGCCGTGCAGGCGCTCGGGTTCGAGCTGACCGATCCTCCGCGGGCACAGGTGTCGATGAACCTCCTCGACACGTCGCAGACATCGCTCGCTCGCGCGTGGCACGAGGTCGAGACGCGCGCGAGTGCGGACGGGGTGCGGATCCTGCGCGGCGAGCTCATCGGCCTCATGCCGCTCGACGCCGCGGTGCAGGTCACCGCCGACGCGCTGAAGCTCGACGGCCTCTCGCGCGACCGGATCATCGAAGCGCACTTCATCGAATGACGACGAAGGAGGCGGATCTCGTCCTTCGCGGCGCGCGCCTGCTGACGCTGGCACCCCTCGGTGGGGAGCGGCCACGTGTCGGTCCGGCCGCCGGGGACGTCGGCGCGGTCGAGGACGGCTGGGTGGCCGCGCGCGACGGCGCGATCGTCGCGACCGGCCACGGCTCGAGCTGGGAGCGGCTGCAGCTCGTCAATGCCGCCGCCGTCGACGACGTCGGCGGCCGCGTGGTCATGCCGGGATTCGTCGATCCGCACACGCACCTCTGCTACGCGGGCCGGCGGTGGGACGAGTTCGCCGCCCGGCGCAGCGGGTCCGACTACCTCGCGATCCTCGAGCGCGGCGGCGGGATCCACGCGACGGTGCGCGCGACGCGGGAGGCGAGCGACGCGGAGCTGCTCACGCTCCTGCGCGCCCGCCTCGACCGGGCCGTCGCCCAGGGCACCACGACGATCGAGATCAAGAGCGGGTACGGCCTCGAGCCCGAGGAGGAGATCCGCCTCCTGCGGCTGATCTCGCAATTGCGGTCAGAGGCGATCGTCGACGTCGCGCCGACCTATCTGGCGGCGCACGCGCTCCCCGGCAAAGCGGGCGGCGACCGCCGCGCGTTCCTGCGCGCGGCGCAGAGCGTCCTCGCGCGGATCTGCCGGGAGCACCTCGCCGAGGCCGTCGACGCGTTCGTCGAGAAGGGCGTCTTCGAGACCGACGAGGTCGCGCCGCTGATGCACGAGGCGGCTGCGCTCGGGCTCGCGCGCACCGTCCACGCCGACCAGCTGAACGACGTCGGCGGCGCGGCGTTCGCCGCGCGCGTCGAGGCACGCTCGGCCGACCACGTCTCCCGCGCCTCGGCCGACGGCCTGCGCGCGCTGGAGCGGTCGGGCACGATCGCCGTGCTCCTGCCGGGAAGCGCGCTCTTCGTCGGGTATCCGCCGCCGGACGCCCGCCGCTTCGTGGCCCACCGCGTGCCGGTCGCGGTCGGCACCGATCACAACCCGGGTACATCTCCGCTCGAGGGGATGCCCGCGGCGATCTCGCTCGCGGTCACGCTCTGCGGGATGACGCCGCAGGAGGCCATCGTCGCCGCGACGGCGAACGCGGCGCACGCGCTGGGGCGGGGGAAGCGCACCGGCGCGCTCGTGGAAGGGCGCCGCGCCGACATCGTCGTCCTGGAGACCGACGACGAGCGCGAGCTCGCGTACCGTCTCGGCGTCCGTCTCGTGCGGTCGGTCTACGCGAACGGGCAGCGCGTCGCGCAGCACGAGTTCATCAGCTAACGGGCTCAGGTCCTCCGTGCCGACGGATCACGCACGACGTGCGAGGCGTCCGCAGCCGTCACGGGCGCCGCGCGGTCCGGCACACCGGACCGGCGAGGATACACGGCGAAGCCCGTCTGGTTTAGCATTACCTTGCACAGGTATCTATCTAGTATCCCGACTTCCCCCGCCACAGCATGTGGTCATCAACTGGCTTCAAGGCGACACCGTGCTGATACGTCCAGTCGGCGTTCAGATAGACGACTGTAGGGATCACCACGGCCGGTCGCCTGCCGCACGCTTGAACGCGGTGGGAACGCGAGTCGAGACCGTTCTGAGAGTACGGGTGAGATGAGTCGTCGATCCGTCATCATGGCCGCCGGCGTCGCCGCCGCCCTGCTCGCGCCGATCGTCCTGTGGGGCGTGATCGTCCGGAGCACCGTCGTCGACGACATCGGACGCCGCGAGTCGGAGCATCGTCTCCTGACCGCGCGGCTCGCGGGCGCATCGATCGAGGGCTTTCTGGACGAGGCCGGGCGCCGCCTGGACCTGCTCGCGACGCGGCAAAGGCTGCGCGAGGCGCTGTCCGCCGGCGATAGGGCAGCGCTCGAGCGTCATCTAGCCGATCTGACCCGCGGCACGGTCTTTGCCACCGCGGGCGCGCTTGATGCCGCCGGGCGCGTGCTCGCGCGGCAGCCGGCGGCACCCGAGACCTACGGCCAGAGCTTCGCCGACCGCGACTACTACCGGGGCGCGATCGCCGGCAACGGCGTGTACACGTCCGAAGCCGTCGCTTCACGCATCACCGGACAGACGGTCGTTGCGCTCGCCCTCGCGGTCAGAGAGCAGGAGCGGCCGCTCGGACTCCTGCTTCTGACCTTCACTCCGGCGCAACTGCTCGAGCTGATCCAGCCGCTGCACTCGACCCCCGGCCGCGACATCCACCTCCTCGACCAGCAGGCCCGTGTGATCGCGAGCACCGATCCGCGGCGCGCGCCGCTGTCCGAGTTTCGCCTTTCGGGCGATCTGCTGGACGGCCAGACCCGCTCCCTCGCCGCGCGAGTCGATGGGGTCGAGAAGGTCGTGACGGTCGCGCCCGTCCCCGTGGCGCGGTGGGCGTTGGTCGTCACCGACGACCCGTCGGTGATCCTCGCCGCCCAGCGCACGTTCGACCAGCAGCTCGTCGCCGGTGGCACCGCCACGCTCGCGCTCGCGCTGGCGGCCGCGGTCGGCATCGCCTGGCTGTTCGCGACGACGCTCCGCCAGCGGACCCTCCTCGCGGAGCGAGAGCAGGCGCTCGCCCGGACGAACGCGGATCTCCAGGACGCGAGCCGTCACAAGTCGGATTTCCTCTCGAGCATGAGCCACGAGCTGCGAACGCCGCTCAACGCCATCCTCGGGTTCTCGGACCTCCTCCAGGAGCAGCTGGCCCGGTCGCTGACGGATCGCCAGAAGCGCTATCTGGGGAACATCCGCGACGCCGGCGAGCACCTCCTCGGGCTCATCAACGACGTCCTCGACCTGGCCAAGGTGGAAGCCGGAAAGATCGAGCTCCGGCCGGAGACGATCGCTCTTGGGGCGCTCCTGGACCCGGTGGTCGCCTCGTCCCGGTCGGCCGCCGAAGCGCGCGATATCCACCTCGCCGTGCGCGTGCCTTCCGGTGACCCTGCCGTCCTGGTCGATGCCGGCCGGAGCCGCCAGATCCTCTACAACCTGCTTTCGAACGCGGTGAAGTTCACGCTGCCGGGCGGCTCGGTGGACCTCGGCGTCGCGCTCGATGGCACGGACCTCGTCATCGAGGTCGCCGACACGGGCATCGGCATCCCGGCGGACGGCCGCGACCGCGTCTTCGGTACGTTCGAGCGCCTTCACGAAGGCCGCTCCGACGCGCCCGGCACGGGGCTTGGCCTCGCGCTGACGAAGGAGCTCGTGGGGCTCCACGGCGGCACGATCGACTTCGAGAGCCAGGAAGGCCGCGGCACCACGTTCCGGGTCCGCCTGCCGGGCGTCCTCGCGGCGGTCGGTCCCGCGCACCGCGTTCTCGTCGTCGAGGACGAGCCGCGCGACGCCGAGCTCATCATCGCGCTCGCGGCGAAGGCTGGGCTGCAGAGCGAGATCGTCCGCACCGTCGCCGCGGCGCGCGCGGCGATCAGCCGTGCCCGCCCCACCGCCGTCGTCCTCGACCTGCGGCTGCCGGATGGCCGCGGCGAAGAGGTGCTCGAGCACCTCAAGGCGGATCCCGTCACCCGCGACGTCGCGGTCGTCGTCGTGACCGTCGAGGACGACGACCCGCGGTCACGGACGCTCGGAGCCGACGACCACCTGACGAAGCCCATCGACCATGCGCGGCTCGACGGCTGGCTGCGGCAGATCGCCGCGCGCATGGAGCCGAAGGAGGGTCTCCTTGCGAGTGCTGCTGATCGATGACAACGCGATGAACGTCGAGCTGTTCGCCGATTCCCTCGAGAGCGACGGGCACGAGGTCGTCGTCGAGCGCGACGGACCGAGCGGACGCGGGCGCGCGCTTCGCGAGCGGTTCGACCTCGTCATCCTCGACGTCCAGCTGCCGGGCTTGGACGGGATCGCCGTGTGCCGCGAGCTCCGCGCGGCCGGCGTGACGGGGTCGATCGTCGCACTGAGCTCGTCCGCCATGGCTGAGCAGGTCGAGCGCGGGATGGCCGCCGGGTTCGACGCGTACCTGACGAAGCCGATCTCGCCCGCAGCGCTGCGCGCGGCCGTACGCCGGTTCGCGAGCGTCGCATGACCGGACCCGCACTGCAGCCGTCTGCCAAGCCCGTCGTCCTCGTCGTGGATGACGTCCAGGCGAACCGCGAGCTGCTCGAGGGGCACCTCGACCAGCTCGGGTACGAAGTCCGTCAGGCACGCGACGGCGTCGAGGCGCTCGACCTGGTCGCGGCCGAGGAACCCGATCTCGTGCTCCTTGACATCGACATGCCGCGGATGGACGGCATCACGCTGTGCCGGCGACTCAAGGCGGATCCGGTCCGGCGGCTCGTGCCGGTCGTCCTCATCACGGCCCACCAGGACCGGGCGACGCGTCTGCGCGGCCTCGAGGCGGGTGCCGATGACTTCCTCACCAAGCCGTTCGACAGCGCGGAGCTCCTCGTGCGCACGAAGTCGCTGCTGCGCGACCGCGAGCTGAACAAGCATCTCGACGCGGCCGAGGGCGTGATCATGGCGCTCGCCCGGGTGATCGAGGCGCGCGACGCCTACACCATCCATCACGCCGAGCGGGTCGGCCTGTACTCGCGAGAGATCGGGCTCGCACTCGGTCTGGCCGAGGCGGATCTCGACGTGCTCTACAAGGGGGGCGTGATGCACGACCTCGGCAAGGTCGTGATCCCGGCCGAGATCCTGTTGAAGTCCGGTCCCCTGAGCGCGACCGAGCGCGAGATCATGGAGACGCACGCTCCGCAGGGCAGCCGGATCGCCGAGCCGCTGCGCAGCGCTGCGAAGTTCCTCCCCGTCATCCGTCACCACCACGAGCGTGTGGACGGTCGCGGATACCCTGACCATCTCGCCGGGAACGAGATCCCGCTCGCCGCGCGGATCGCCGCGATCGGCGACTCGTGGGACGCGATGATCTCGGACCGGCCGTACCGGACGGCCCTCGAGCGGGACGAGGCCCTTTCGCGCATCCGGGCCGGCGCCGGCTCGCAGTGGGACGCTGAGATCATCGCGATCTTCGTCGATCTGATCGACGCCGACGTGGTCGAACGCGTCGCGCGCGAGCAGTACCGCATCGAAGCACCGGCCGGGTGATGCCCGTCGTCCGGCCCCAGACGGGGGTCCTCGCGGCGGCCCTCTGAGCTTCGGCGGTACGATGCCCCGGCGGCGTGCACGCCGAAGGAGGTATCGCGACCGCAATGCCAGAGCGCATCGCCGTCTACCCCGGCTCGTTCGACCCGCCGACGAACGGCCACCTCGACATCGTCGAACGGGCCGCGAAGATGTTCGACCGCGTCGTCGTCGGCGTCGGGATGAACCGCGCCAAGAAGACGTTCTTCAGCGATGACGATCGGATCGCGCTGATGCGCGACGCGTGCGCTGGCTTCCCGAACGTCGAGGTGCGGGGCTTCGACACGCTCACCGTCGAGTTCGCGCGAAAGGTGGGTGCGCGCTTCGTCATCCGCGGGATCCGCGCCCTCTCCGACTTCGAGTTCGAGTTCGAGATGGCCAGCATGAACCGCCGCCTCGCGCCCGAGGTCGAGATGGTGTTCCTCATGACGGCGCCGGAGTACCTGTTCCTCTCGGCGTCGCGCGTGAAGGAGCTCGCCGCGTTCGGCGCCGACGTCGCCGAGATGGTCCCGCCGAACGTCGAGAAGCGCCTGCGCGCGAACGGCAAGAAGCGTGGCCTGCGGACCGGCGCGACGGAGC
The DNA here is from genome assembly GCA_016183435.1 of Chloroflexota bacterium. Taxonomy (GTDB): domain Bacteria; phylum Chloroflexota; class Limnocylindria; order P2-11E; family P2-11E; genus JACPOT01. The sequence continues at coordinate 8,168 of JACPEQ010000019.1, forward strand.
ACACGGACTAGGAACGCGTGGGCATCCTCCTGGCCGTCGACGTCGGCAACACGAACGTGGTCCTCGGCGCCTACCGCGGCGCCGACCTCGTCCGGACGTGGCGCGCCGCGACCGCGGTCGAGCGGACGGAGGACGAGCTCGCGGTGATGATCGACGGCCTCCTCGCCCGCGAGGAGCTCGGCCTGGACGACGTCGACGCGATGGTCGTGGGCAGCGTGGTGCCCCCGCTCACGCTCGCCCTCACGCGGCTCGCCGACCGCCATCTCGGGGGGCGCTGCTTGGTGATCGGTCCCGGCGTGAAGACCGGTGTGCGGCTGCGTGTCGACAACCCGTCGGAGGTCGGGGCGGACCGGATCGCGAACACTCTCGCGGCCCATCGCCGGTACGGCGGAGTACCGCTGATCATCGTCGACTTCGGTACGTCGACGAACTTTGACGTCGTGAGCGCGGAAGGCGACTTCCTCGGCGGCTCGTTCGCTCCCGGCATCGAGGTGGCGTCCGAGTCGCTCTTCGGCCGCGCCTCCCGGCTCTTCCGCGTCCCGCTGACGCCGCCACGCGAGGCGATCGGCAAGAACACAGCGGACTGCCTGCGCTCCGGGATCGTCTTCGGCTACGTCGGGCTCGTCGAGGGCCTCATCGCCCGGATCCACAGCGAGCTCGGCGACCGGGCGCGCGTGATCGCGACCGGCGGCCTCGCGACGACCATCGCGCCGCTGACCCGCGCGATCGAGAAGGTGGACGAGGATCTCACGCTCGAGGGCCTGCGGATGCTGTGGGAGCTGAACGCGGCATGAGCCTCGACATCGTCCGCGGCAGGCTGATCGTGCTCGGCGTGAGCGGCTCCATCGCTGCCTACAAGGCCGTCGAGCTCGCGCGGCACCTCACGCAGGCGGGGGCAACGGTGCAGGTGATCATGACCCGCTCGGCGACGGAGTTCGTCCAGCCGCTCACGTTCCAGGCGCTGACGTACCGGCCGGTCGAGATCGAGATGTTCAGCGGCATCGACGAGCGCGCCGCCGGCCACGTGTCCATGGGCATCCACGCGGACTGCATCGTCATCGCGCCCGCCACGGCGCACGTGGTCGCGAGGCTGGCGCACGGCTTCGCCGACGATCTCCTGGCGACGACGGTCCTGGCGTCGAGCGCGCCCGTCATCGTGGCGCCCGCGATGGAGACGCACATGTGGCAGAACGCCGCGACGCAGCAGAACGTGTCGACGCTTCGGGCGCGCGGCGTCCACGTCGTGGACCCGGAGGCGGGGGAGCTCGCGTCGGGGATGGTCGGCCAGGGCCGGCTCGCGACGCTCGAGCGCATCGAGGCGGAGATCGTCGACGCCGTGCGCGTGCGCTCGCGCCGCCTCGCCGGACGGCGCGTGGTGGTGACGGCGGGACCGACGCTCGAGCCGATCGACCCCGTGCGCGTCCTCACCAACCGCTCGAGCGGGAAGATGGGCTACGCGGTCGCGACGGCCGCCCGTGAGGCCGGCGCCGACGTCACGCTCATCACCGGGCCGACCGCGCTCGCGTCGCCCGCCGGCGTCCGCCTCGTCCCCATCGAGACCGTCGCGGAGCTGCGCGACGCGGTGCTCGCCTCTCTGCCCGATGCCGACGCGGTGATCATGGCCGCCGCGGTGTCGGACTTCCGCGCCGCGGACGCGAGCGCGTCGAAGCTGAAGAAGAAGGACGTCGGGGATGAGATGACGCTGCGGCTCGTGCGCACCGTCGACGTCCTCTCGGCGGTCGCCGCGGCGCGCCGCCCGGGGACGCTCGTCGTCGGGTTCAAGGCCGAGACCGGCGACCCGGTCGCCGAAGCCGAGCGCATGCTGAAGGAGAAGGGGCTGGACCTCGTCGTTGCGAACGACGTGAGCCAGGACGTCTTCGGCTCCGAGTCCGATCAGGTGACGTTCGTGAGCGCCGACGGCGCCGAGACGCTTCCGCGCCTCGCGAAGACGGAGGTGGCTGACCGTCTCATCGAGCGGCTCGCGGCACGGCTGGGGTGAGCGACCCGCGCTCGATCTCTCTCGTCATCCCCATGTACGACGAGGAGGAGAACGTCGAGCACGCGCTCCGGACGGCGGCCGACGCGCTCCGCGGCTGGGACTACGACATCGTCGTCGTCGACGACGCCTCGACCGATCGCGGCCCCGAGATCGTCCGCCGCATCGCCACGGAGGACCCGCGCGTCCGGATGATCACGCACGACCGCAACCGCAAGCTGGGTGGCTCCCTGCGCACGGGCTTCGCCGCCGCGCGCGGCGACCTCGTGCTCTACATGGACGCGGACGTGCCGTTCGATCCCCACGAGATCCCGCGTGCGGTCCGCGCGCTGGACGTGACGCGCGCGGACATGATCGCGGGCTACCGCATCGACCGCACGATGGAAGGCGTCCGCCGCGCGATCTATTCGTTCGCGTACAACGGGCTGATCGGCATCCTCTTCGGCTGGCCGCACCGGGACATCAACTTCTCGTTCAAGCTCATGCGCCGCGAGGTGCTCGACGCGGTCGAGCTGCGCTCGGAAGGCTCGCTCATCGACGCCGAGCTCGTCGTGAAGGCGAAGAACCTCGGGTTCTCGATCCAGCAGCTCGGGCTGGACTACTTTCCGCGCACGCGCGGCCGGTCACATCTGGCAGGCATCGATGTGATCGTGAAGATCGTGCGCGAGCTGATCCACCTGTTCCCCGACATGCGCCGTCCACGGCGTCGTGCCGCTACAGCGTCCCGCGGAGCGACGCCCAGCGCAGCGCCAGAGCGGTCCTGACGTACTTGCGGCCGCGCCGGAGGTAGCCGGCGAGGCTGGTCGCCGTCTTCGACACGCCATGCCGGCGGGGCACGATGACGTAGGGGATCTCGACGAGGCGATGTCCCGCGCGCATCGCGCGGTAGATCAGGTCCATGAAGTACTCGCCGTAGTCCCCGCGCAGGCCGAGGCCGAGGACGATGTCACGCCGGATCGCGATGAAGCCGCTCGTCCAGTCGCGGACCCGCGGGTCGGGCACCGCACGCAGAGCGAAATTGAGCAAGCGGCTGAGGAGGACCGACGCGGGCGAGTCCCGGGTGCCGGCCGTCCGGCCCTTGTCCCGACCCCCCTCGACGAAGCGCGAGCCGACGACGATGTCGTGGCCGCGCGCGATCCCATCGAGCAGACGCGGGATGTCCTCGGGCGGCATGGACAGGTCGCAGTCCATCCACACGAGGACGTCGCCCCTCGCGATCTCCGCGCCGTGCGCAAGGCTCTTCGTCAGCCCGGGGTCCGCCGGCCGGCGCTCGACGCGGATGCGTCGGTCGGGATGCGCGAGCGCCACGCGCTGGGCGATGTCGGCGGTCCCATCGGTCGACGCGTCGTCGACCACGATGACCTCGTGAACGTCCGGCACGGCGGCGTAGATGCGCTCGATCAGCGGAGCGATGTTCTCCGCCTCGTTCAGCGTCGGCAGGATCACGCTGGCTCGAACTTGATCTTCTCCCCGACGCCGAGATAGGGTCCCTGCTTCGCCTCGATGAGCTGCGCGTCCTCGACGATGTCGAGCCCGTGGCCGCCGGAGGCGAGGAGCACGCAGTCCCCGGCGCGCAGCTCGACGTCATGAGCGAGCTCGCGTCGCGCCGTGTAGAGGTGCAGCACGGCGCGGCCGCGCTTCACGAAGAGCAGCTCCTGCTGGGCGCGCACGTCGCGCTGCGTGTCGACGTGGAGGTGCGGCTGGATGCGTTGCCCCGATCCGTAGAAGTTCACGCCGAGCTGCATCGGGAAGTCGTCCGGCGTGAGGAAGTTGTACCGACCGCCGCGGAACTCGTCGCGGACGACGACCGCGAGCAGGTCCTCGCTGATCGGGTCGAGGTACCGCTCCACGCCCGGCGTCTCGGTCGCTCGCGTCGTCACACCCATCGGGTGGGAGGATACGAGCGTGAGCGCATCGACGCGGCGTGCGAGAGCGGCCGCGCTGTTCGCCATCGCCCTGGCCACCCGGCTGCCGTTCCTGACCGACGAGTTCTGGGCGCACGACTCGGTGCTGTACACGCGCGCCGTCGAGATCGGATTCGACCCCGCGGATCACCGTCCGCAGCCGCCGGGATACCTCTACTACGTGCTGCTGATCCGCGCGATCGACGCTGTGGTCGGGGACCCCGTCCGGTCGATGACGATCGTGAGCGCGGTCGCCGCGGCCGCCGCCGTCGCTCTCCTCTACCTGCTGGCGGCACGGATGTACGACGAGCGGACCGCGGTCATGTCCGCGCTCTTCCTCATGACGAGCGTGACGTTCTGGGGCGAGAGCCTCGTGGCGCTCCCGTACACGCTGCTCGCCGCGCTCACGATCCTCGTGGCGCTCCTGCTCTGGCGGACGATCGATCCGTGGTCCGACCCCCCTCCGTCGTCCGCCGAGCGCGGACGCCGGCTCGCGCTCGCCTCGCTCGCGTGGGGGCTCGCGATCGGCTTCCGCTCGGACCTCGCCGGCTTTCTCGCGCCGGCCTGGCTGCTCGCCGCGCTCAGCACGACGCCGACGTGGGCAGCGGCGTCCGCGGCCATCGTCGGCGCCGCCGCGCTGTCCTGGCTCGCCGCGACCGTCGCGTTGACGCCCGGTGGGGCGGACCGTTTCTTCGCCGCGCTGAGCCAGCACCTGGACTTCATCGACCAGCGGTACTCCGTGAGCGGCCGGGGGATCGACGCCCTCCTCAACAACGTGCGCGAGCTCGCGCGCTTCATGGGTCGCGCCCTCTTCGCGCTGATGGGCGTCCTCGCGGTCGTCCTGGTCTCGAGGGAGACGCAGCGGACGGAGATGCGCCATCCGCGCCGGGCGGCGTTCCTGCTGCTGTGGGCGCTCGCTCCCCTTCCGGTGAACCTCGTCGTGCACGCGGGCGAGTACGGGTACATGTTCAGCATGCTGCCGGGGCTCTGCATCGTCGCCGCCCGCGGGACGATCGGCGCCGTGCGGGCGGCGCGGATACCGCGAGCCCTGCCGCTCGTCGCCGGCGCCGTGATCGCGACGAACGCAAGCATCTTCCTGTTCTCGGACGAGCCGCTCTCGCGGCGCGACGTCGCGAAGCGCGACGACGGCATCGCCGAGAAGGTGGCCCTCATCGAGCCGGTGGAGCCGCGCGAGAGGGTCATCGTCGTCACGGCGTACGACCAGGTCCTCATCGAGCAGTACCTGCCCGGCCGGAGGATCGCGGCCTACCTCCCCGACGCGACGCCCGCGCTGGCGATCCCGCTGGCGTGCCCTGCGAGCACGTGCGTCGTCTACGCGTGGGACGAGTACTTCCGCACCGGTGCCGAGTGGCGGACGGTGCCCCTACCGAGCCGGGGACGCCTCCGCAGCGCCGAGATCCAGCCGGGGGCGATCCTGCGCGTCCGCGACGGCCTGACGCTGGAGCTGGTCCGGTAGCCGAGCGCCTCAGGTCGCGGCGACGCAGCCCAGGTCGAAGGTCCCCTCACGCACCGGCCGGTCGAGGTCGGGGAACGCGAAGAACGCGCGCGGCACGAGGCCCGCCGCCGCGAGGAAGCGCTCGAGCTCGGGCCGCGCGAACGCGCGCATGCGATGTGTCTCGTCCGCGCTGCCGGTGAGCGTCGTGCCCTCGATCTCCCAGACGCGCATGCGCACGTCGACGACCGCGCTGCCGGGCCGCAGCGTCCGCGTCGAGGCCTTGATGAGCTGACCCCCGGGACGCTCGACGACGCTCACCCGGTCGGGCGCGCCCTCGCGCAGGAGCGTGGGGGCGTTCCAGACGTCGAGCAGGAGCAGGCCGCCCGCGCGGAGGTGCCGGCGGGCGTTCGCGAGCGTGCCCGCGACGGCGGCATCCTCGGTCTGGTAGCCGAGCGCGGCGAAGAGGATGAGCACGACGTCGAAGGTGCGGCCGACGTCCGTGTCGCGCATGTCGCCGCGATCGAAGGCGGCGCGCACCCCGGCGGCCGCGGCCTTCGCGCGCGCGATGGCGAGCATGTCCTCGGAGAGGTCGACTCCGGCGACGTCGTAGCCGCGCCGCGCGAGGGCCACGCTGTGGTTCCCGGTCCCGCAGCCGAGGTCGAGGATCGCGCGGTACGCGCCACCGTCGCCGTAGCGCGCCGTCGCGCCCCCGACGGCGTCGCACTCGTGCGCGTAGTCCTTCCCCGCGTACATCGCGTCGTACAGGCGTGCGTACGAGCCGGCGAAGATCGGATCGCTCATCGCAGCGCGTCCTCGAGCGTGGCGCAGACGACGTGCTGCTGCTCACGCGTCAGCGCGAGACCCGAGGGGAGGTACAGCCCGCGCGACGCGATGCGCTCGCTGTTCGGGTAGCGCTCGCCGGCGAACAGGCCCATCCGCTGGAGGACCGGCTGCTCGTGCATCCCGACGAAGAACGGCCGCGTGTCGACGCCGCGGTCGCGCAGCCGCGCGGCGAGCTCGTCACGCTCGATGCCCGCGTCCTCGCGCAAGACGACCCCGTACATCCAGTAGACGTTCGTCGCCCACGGCCGCTCGACCGGCAGCTGCAGCTGCGGCAGCCGCGTGAGGCGATCGGTGTAGCGCGTCGCGATCTCGCGCTTGCGGCGGACGCGCTCGTCGATGGACGCGATCTGCGCGACGCCGATCGCGGCCTGCAGATTCGTGAGCCGGTAGTTGTGGCCGAGCGCGGTGTGCAGGAAGCGCCGTTCGGTGCCGAACGCCAGGTTCCGGCCGGAGCGCAGCCGCGCTGCGGTCTCGGGGCTGCTCGTGAGCACCATCCCGCCCTCGCCGGTGGTGACGATCTTGTTGGCGTAGAAGGAGAAGCAGCTCATCGAGCCCAGGCCGCCGACGCGCCGCCCGCGGTACTGCGCGCCGTGGGCCTCGGCCGCGTCCTCGATGACCCGCAGCCGGTGCCGGTCGGCCAGCGCGAGGAGCGGGTCCATGTCCACGGGATGGCCGTAGATGTGGACTGGCATCACCGCGCGTGTCCGCGGGCCGATCCGTGAGGCGACCTGATCCACGTCCATGCACCAGGTGTCGGGATCGCAGTCGACGAGCACGGGGACCGCACCCGCTTCCAGCACCGCGAGCACGCACGAGATGATGGTGAAGCTCGGAAGGATGACCTCGTCGCCGGGCTCGAGATCCGCCGTGGCCAGCGCGAGCTCGAGCGCGGTGGTCCCGCTGCTCACGGCGACGCCTTCGGTCATGCCGCAGTACGCGGCCCAGGTGCGCTCGAACTCATCGACGAACGCGCCCTCTGACGAGATCCAGCCCTGCTCGAGGCAGCGGAGCACGTTGCGTCGCTCCGCCTCCCCGATGACCGGCTCGTTCACGGGGATGCGCCGGCGCTGCGTCGTCATGGGCCGCGCGAGTCTATCGTCGGCGCGTGGCCGTCGAGTGGGTGACGTTCGACTGTTACGGCACGCTCATCGACTGGGAGCGTGGCATCACCGACGCCCTGCTCCCGCTGGTCCCGCGCGGCACCGACCGCCGCGCGCTGGCCGAGCGCTACATCGAGGTCGAGGCCGAGGTCGAGAAGGGCGAGTACCTGCCGTACCGCGCCGTGCTCGACCGCGCCGGGCGGCGCCTCCTCACCGAGCACGGAAGCACGATCGCCGACAACGCTCCGTCCCCGCTTCCGTCCTCCTTGCCATCATGGCCGCCGTTCGCGGAGGTGCCGGACGCGCTGCGCGAGCTGCGCCGGCGCGGCTACCGCCTCGCGATCCTGTCGAACGTGGACCGCGATCTGCTCGCTGCCTCGATCCGCGCGATCGGCGTCGAGCCGGACCTCACGGTGACCGCGGAGGACGCGCGCAGCTACAAGCCGGCGCGCGGGCACTGGCGTCACTTCGAGGAGCGCACCGGAGCGGGGATACGGGAGACGATCCACGTCGCGGCGAGCCTCTACCACGACATCCGGCCGACGAGCGCGTGGGGCTATCGCAACGTGTGGATCGCGCGGCGGATCGAGCCGTTGCGGGGTGCCGAGCCGACGCGGATCCTCCCGGATCTCACCTCGCTGCCCGACGCGATCGACGAGCTCGCCCGCGCCACATGAGGTCGGTGGCCAGCGCTCTCGCCGCGGGCATCTTCGACGTGGTCCTCGAGCGCCTGCTCCGGCACTACCGCCTCTCCGGTGAGATCGTGGCGCGCTGCGCGGCGCTGCGGCCGACGGACCTGGTGCTCGACGTCGGTGGCGGCACCGGTGGCGTGTCGGCGCGGATCGCCGGCGCGGTGCGCGCGGTCATCGTGCTCGAGCCGAACGCCGCGTTGGCGGAGCGCGGCCGCGGCCGCTTCGTGCGGTCTCACTTCGTGCGCGGCGACGGCACGCGGCTGCCGGTCCGCGACGCGAGCGTCGACGTCGTCCTGCTCGTCGAGGTCCTGCACCACATCCTGGACGCCGATGCGGTCCTGCGCGAATCCGCACGCGTGTTGCGGCCCGGCGGGCGGATCCTCATCGAGGAGGTCGAGTTCGTCGGTGCGATGGGGTCGATCGCTCGCCGGCTCGAGCGGTGGATCTTTCAGGGCGTCTGGCCGCGCGACCGCGAGGGGCTCTGCGCCGACCTGGTCCGTTTCGGCATGCGGCCCACGGTGCTCGAGGAGGAAGGGTTCGTGATCCTCGCGGCCTCAGGCCGGACCCGCTAGCCTGCGCGCCGATGGCGAAGGACGAGCGCATCGAGCGGCTCCGCGCGGTCCCGCTCTTCGCGGGATGCACGGACAAGCAGCTCGCGTTCATCGCGACGCGCGTGGAGGACCTGGACTTCCCCGCCGGCAAGGTGCTCACCGAGCAGGGGAAGAGCGGCGGCGAGTTCTTCATCGTCCTCTCCGGAGAGGCCGAGGTGCGCCACGACGGCGCCGTCGTGAACCGGATGAAGGCCGGCGACCACTTTGGGGAGATCGCGCTGCTCGACAACGGGCCGCGCACCGCGACCGTGGTGACGACGTCGCCCATGCGCTGCCTCGTCCTCTCCCCTCGCCAGTTCCAGGACGTGCTCCATCAGGACGCCGACATCGCGGTCACGCTCTTGCACGCCGTCGTCCGTCGGCTGCGCAACGCCGCGCACCTACCCGCCGACTGAGACGCGGCGTACCATCGCCGCAGACGCCGGGACCGGCTCGATGGCCGGCCTGGACGGAGGTGTGAGTTGGACAGGCTGACGATCCCCCAGATCGTCTCGATGAAGGCCGAAGGCCGCAAGATCACGATGATGACCGCGTACGACGTCGCCTTCGCGCGGCTCGTCGATGACGCGGGCATCGACATGATCCTCGTCGGCGACTCGCTCGGCATGGTCATGCTCGGGTATCCCACGACGGTGCCCGTGACGATGGACGACATGGTCCGTCACGCGGCCGCGGTCTCCCGCGGCGCGAAGCACGCGGTCCTCATCGGCGACATGCCCTTCGGCTCGTACCAGACGAGCCGGGACGACGCGCTGCGCAACGCGTCGCGCTTCCTCAAGGAATCGGGCATGGACGCGGTGAAGCTCGAGGGCGGGCACGAGGTCGTCGAGACCGTGCGCGCGCTCGTCGAGAACGGCATCGCCGTCGTGGGTCACGTCGGGCTCACCCCGCAGCGCGTCGCGCAGTTCGGCGGGTTCAAGGTCCAGGCGAAGAGCGCGGATGCCGCGCGCCGGCTCATCGACGATTGCATCGCGCTCCAGCAGGCCGGATGCTTCTCGGTCGTCATCGAGTCGGTCCCGGCGCCCGTCGCGGCGCTCGCGACGGAGCGCATCGCGATCCCGACGATCGGCATCGGCGCCGGCCCGGACTGCGACGGCCAGGTGCTCGTCCTGCATGACGTGCTCGGCCTGTTCGGCGACTTCAAGCCGAAGTTCGCGAAGCGCTACGCCGACCTCGGCCCCATCGTCGTCGAGGCGCTGCAGCAGTACGACCGCGAGGTCCGCGACGGGACCTTCCCCGACGCGGAGCACTCCTTCACGATGAAGGACAGCGAGCGCGCCGCCCTCGAGCAGGCGCTCGCGGAGCCTCGCCGCCCCAAGAAGGTCGTCTAAGCATCCCGTCCCCCGGGCGCGCAGACCGAGGCGCGAAGCGACGAGGTCGAGCACCTGGGCCCGAAGCGAGGGCTTTGCCCGAGCGAGGGTCGGAATGAGGGTCGCGATCCTGGGCATGGGCGCGATCGGGCACGTCGTGGCCGCCGCACTCGAGGACCGCGTCGACCTGGTGAAGGTCGACCGCACGCATTCGCCGCTGCGCGACGGTGAAGGGCCGGTCGACGCCGCGGTCGTGTGCGTGAAGACGTACGGAACGGAGTGGGCGGCGCAGGTCGCGCAGCGGATCCTCGCTCCTCAGGGAGTGATCGTCACCGTCCAGAACGGCCTCGGCAACGTCGAGACGCTCGCCGCGGCCGTGGGGCCGGCTCGCGTGGCGCTCGGCGTCATCTACGTGGGTGCCGAGATGGTCGACGGCGCGCTGAAGGCGACGGGCGCGGGCCGCGTGGAGCTCGGACGGCCCGGCCACCCCAGGGGTCGCGAGCACCTCGAGCGGCTCGGCGCCACGCTGCAGGCGGGCGGCATGACGGTGAGCGTCGTGGACGACCCCTGGCCCGCGGTGTGGCGCAAGCTCGTCGTGAACGCCGCCATGAACCCGACGACCGCGATCTTCGGGATCACGAACCCCGAGCTCCTGCATCACCCGGCGGCCCGTCCGATCGCCGACGACCTCGCGCGCGAGACCGCGCGCGTCGCGACCGCCAGCGGCGTGGCGATCGATCCCGACGCCGCACCGGGGATGTGGCATCCCGTGACGAGCTTCGTGAACCGCTCGTCCATGCTGCAGGACATGTCCTCCGGGCGGCCGACGGAGATCGACGCCATCAACGGCGCCGTCGTGCGCGAAGGCGCGCGGCACGGTGTCGCGGCACCGGCGAACGAGGCCATCACGATCCTGGTCAAGGCGGTCGAGGCCCGCGCGATCGGAGTGCCGAGGCCGATCTGACCTGACGCCGAAATCTACGCAAATCTACCCATAACTATTGACCAACAGCCCGGGTGCCGGATGACCATGGGCACGCGATGGAGCGTCGGCGCGCCGGCCAGAGTGTGTACATCCGACGATCCACGAGGCTCGCCGCTCTCCACCTCCACCAGCGTTCGGCCCCGCTCGACGCGCGCGAACGAGTGGCCGCTCTCGCCAGTGAGATCCGATCGCCGGACGTCGTCGCGCTCCTGACGTGCCACCGCGTGGAGATCTACGCGACGCTGCCGGAGCCGGCGGATCCCCGGGCGGAGCTCGCACGGCGGCTCGGCACGGAGATCGACGCGCTGTCCGGCGCGGAGGTGCGGGTGGGCGCGGACGCGGCGGCGCACCTGTTCCGCGTGGCCGCGGGTCTCGACTCGGTGATCGTAGGCGAGGCGCAGATCGCGTCTCAGCTCCGCCGCACATTCGACAGCGCGCGCGCGGGTGGCATCGACCCGATCCTGGCCGCGCTCTTTCAGAGGGCGCTGCACCTCGCGCGCACGGTCCGCAGGACCACTCCGCTCGGCGCCGTGCGTCGGTCCGTCGGCTCGCTCGCCGTGGACGAGGCGCTGCGCCACGTCGCCGACCCGCTGCGCGCGACGGTCCTCGTCGTCGGCGCCGGCGAGATCGGGAAGCTCGCCGCTCGGGCGCTCGCGCGCCGGGTCGGGCACCTCCTCATCGCGAACCGCGACGCCGCGCGCGCCGCCGAGCTCGCATCGTCGATCGGAGCCGAGGCCGTCGGCCTCGGCGGGCTCGCCGCCGCCCTGGCCCGAGCGGACGTCGTCATCTCCGCGGCGGACACGCGCGGCACGCTGCTCACGCGTGCGCTGCTGGGGTCGAGAGCGGCTCACGGGCCGCTCGTCGTGGTCGACATCGCGATGCCGCGGAGCGTCGCCGACGACGCGCGGAGCGTCGCCGGGCTGGTCTACCGCGACGTCGACGATCTGGCCGTCCACACGCCCGACGTGCCGGACGCGGTCCTCGCGGACGCCGAGGACCGCTGCGCCAGCGAGGCGGCGTCGTTCACGGCATGGCTGCGCGAGCGCGAGAGCGCCGCGACGATCCGCGTGCTGCGCGAGCGCGCCGACGCCATCCGCGAAGCGAAGCTCGCCCGAGCGCTCAGCCATCTGAGCCATCTGAGCGAGCGCGACCGCGAGGTCGTCTCATCGCTCGCGGCATCGCTGACGGCGGGGCTGCTGCACGAGCCGATCGTGCGGCTGCGGCGTGCGCCCGAGGCCGAGCGTGCGGCCCGCGCGCTGTTCGGGATCGAGCGGTGACGCTGCGGATCGGGACGCGCGGAAGCGACCTCGCGCGCGCCCAGACCACGCTCGTCGCGGAGGCGCTCGGCGTCGAGGTCACCGCCGTGGTCGTCCGCACGGCCGGCGACGCGACGGATCGCCCGATCGCCGAGCTCGGGGACGGAGCGTTCGTGACGGCGATCGAGGACGCTCTCCGCCGCGGCGACATCGACCTCGCCGTGCACTCGCTGAAGGACCTGCCGACGGAGGACCGGCCCGGTCTCGTCCTCGCAGCCATCCTCGAGCGCGAGGACCCGCGTGACGTCCTCGTCACGCGGGCGCGCGGCGGGATCGAGTCCCTCGCGCAGGGCGCCGTCGTCGGGACCTCGAGCCCGCGGCGCGACGCGTTCCTACGCGCGCTCCGGCCGGACGTCGCGACGCGACCCATCCGCGGCAACGTGGACACCCGGATCGCCAAGGTGCGGTCCGGTGAGTACGACGCGACGGTGCTGGCGCTCGCGGGCCTGCGGCGCCTCGGCATCGCCGTCGGGCCGGCCGAGGTCCTCGGCCTCAGCGACTGCCCGCCCGCTCCCGGTCAGGGCGCGCTGGCGGTGCAGTGCCGAGCCGGTGACCGGCCGACGATCGAGCTCGTCGCGCGCCTCGATCACGTGGCGACGCGCCGCGCCGTCGAGGCGGAGCGCGAGCTGCTGCGCCTGCTCGGTGCGAGCTGTGAGGTCCCGCTGGGCGCATGGGCTCGCATCGAGGACGGGCTCGTGGTGCTCGATGCGTCGCTCGCCTCCGGCGCGATCGTGCGCGCGCACGCGCGCGGCGCGGAGCCGCTCGCGGTCGCGCGGGAATGCGCCGACGCGCTCGGCGGTGCCGTGCGTGTCTAGGGATCGCCATCTCGCCGGCACGACGGTCGTCCTCACCAGGGCGCCCGAGGACAACGTCGCGCTCGGATCGGCCCTGCGCGATCTCGGGGCGGCGATCCTCGAGCTGCCCTGCGTCCGCACGGAGCCGCTCGGCGATCCGGAGCCGCTGCGCCACGCGATCGCCGGGCTGGATCGTGAGGACCTCCTCGTCCTCACCAGCCGCGCCGGGGCGGAGGCGGTCGCGGCCGCGATGCCGCCGCACGGCATACCGTGCGACGTCGCGGCCGTCGGCGAGGCGACGGCGGAACGCGCGCGCTCCTTCGGGATGCGCGTGTCGTTCGTCGCGTCGCGTGCCGACGGGCGCACGCTCGCGCGGGAGCTCACGCCTCCGGCCGGCGAGGTCGTCCTCGCGCGCTCGGATCTCGCCGATCCGGAGCTGCCGCTGATGCTGCGGGCTCGTGGCGCGCGGGTCCGCGAGGTCACGGCGTATCGCACGCACCGACGCGTCGCCGGCGACGCGAACGTGGCCCGCGCCGCGATCGAGCGTGGCCGCGCCGTCGTCGTGGTGGCCTCGCCGAGCGCGGTGGACGCGCTCGCAGACGCGATCGACCCCGGCACGCTGCGCCGTGCGGCCTTCGTCGCGGTCGGTCCGCGCAGCGCCGACCGCGTCCGCGCCCGCGTCAGGACGGATCCCTTGACCGCGGGCTCGCCCGGCGTCGACGCCGTCGTGTCCGCGATCCGCTCCGGAGAGGAGACCGGCCCGTGACGATCGCCCCGCCGAGCGCACGCTCATCGTTCCGGCGCTTCCATCGCCTGCGGCGCAGCGCGGCGCTGCGTGGATCGATCCGCGAGACCCGTCTCGATCCGTCCTCGTGGATCCTCCCGGTGTTCATCGACGCCCGCGCGCGCGACGTGACGCCCATCGCGTCGCTGCCCGGACACGCGCGCTGGCCGGTCTCCCGCGCGATCGAGATCGCGCAGCGCGCGGCCGCGGCGCGTCTCGGCGGCCTGCTCCTCTTCGGGCTGCCGGACGAGAAGGACGACGGGCGCGCCGCGGCGGACCCGCTCGGGCCGGTCCCCGCCGCGCTGCGCGCGATCCGCGCCGCCGTCCCCGACCTTGCGCTCATCGCCGACGTCTGCCTCTGCGAGTACACGACGCACGGGCACTGCGGAGTGGTCCGCGACGGCGCCATCGACAACGACGCGACGCTCCCGCTGCTCGCCGACGCCGCGGTCGCGTACGCCGACGCGGGCGCGGACGTCGTCGCGCCCTCCGACATGATGGACGGCCGGGTCGCGGCGATCCGCGCCGCCCTCGACGACGCCGGTCACGCCGAGACGGCGATCCTGTCCTACGCGGCGAAGTTCGCGAGCGCCTTCTACGGACCGTTCCGCGAGGCCGCGGAGTGCACGCCGCAGTTCGGCGACCGGGCCGGCTACCAGATGGACCCGGCGAACGGGCGCGAGGCCATGGCCGAGATCGCGGCCGACATCGCGGAGGGCGCCGACATGGTCATGGTGAAGCCGGCCGGTCCGTATCTCGACGTCCTCGCGGCCGCGCGGGCGCGATACGACGTCCCGCTCGCGGCGTACCAGGTGAGCGGGGAGTACGCCGCGCTGCACGCCGCCGCCGACCGCGGCTGGATCGACCTGCGGCGCGCGGCCGTCGAGTCTCTCACCGGCATCGCCCGGGCCGGCGCCGACGTCACGATCACGTACTTCGCATTGGAGGCCGCCGAGTGGCTGAGATGACATCCGCGGTCCTGCTCATGGCGTACGGTGCCCCCGAGCGCCTCGATCAGGTCGAGGCCTACTACACGCACATCCGGCGCGGGACGCCGCCGACGCCGACGCTCCTCGCGGAGCTCCTCGCGCGGTATAGCGCGATCGGCGGGGGATCGCCGCTCTCCCGGATCGTGGAGCGACAGCGGGCGGCGCTGGCCTCGGAGCTGGCGCGCCGCGGCCGGGCGGCCCCGGTGTACGGCGGGATGAAGCACATCGAGCCGTTCATCGGCGACGTCGTCCGGCGCATCGCGGCCGGCGGCGCGCGCCGGATCGTCGCGCTGGCGCTCGCGCCGCAGCACTCCAGCTTCAACCAGCAGACGTACGGCACGGCCGTGGAGGACGCCGCGGCGGCGCTGGGCGACGGAGCGCTCGCCGTGACGGTGGTGGGCTCCTGGCACGACCAGCCGCGGCTCATCGAGGCCATGTCCGCGGCGACGGCGGAGGCGCTCGCGCGCTGCGAGGCGCCGTCCGCGGCGCACGTGTTCTTCACGGCGCACAGCCTTCCCGAGCGCATCGCGGGCGGGACCGATCCGTACGCGCGTGAGGTCGCGGCGACCGCCGCCCTGATCGCCGAGCGGCTGGGGATCGAGCGCTGCGACGTCGCGTTCCAGAGCGCCGGGCGCACCGGCGAGCGGTGGATCGGGCCGGAGCTGCGCGACGAGATCCGCCGCGTCGCCTCGGCGGGGGTGCGCGAGGTCGTCGTGTGCCCGGTGGGCTTCGTCGCCGACCACCTCGAGGTCCTGTACGACGTCGACGTCGAGGCGCGGGCCGTCGCGGAGGGCCTGGGCGTGCGCCTCGAGCGGGCGCGCTCCATGAACGACGACCCCACGTTCGTCGCGGCGCTGGCCGACGTCGTCGAGCAGCGACTTCCCGCTGCGGTGGCCTCATGAGCTCAGCGCTCCCCCTCGGCTCGGTCCGCCCGACCCGCTACGTGTTCGACCGCGCGCCGATGCTCGTGTACTGGGAGATGACGCGCGCGTGCCCGCTCGCCTGCCGTCACTGCCGCGCCGAGGCCGTGCTGCGGCGCGGCGACCGCGAGCTCACCACCGCGGAGGGTGAGCGACTGCTCGACCAGGTCGTCGCCTTCGGGCGGCCGCTCCCGCATCTCGTCCTGACCGGCGGCGATCCGCTCCAGCGCCCCGACCTCTTCCATCTCGCGCGCGAGGCGACCGCTCGCGGGATCGGCGTCTCGCTCGCGCCGAGCGCGACCGAGCAGCTCACGCCCGGCGTCATCGCCGAGGCGCGGCAGGCGGGCGTGGCATCGATGTCGCTCAGCCTCGACGGCTCGACGGCCGGCCGTCACGACACGTTCCGCGGCGTGCCGGGGACCTTCGCCGCGACGATGCGCGCGGCGGACCTCATCCGCGCGGCGGGCATCGCCCTGCAGGTGAACACGCTCGTGACGGACGAGACCGTCGACGATCTCCCGGCGACGTTCGAGCTGCTGCGCGGACTCGGCATCGTGCGCTGGAGCCTGTTCTTCCTCATCGGGGTCGGGCGCGGCGCGGTGCTCCGCGAGGTGACCCCCATCCGCTCGGAGCGTCTCTTCGCGTGGCTGCTCGACCTCGAGCCGGTGTCATCGTTCGCGATCAAGACGACCGAGGCGACGCACTATCGCCGCGTCGCCGCGACGCGCATGCGGCGCGCGGGGATGTCGCGCGACGCCATCGAGCGGACGCCGGTCGGCCGAGGGTTCGGCGTCCGAGACGGGAACGGCATCGTCTTCGTGGGGCACGACGGCGTGGTCCACCCGTCGGGGTTCCTGCCGATCCCGTGCGGCGACGTCCGCTCGGCCACGCTGGTGGACACGTACCGGACCCATCCGCTCTTCGTCGCCCTGCGCGACGCGCGCTCCTTCGACGGCAAGTGCGGCGCCTGCCCGTACGCGCTGATCTGCGGCGGCTCGCGCGCGCGCGCGTACGCGCGGACCGGCGATCCGCTCGCGAGCGATCCGCTCTGTCCGTACGTGCCGTCGAACAGGGTGGCGGCCTGGGAGCGGCTCGCGTGAAGGTGCTCGTGGCCGGCGCCGGGATCACGGGGCTCGCCGCCGCGCACGCGCTCGCGAAGGCCGGCGCCGACGTCGCCATCGCGGAGCGGTCGCGAACGCTCGGCGGCAAGGTCGCGACCGAGCGCATCGACGGCCTCGTCATCGAGCACGGGCCGGACTCCTTTCTGACCCTGCGCCCGGCGGCCCTGGCGCTCTGCGCCGAGCTCGGGCTCGCCGAGGAGGTCGTCCCGCCGCTCGCTCCCGACACCGTCTTCGTGTGGCATGCGGAGCGCCTGGTGCCGGTGCCGCCGGGCACCGGCCTTGTGCTCCCGACGCGGTTCCTGCCGTTCCTGTCGAGTCCGCTGTTCTCGCCGCTGGAGAAGCTGCGCGCGGCGATGGAGGTCGCCGTGCCCGCGCGGCCGGCGGCCGGCGATCTCGCCATCGGGGCGTTCCTGCGGCGACGGTTCGGCGACGCCGTCGTCGAGCGGCTCGCGGGTCCGCTCATCTCGGCCATCTACGGCGCCGCGGTCGACGAGCTCAGCCTCGACGCGCTCATGCCGCGGCTGCGCGACGCGGAGAGCCGCCACGGCAGCCTCGTGCGTGCCGGTCTGGCCGCGCCTAGGGCGGCGCGCGCGACCGCGCCCGCTCCGCTCGTCACGCTGCGGCGCGGGATGGGATCGCTCGTCGAGAGGATCGTGTCGCGGCTCGGCCGTGCCGAGCTGATGCTGGCCGCTGACCTCGCGCGCATCGACCGCGCCGGCACCCGCTACGTCGCGCGCTTCGCCGACGGAGCTCGCGTCGAGGTCGATGGGATCGTCCTCGCCACGCCCGCGCCCGTGGCCGCGCGGGTGCTCGCCGGCATCGCCCCGGCGGCGGCCGAGGCCCTCGCGACCATCACGTATCGCGGCACGGTGGCGGTCACGCTCGCGTACGAGGCCTCCCAGCTCCCCCGGCCGCTCGAGGGACACGGGTTCGTCGTGCCCGACGGCGCGCTGCCGATCGCGGCGTGCACGTGGTCGTCGGCGAAGTGGCCGGACCGCGCCGCCGGCGGGACCGCGCTCCTGAGGGTGACGATCCGGTCCGACGCCCTCCTCGCGGCCGGCGACGACGACCTCGTCGAGGCCGCGCGAGGTGCGGTCGCACGGACCATCGGGGCACGGGGCGCACCGACGGTCGTCCGGGTCACGCGCTGGCCCGGCGCGATGCCGCGCTACACGGTGGGCCATCTCGAGCGCGTCGCCCGGATCGACGCGGCGCTGCTGCCGTTCCCCGGGCTGATGGTGGCGGGAGCGGCCTACCGCGGCAGCGGCGTGCCCGACTGCATCGCGCAGGGCCAGGTCGCGGCCGAGCGGATCCTCCAGATGGAAAGGGTGGGGGCATGACCACGACGTACGAGCGTGCGCGCAGCGCCGAGCTCCTGGAGCGCGCGGAGCGCGTCATGCCCGGCGGCGTATCGAGCCCGGTCCGGGCGTACCGCGCGGTCGGCGGACATCCGCCGTTCATCGAGGCCGGCGAGGGCTGCCGCGTCCGCGACGTCGACGGCCGGAGCTACGTCGATCTCGTCTGCTCGTGGGGACCGCTGATCGCCGGCCACGCCCACCCGGAGGTCGTGCGCGCCATCGCCGAGCAGGCCGGCCGCGGGACCTCGTACGGCGCCCCCACGCCGCTCGAGGCCGAGCTCGCGGCGACGATCAGCGAGGCCGTCCCGAGCGTCGAGATGCTCCGGTTCGTCTCGTCCGGGACGGAGGCCGCGATGAGCGCGGTCCGCCTCGCGCGCGGGGCGACCGGCCGCGCGAAGGTCCTGAAGTTCGCGGGCTGCTACCACGGGCACTCCGACGCGCTCCTCGCGAAGGCGGGTTCGGGCCTCGCCACGCTCGGGCTCCCCGGGTCCGCCGGCGTGACGCCAGGTGCGGCGGCGGACACGATCACGGTCGCGTACAACGACCTCGAGGCGGTACGCGTCGCGGCCGGGGCCGCTCCGCTCGCGGCGATCCTCGTCGAGCCGTACGCCGGGAACATGGGCTGCGTCCCGCCGGACCCGGGCTTCCTCGAGGGGCTGCGTGAGATCTGCGACCGCACCGGCGCGCTCCTGGTCTTCGACGAGGTGATCACCGGATTCCGCGTCGCCCGCGGCGGCGCGCAGGAGCGCAGCGGCATCCGCGCCGACCTCACGTGCTTCGGCAAGGTCATCGGCGGCGGACTGCCCGTCGGGGCGTACGGCGGGTCGCGCACGCTCATGTCGCTCGTCGCACCGCTCGGTCCCGTGTACCAGGCGGGAACGCTCTCGGGGAACCCGCTGGCGATGACGGCTGGCCTCGCGACCCTGCGGCTCCTCGACGTGGCGGCGTACGCGCGCCTCGAGGCCATCGGCGCGCTCCTCGAAGCCGGCCTCGTCCGCGCCGCGCGAGCGGCCGGCGCGGCCGTGCGCGTCCAGCGGATCGCGTCGCTGCTCACGCTGTTCTTCACGGACCGCCCGGTGCGGAACGAGGACGACGCGATGACGAGCGACCGTGAGCGGTTCGCCGCCTTCCACCGCGCGATGCTCGCCCGCGGTGTGATGCTCCCGCCGTCGCAGTTCGAATGCTGGTTCGTCTCGCTCGCGCACGACGAGGCCGCGATCGAGGAGATCGTCGCGGCGGCGCGCGCGTCGCTGGAGGAGAGCTGAGTGAACGAGCTCTACCGCTACCTCACGCTCGCCGTCGGTCCGGAGTGGCGCCGGCTGCCGGCCGCCGAGCGGACGGCCCAGAAGCGCGAGCTCGCCGAGGCCGCGAGCAGCGAGGGCGTGCGCGTCCATGCGTATTCCCTGGCCGGGACGCGTGCCGACGCGGATCTGCTCCTCTGGGCCGTCGGCGACGATCTCGAGCGCATCCGCACCCTCGAGGTGCGGCTGGCCGCGACCCGGCTGTGGGCGTACAGCTCGCGGCCGTACGCCTACCTCGCCGCCCGTCGCCGGTCCCCGTACCTCGGCGGCCATGCTCACGATGGCAGCGAGCACGCGCGCGGTACCGCCGGTCCGGCGGGCGACAAGCCGTACGTGGTGATCTACCCGATGGTGAAGAAGCGCTCCTGGTACGCGCTGCCGCACGAGGACCGCGCGCGCATGATGGCGAAGCACTTCGAGGTCGGGCATCGCTACCCCGACATACGCATCCACACCGGCTACAGCTTCGGGATCGACGACCAGGAGTTCGTCGTCGCGTTCGAGGTCGACGACGTGCGCCGCTTCATCGCGCTCGTCGCGGACCTGCGAGAGACGGAAGCGTCGAGCTACACCGAGCGCGAGACGCCCATCTTCGTCGGCGCGGCGATGCCGCTGGAGCGCGCGCTGGAGGAGATCGACGGTGTCCCCGCGCGGGCGGAGGCGCTCGCGTAGGGCCGCTCCTGGTCCGCGCATGTCGCGCCCAGCCCACGGAGCGGACGCCCGTCTGGTTCATGCGGCAGGCCGGCCGCTGCCTCCCGGAGTACCGCGCGCTGCGGGAGCGCTACGGGATGCTGGAGATGGTCCGTACGCCCGAGCTGTGCGCGCGCGTCACGCTCATGCCGGTCGACCGCCTCGGAGTGGACGCCGCCGTCGTCTACGCCGACATCATGCTGCCGCTCGAGGGGATGGGGATCCCGTTCGACATCCGGCCGGAGGTCGGACCGGTCGTCGGCCGGCCCATCCGCACCGCCGCCGACGTCGAGGCGATCCGGGTCGTGGACGCGGCCGAAGCGACGCCATACCTCTACGAGGCGATCCGCATCGTGCGCCGCGAGCTGCGGCCGGAGGTCGCGCTCGTCGGGTTCGCGGGTGCGCCGTTCACGCTCGCGTCGTATCTCATCGAAGGCCGGCCGTCACGCGAGCACGCGCGAACGAAGGCGATGCTCTTCGGCGAGCCAGCGCTCTGGGATGCGCTCATGAGCCGGATCAGCGAGGTCATCGCGCGGCACCTCAGCGCTCAGGTCGCCGCGGGCGTGCAGGCCGTGCAGCTCTTCGACTCGTGGGCGGGTGCGCTGGCCCCGGCCGACTACGAGCGGTCCGTCCTCCCGTACACGCGCCGGATCTTCGCCGCGCTCGCGGACCTCGGGGTCCCGCGCATCCACTTCGCCACCGGGAACCCCGCCCTCCTGCCGCTCCTGTCGGCCGCGGGATGCGATGTCGTGAGCGTGGACTGGCGCGTCCCGCTGGATGCCGCGTGGACGGCGATCGGCGACCGCGCGATCCAGGGGAACCTCGACCCCGGCGTGTGTCTTGCGCCGTTCGACGTGGTCGCCGCGCACGCGCGGGACGTCATCCGCCGCGCGGCCGGCCGCTCGGGACACGTCTTCAATCTCGGACACGGCGTCCTGCCGGAGACCGATGCCGATACGCTCGCGCGTCTGGCTGAGCTTGTGCATCGGGGAACGGAGCGGCGCGGGCCGACCGCCTGCCACGCTGGTGGTCCACGTCGGTCGATCCAGTAGAGCCATACGTCACGACCAGTACTAGGGAGATCCGACGGACGCTGGCGTCGGCGACGGCCGGCCAGCGCGCCGATCTTTCGACCTCAGTCAGGCCGTCGCCGATGAGCCCGCCGCCCGTGCGCGAGGTCCCGGCCGACCCGCGCCTGATGGCTCACGAGCCACGCCGGCAGCGCCTCGGCGCGCATCGGACGGCAGATGAAATCACCCTGCGCACGGACGGCGCCCAGCGGTACGAGGAAGTTCCACGTCCGCTCGTCCTCGACGCCTTCGGCGACGAAGGAGAGCGCCATCGCCTTCGCGAGCGCCGAGGCCGCGCGCACGATGACCACCGCGCGCTCGCTCGTCACCGCCGCGGCCACGAGCGAGCGGTCGATCTTGACCTCGTCGATGGGCAGATCGTGCAGGTAGGCGAGCGAGGAATAGCCCGTCCCGAAGTCGTCGATCGAGACATGGACGTCGGCGGCCCGAAGGGCGGCCAGCTGCCCGATCTCGCGGCCCCCCTCACGGACCAGGGCGCTCTCGGTGACCTCGACCGTGAGCCGCGTCGGCGGCAGGTCCAGGTCCCGCAGTCGTGCGAGCAGCGCGTCGGCGAAGGAGGCGTCGACGAGCTGCCGCATCGAGACGTTCAGGCTCACGCCCTGGGGAAGCCCGGCCGCGCGCCAGCGCGCGAGGTCCGCGAGCGCGCGCTCCAGGACCCAGAGGCCGAGCGGGCGGATGAGCCCCGAGCGCTCGGCGACCGGGATGAACTCGCCGGGCGGGACGGGGCCGCGCTGCGGGTGCTCCCAGCGCAGGAGCGCTTCGAAGCCGAGGCACCGGCCTGAGCGCACCTCGACGATCGGCTGGTACGCCACCCACAGCTCGCCGTTGTCGATGGCGGCGCGCAGCTCGCCCGACAGCCCGAAGGTCGCCGGCGGGCTGGTGTCGAGGGCCTCCGAGTAGAGCGCGAGCTCGCCGCCGCCGGCGCGCTTGGCCTCGTACATCGCCACCTCGGCCTGCCGCATCGTCTCCTCGAACGCGGCCTCTACGACGGGCACGACCGCGAGCCCGACGCTCGCGGTCACGTAGATGGGGCGCGTCTCGACCTCGATCGACCGCTCGAGCGCCTTGAGCAGCCGCCGCCCGACCTCGGTCGCCTCCGACCCCCGCGCGAGCGCCGAGATCACGACACCGAACTGGTCGCCGCCGATCCGCCCGACGGTGTCGGTCTCGCGGAGCGCCGCGCGGAACCGACGGCCGACCTCGCGCAGCAGCGTGTCGCCGACGGCGTGGCCGAGCGCCTCGTTGACGCCCTTGAACTGGTCGAGGTCGACGAACCCGACCGCCACGGCCGTGCCGTCGCGCCGCGCCGCGGCCACGGCGAGGTCGAAGCGGTCCCTCAGCAGCGTGCGGTTCGGCAGGTCGGTGAGCGTGTCGTACAGCGCGAGCCGCTCGAGCTCCGCCTCGCGCCGCTCCTGCTCGCTCACGTCCCGGATGAACGCGCTGAAGGTGCGATCGTCGCCCCGGCGGATCGCCGTGATCGAGATCTCCGCCGGGAAGGTGCGGCCGTCGCGGTGGAGCGCCGGCATCCGCTGGGTCCTCCCGATCAGCGATCCCTCGCCGCCGCCCAGGTAGCGGCGAAGACCTCGCCGGTGCTGCTCGCGCAGCGTGGGCGGGACGATCGTCTCGGCGAGCGGTCGGCCGATGATCTCCTCACGCGACCAGCCGAAGAGCGCCTCGGCCTGGCTGTTCCAGTCGATGATCCGGCCGGCGGCGTCCATGGCGACGAACGCCTCGAGCGCGGTCTCGACGACGCTGCGGAGCTGCTGCCGCTCCTCGGCGAGCTCCGACATGAGGCTGCGCTGGCGGATCTCCGCGGCCTCCTGGGCCTC
>JACPEQ010000118.1 GCA_016183435.1 Chloroflexota bacterium
GACTCGATCGCGTCGATCAGGGAGAAGTCCGACACGACCCACGGGAAGAGCGTGCCCTCGGGGTAGCCGGAGCCCCGCAGGAAGAACGGCGTCGCGGAAAGGTCGTAGATCGAGCGGATCCCGATCTTCGCCTTCACCGCTTCCAAGCCGGAGAGCCACACGCGCGCGGCCTCGCGGTCCGCGCGAGCCTGTGCGCGCTCCTCCGTGCTGAGCTTCTCCTCCTCGGGCTCGGCCTTCTCGCGGTAGCAGTGATGAGCTTCATCGTTGAGGACGACGACGTTGCGCTTCGTACCGAACGAGCGGCACACCCGCCGCGCCATCTCGTCCGCAGTCTCCTTGAAGCGGTCGGGGTCGCCGTCGCGCCCAGCGAGCACCTTCTTGGTCAGCGACGCGGCCTCGAGCTTCTCCTGCCGGAGGAAGGCGTGGTAGTTCGTGATCTCGACCCGAGCCTGCTGGAGCCGCTCGAGATCCTCTGGCGGCACGAGGTCCATCGCCTGGTAGTAGTTGCCATCCGCATTCGGGAGAAGCACACGTAGACGCTCGCGGATGGTGATGCCGGGCGTCACGACGAGGAACGAGTCGCTGAAGCGCGCGTCCTGGGGGTTCGCGAGCTTGTTCAGGGCATGCCACCCGATGAGCATCGCCATGACGACCGTCTTGCCTGAGCCCGTCGCCATCTTGAAGGCGACGCGGTAAAGGCCCGGGTTCTTCGAGTCGTTCGCCTCGCGGAGCTGGTTCTCGACCCACGCGTCGCCATGCCGTGCGGCCACCTCGGCGAGGTAGATCGCCGTCTCGAGGGCCTCGACCTGGCAAAAGAATAGGCGGCGCTCGCGATCCGCGGCCGACCAGTGTTCCAGAAGGCGGCGGGTCACGGGAGTCACGTTCGCGTAGTTGCTCTTTCGCCAGAGCGCCACGCGCTCGCGGATCCGGTTGATCAGCTCGTTGGACTGGATCCGTTCCGCGACCCAGTCGCCCGGGAGCGCGAGCTGCGGTCCGCGCTTCTTCGGCGGCGGGATCGGGATGAAGTACGAGCTGATCCGACGCTCCGGGACGATCTCGTTCGTGATGCCGTCGTCGGCGAAGCGGAAGTGGCGCGCGGGTTCCTGGAAAGGCGAGTTGATGACCGGGTTCTCGATGACGCTCGGCATCTGACCCGCAAGGCTAGCGTCGATCAGCCTGACTACGCCAGCGGTTCGCCAATGACGAACTACCTCAGGCGCGCACGGACCGTAACCTCGACCGCGCCAGCGAGCTTCGTCATCAGGAACAGTTGGTCTTCGACGTAGTCGGCACCGATGTGGTTCAGGCCGCCGCGTGGCGTGCGATCTCCGCGGTGCGCGATCCTGTGGCGCCGGGAGACGAAAGCATCTAGCCGTGCCCGCACGGCCGCCTCATTCATGGGGTCCTCGAGGCTGGTCATCGCTGTCGCCGCCTCTGGCCAGGGCGGACCTGCGCCCAGGACATCTCTCAGATGCTCCTCGACCGCCGCAGCCTTCATGATCGTCGCGCGCTCGAGGCGCTGTGCGATCAACTCTCTGATGCGCCGACGCCGCTGCGTCCCTGCCGGGAGCGACGCGAGCAGCGCGTCCCTGTTCACCCACTTCCTCGCGAGGGTACCCAGAAGACCCCGGCGCTCGGCCGTCGACGAGGCAGCGACGAGTACGTCGTGGACGTACGCATCGAGCGCCGCTGCCGTCAGCATGAGTGCGCCTCGAAGCAGGTCAGAGAGATGAGAGGGTGGTCGTCCGGTCCGCGTCAGCGAGCGATAGAGAGCGACAAGAGCGAGGACCCTGTCGATCGTCTCCTCAAGTTGCCGGCGAGGACGTCGTATCACGTGGCGGCGGTACGATACGGTCGCAGGTTGCTATCACCCGTGGGAGGTCAGATCAATGAGCAAGTCAACGCGGAACACCGGAAAAGCGTGGAGCTCCGGCGACATGCGCGAACTGCGCCAGCTCGCGCGGGAGAACACTCCGACGCGGGTGATCGGCCTGAAGCTCGGCCGTACCGAAGACGCCGTGCGTTCCAAGGCCGCCGAAGAGAGCGTCAGCCTCAAGCCGACGAATCAGTCGCCGAGCGGAACACATCACAAGTAGCTCGTAGCGGCTGAGGCGGGGCCGCTCAGCGGCTGACGGCCGCGCGCAGCACGGCCCCGCCCACGGGCGCCGCGTCCTCTCCGCCCTTCGGGGTGTTCTCGATGATCACCGCGACGACGGCGGTGGCCGCTTCAGCGGGCGCGAAGCCGACGAACCAGCCATGCGGCGCCCCCGATGGCACCTCCGCGGTCCCGGTCTTCCCGGCAACGTGCACTCCCTGGATGCGCGCCCCGAACGCGAACGCACCGGGCGCCTCCACCGCGGCGACCATCGCGGCCCCGATGGTGGCCGCGGTGTCCGGACGGATGACCTGGCCCGCGGCGCCTGGCTCGACGAGTCGGAGCGGATCGCCGCGGGCGTCGAGCACGGCCGTCGCGTAGTGCGGCGTCGGCAGCGAGCCGGCGCGCGCGATGGTCGCGGCCACGAGGGCCATCTGCAGCGGCGAGACGAGCAGCTCGCCCTGCCCGAACGACGTATCCGCCACGAGCGTCGGGCGGTCGAGCGTGCCGGTCGCGATCTGCCCCTTCGACGCCGCGAGCTCGCAGCGGGGCGCCGTGCCGATCCCGAACCGGCCGGCGTACTCCGCCAGGCGCTGCGCGCCCGTCGCGAGCCCGGCCTTCGCGAAGTAGATGTTCTCCGAGCGCTGGAACGCCAGCGAGAGGTCGAAGTCGCCGTGGGCCTGCGACGGTGAGCGCACCGCGTAGCCGCCCCACGAGGGATCCGCCCGGTATGGATCGTCGACGCGCACCTTGGCCTTCGGGTCCCACCCGCTCTCGAGCGCGGCGGCCGCGGTCACGATCTTGAACGTCGACCCCGGCGGGTACAGGCCCTGCGTGGCGCGATCGAGGAGCGGTCGTTCGCGGTCCCCGTTCACCTGCTGCCACGCGAGATCCTGCTGCGCGGGATCGACGAGGATGTTCGGATCGTAGTTCGGCTCGCTGACCGACGCGAGGATCGCGCCGCTCCGCGGGTCGAGGACGATGACCGCGCCCTTGCGACCGCCGAGCGCCGCGGCGGCGGCGCGCTGCACGCTCGGCACGATCCCGAGCCTGACGCTGCCGGGCTCCGGATGCTCGCGGAGGTACCGCGCGCGCCACTGGCCGATCGGATCGGCGGCGTCGCGCCCGATGAGCGACTCCGCGTACGCCGCCTCGAGCCCGGCGGCGCCGTACTTGTACGAGGCGTACCCGACGACCTGAGCCAGCGAGCGGTCCGCGTAGCGGCGGCGGAAGGCACCGTCGGCGAGGCGGGCGCTCTGCGCGAGCTCGGTCCCGTCCGCCGCGACGATGCGCCCGCGCGGACGGTCGAGGAGCGTCGCGAGCAGGCGCGGGTTGAACGCGTCCCCGGACAGCTCGGCGGACGCGACGAGCGTCCAGTAGCTGACGCCGACCGACGTCGCCAGGAACGCGAGGGCGATCACGAGGGTGAGCGCGCGGATGTTCGCGCCGATCGGACGGATCACCAAGTACGCTCCGGAAGCGCACAGCGTGACGTTGGGAGCCTGCTCCAGAGCCGTCCCCGCGCGACCTTGGCTATTTCCGCTAGCACCTACCCGCCTCGCACTCTCATCGTGATGTCGCTGACCCGTAGCAGCAGAGCCACGATCACGAAGTTCGTCACGAGGGAGCTGCCGCCGTACGAAAGAAAGGGCAGCGTGACGCCCGTGAGCGGGATGAGCTTCGCGTTCCCGCCGACGATGACCAGCGTCTGGAACGCGAGCGCGAAGGAGAGCCCGCCCGCGAGCAGCTGGAGGAACGGCGTGGGCGCCCGCAGCGCGATCGTCATGCCGCGGAAGACGAAGATCAGGTACAGCGCCAGGAGCGCGAGCGCGCCGACGAAGCCGACCTCCTCGGTGAACGCGGCGAACACGAAGTCGCTCCAGACCACCGGGATCCGCTCGGGCATCCCGTTGCCGAGACCGGCGCCCAGGAGGCCGGCGTTCCCGAGGGCGAAGAGGCCCTGGACGAGCTGGTACCCCGCCCCGAAGCGCAGCTCGTCCGCGAACGGCGCGAGCCACACCACGATGCGCGCGTTCACGTGGTCGAACAGCCGTGACGCGGCGTACCCGCCCGCGACGAGCATGAGGACGCCCGCGATGGAGTAGGCCGCGCGGCCGGTCGCGAGATACAGCATCGCGAGGAAGATCCCGAAGAAGATCAATGTGGCGCCGAGATCCTTCTGCAGGATCATCACGCCCATCGCGAGCGCCCACATGAGCACGATCGGCGCGAGGTACGGCAGCGGCGGGATCGGGATGGGCCCGACGCGCCGCGGCGGCGTGGCGATGAGCTCCCGGTGCTCCTCGAGGTACGCGGCGAAGAAGATCGGCAGGACGACCTTCACCGCCTCCGCCGGCTGGAAGCTGAACAGGTCGCCGAACCCCACCCAGATGCGCGCGCCGTTGACCTCGCGGCCGATCACGGGAAGGAGCGGCGACGCGAGCAGCGCCAGTCCCGCGATCGCCCACGTGTACTTGTAGCGGGACAGGACGCTGAGGTCGCGCGGCAGCAGGATCGTCGCGACGAACGCGCCCGCGGCGACGAGCGCCCAGGTGACCTGCTGCAGCAACAGGTGCGGCGGGCCGAGGCGCTCGACGAACACGAGGCCGATGGCGGTGAGGGCGAGCGCGAGCGGCAGGAGCAGCTGGTCGCCACGGAACCCGGTGATGACGAGGAACAGGTGGAGGGCGACGGCGATCCCGACGAACGCGGCCGGCACGACGAGCACCAGCGGCGTGAGCTGCTCGAGCTCTGATCCCACCACGGCCGCGAACCCAAGGCCCACCAGGAGCGCGACAAAGACCAGATGCCCGAGCTCCGTCCCACGGAACACAGGGCGTGCCCTGACGATCATCTCTCGCTGTCCCGGATCACAAGCGGCCCATCAAGTCCCGCAACGTGCTTCCGCAGCGTACTTGGCCACGCTACGCGCTTCCGTAACGTACCTGGCTCTCGAAGCGCATCCCGATGCGGCCGATCTCGACGACGTCACCGTCGCGCAGGCGCTCGCGCCGCGCGAGCCGGCTGCCGTTCAGCAGCGTGCCGTTGGTGCTGCCTTCGTCCTGGATCCACCACGAACCCTCGGTGAGCTCGACGAGCGCGTGCCGGGCGGACGCGGCCTCGTCGTTGACGACGACGTCGTTCGCGGCGTCGCGGCCGATCGAGCTGAGCGCGCGCAGCGGCAGCCGCTCACCCACCCGGGGCCCCTGCGCGTGCGTGCGCTGGACGATCAGGTACCCGAGCGCGTTGCGTGCCGCGAGCTCGCTCTCGATGCGCAGGGAGCGCGACAGCGACGCGAAGGCGCGGATGAGGAACAGGTAGAGCACGAGCAGGAACGCGACGCGCACTCCCCAGAGCGCCAGCTGGAACGGGATCTCCATCAGCCCGCCGGACCGGGCTCCTGCTGGAGCACGAGCTCACTCCCGCCGATGGCGATCCGGTCGCCATCCGTCAGCACGACCTCGGCGACGCGCCGCCCGTTGACGAACGTGCCGTTGGTGCTCTGGAGGTCGTAGAGCGTGTACCGGCCGAGCCGCAGCCGGATCTCCGCATGGCGCCGGGACACCCGCCGGTCGTCGAGGACGAGGTCGTTCTCCGGGTCGCGCCCGATGGTCAGCGGCTCCCCCGCGAGCGCCAGGCGCCGGCGCTCGGCCGGCAGCTCGACGAACGCGCGCGGCGCGCGCGGCCGATCCCGCAGGAGCGCGTCGCGGTCGAGGATCATCGTGTGTCCCGCGGCGACGCGGCCGAGCTCCGGCGAGTCCGGCGTCACCTCGTCGCCCGACGCGTCCACCAGGGCGCACGACACACGCACGTCGCCGCGCGCGACGTCCTCGTCACGCTCGATCTCGACCGTGGGGAACGACAGGAGCGTGAGGCTCCGCTCGCGCGCGGCCCCGAGGAGCGCCTCGGCGAGGTCGCGCTCGAGGCTGCGGCGGTAGGGCTCGAACTGCGCGTGATCGGCGGGCGAGAGCGAGACGACGTAGGAGTTCGGGACGAACGTCTTGGCGAGGGAGATGGTCTGGTGCGCCTCCATCGTCCGGATCAACCGCTTCGCGATCTGCACCGGCTGGAGGCGCGCCCGGAAGAGCCGAGCCGTCCACCCCTCGAGGATCCGGCTCGCGATGCGCTCGAGGCTATCCACCGCCGGAGGCGGCCGTGCCCTTGTCGCCGCTCTTCGCGGGCGTCTTCTTCTCCGCGCTTTCCGTGCTGCCTGCTCCGTCCTTCGCGGCGGTGTCGCTCGGGCCGGACGACGACGACGCCGGGCGGCTGTCGGTCTTGTACCAGCCCGACCCCTTGAAGACGATGGCCGGTAGGGCGATGAGCCGCCGCGGCCGCTTGCCGCAGGCCGGGCAGTGCTCGACCGGCGGGTCGTTGAACGACCGGACGACGCTGAAGGCGTGACCGCAGTGGTCGCACAGGTGGTCGTAGATCGGCATCCCGCAACTATCATCGCCGACGGTGGCAGTCGGGGCAGTGTCCGCTCGGGCACGGATCGCGGCCCGCCGCCGCCGCGTGCTCTTCGAGCACGTCGAGGCCTAT
This sequence comes from Chloroflexota bacterium, assembly GCA_016183435.1. Taxonomy (GTDB): domain Bacteria; phylum Chloroflexota; class Limnocylindria; order P2-11E; family P2-11E; genus JACPOT01. The sequence continues at coordinate 6,635 of JACPEQ010000118.1, forward strand.
CTCTTCGTCCTCCCGGCGCTCTTCTTCATCGGCGTGTTCGACATCCTCCCGGGGTTCTTCGCCTTCGTCATGAGCCTCACTCGATGGGGCGTCATCTACGAGCGCTTCGCCGGACTCGACAACTACGCCGCGCTGCTCGACCCGGCCGGCTCACGGTTCGGCGAGTTCGTGAACTCCCTCGGGGTCACCGTGTGGTACGTCCTCCTCACCGTGCCGGTCGAGATGGTCATCTCGCTCGTCGCGGCGTTCGTGCTCTACCAGGGGACCGTCGGGCGTGGCGCGTACCGGACGCTCTATTTCATGCCGTACATCACGTCCCTCGTCGCCGCGGCGACGATCTTCGAGTGGATCTTCGACGGCAACGTCGGCTTCTTGAATTACGTCGTCGGGTTCTTCGGCATCGGCGCGCAGGAGTGGCTGCGCGAGCCCCGCGGCATCTTCGAGCTGATCGGCTCCGGGCTCGGGATCGCGGTCCCCGGGGCGGTCGCCGGACCCAGCCTCGCGCTGCTGTCGGTCTCCATCTTCACGACATGGCACTTCATCGGCTATCAGACCGTCATCTTCCTCGCGGGACTGACCACGATCAGCAAGGAGTACTACGAGGCGGCACGGATCGATGGCGCGAGCGAGCGGCAGATCCTCACGAAGATCACGCTCCCCCTTCTCTCGCCCGTGATCTTCTTCGTCGGCGTCATCGCGACGATCGGAGCGATGCGATCCTTCTCACAGATCTACATCCTCACCAACGGCGGTCCGCTCGACACGACGCGCACCGTGCCGATGCTCATCTTCCGCACGTTCTTCGAGCGCACCTCCGCCAACGGGATCGGCCTCGGCGCGGCCCTCTCGTTCATCTTCGTGGTGATCATCATCGCGATCACGCTCTTCCAGTTCCGCGTGCTCGGCCGCAAGGTCTTCGTCGAGTGATCACGCCGACTCCGAGGCGGATCGGTGCCGGGCTCGCGAAGCACGGCTTTCTCCTGCTCGGAGCGGGCGTGTTGGCGTTCCCCTTCTACTGGATGCTCACGACGTCGTTCAAGACGCTCTCGGAGGCGGCCTCGCATCCGCCGACGCTGTGGCCGACATCCTGGCATCCCGAGAACTGGATCGAAGCCTGGAACTTCCCGCACACGCTCTGGGTGCAGGCGTTCGCGAACACGCTGTTCATCGCCGCGGCCGTGACGATCGCGAACGTGGCCCTCGCCGTCCTCGCGGGCTACGCCTTCGCGCGAATGAGCTTCCGGGGCCGTGGGGTCGTCTTCGCGGTGCTGCTCTCCACCATCTTCATCCCGAACGAGGCCACGCTCATCCCGCAGTTCGTGATGATGAGCAGACGCTTCCTGGGGTGGTACGACAGCTACACCGCGCAGATCGTCCCCTTCTTCGGCTCGGTGTTCGCGGTGTTCCTTCTCCGCCAGTTCTTCCTCCAGATCCCGCGCGAGCTCCAGGATGCGGCGCGCATCGACGGGGCCGGCCACCTCCGGTTCCTCTGGTCCGTGGCGCTCCCCCTGGTACGCCCGGCGCTCATCACCGTCGCCCTGCTCCAGTTCCTCCTTTCGTGGAACGCGTTCCTGTGGCCGCTCCTCGTGACGTCTCGGCCGGAGATCCGGCCGATCCAGCTGATGCTGCTGCAGTTCAGCACAGAGGCCGGCTCCCATTACCATCTGCTCATGGCGGGGGCGAGCTTCGTGATCCTGCCCACCCTCGTCGTCTATCTGATCGCGCAGCGCTACTTCATCGAAGGCGTCGCACGCACCGGCATCCGCGGATGAGCGATACCGTGTTCGTGGAGGAAGGGAAAGGGATGCGCAGGAACCCGCTCGCGTTCGCCGTCGCGCTCTCGCTCGTACTCGCCGCATGTTCCGGCGGCGCGCCGACCGGAGGGACCGCGGTCACCGCCGCGCCGACCCCCGAGCCCACCACCGCCGCCGACATCTCGCTCGGCGGCCCCGTGCAGGTCACGATCTGGCACAACCAGACCGGAGCCCTGGCCAAGGGCTTCGATGAGATGGTCGCCGACTTCAACAAGACCAGCGGCAAGGGGATCACCGTCAAGGCGGAGTTCCAGGGCAACTACACGCAGATCTACCAAAAGATGCTCGGCGCGATCCAGGCCGGCAACCTTCCGGAGGGCGTCGTCGCCGTCGAGAATCAGGTGGCCGACTACGCGAAGGCCGGCATCGTCGTGGAGGTGGACCCGTACATCAGCTCCAAGAAGAACGGCCTGTCCAAGGACAGCCTCGCCGACATCTACCAGCCGTACATCGACGCGAACAAGTACCCGCAGTACGGGAACAAGATCCTCTCATTCCCCTTCATCAAGAGCCTCGAGGTGAACATCGTGAACCTCGACCTCCTGAAGGAGCTGGGCTTCTCGGCGCCCCCGAAGACGATGGAGGAGTTCGAGAAGATGGCGAAGGCCGCGAAGAAGACCGGCCCCGACGGCAAGGTCACGCGCTGGGGGTGGGCCGGCATGGGCACCGAGGCCTTCCTGGGGCACGTCATGTCGCGCGGCGGCCAGATCCTCAACGCCGACGGCACCGTCGCGTGGGGTGGCCCCGAGGGCATCGAGACGCTGAAGCTTCTGGAGCGCTGCTACGCGGAGCAGTTCTGCTACCGGCCGACGGGCTTCGACTGGCAGGACCGCTTCGGCGAGGGCAACCTGCTCTTCGCCACCGGCACGAGCACGGGCCGACCGTTCATCCAGGCCGCCATCAAGAAGCCGGGCGGGATCAACTGGGCGATCTTCGGCATGCCGTCCGCCGGGACGGGGAAGTCACAGACGATCCAGTTCGGTGGGGTGATCGCCATCACCAAGAGCACCGACCAGAAGCAGCTCGCGGTCTGGGAGTTCCTGAAGTGGTTCACCGACACGGCCCAGACGGCGAAGTGGTCGATCACCTCGAGCTACATGCCGGTGCGGAAGTCCGCGCTCGACGACGCCGCGCTGAAGAGCCACTGGGGGTCGAAGGACATCCAGGGCAGGCAGGCGTTCGACCTCGTCCCAACGAGCGTCGCCGGACCGAGCATCCGCGGCTGGCAGGAGGTCCGCGACGCGATCTTCGAGGCGATCACCAAGGTGCAGACGGCGAAGGCAAAGCCCGAGGACGCTCTGAAGGACGCGACCACGAAGGCGAACAACGTCCTCAAGGAGAACAAGTAGCCGGGTCGATGGACGGGGTGCGTGTGAGCGCGCCCCGTCCGCGTCCCTTCGCCGAGCGCGCGCTCTAGCCCGTGAAGATGAGCGCGATCGCGTCCGCGAGGATCCGGGGCATGTCGGTCGGGTATCCGTGGCCGTGTCCTGAGATCGCCTCGAGCCGCACGGGGACGTTCGCCGCGCGCAGGTGGTCGGCGAGCGCGCGAGAGCCGTCGTAGCCGCCGCGGTCACGGTCGCCGACGGCGATGAACGTCGGCACGTGCTTGGCCGACCCCAGGGCGTCGACCTCCTCCTTCGGCAGCCACGGCGCAACGGCGATCGCGCCACGGGCACCGAGCGCGCCGCCGTACGCCAGCTGGAGCGCGCGGAGCGCGCCGGCGGAGTAGCCGGCGAGGACGATGCGGCGCGGGTCGATGCGCTGCTCGCGGACGAGGCGCTCGGTCCCGGCGACGACGTCGCGTTGCGCTCTCTCCCCGTCGTTCCAGACGAAGAGGCCGGGCGTGAGGGCGATCTCGGCCGATCCGATCGCGGCGACGGCCCAGCCACGCTCCGTCGCCGATCGCCAGTCCGGCATGGTCCGCTCCGCGGTGCTGTTGTTCCCGTGGAGGACGACAAGGAGCGGAAGACCCTGCACCGGCGCCACGGCGTCCGGACGCTCGACGATCACGTGCGGGTGGGACGAGCCGAGCTCCGCGTCGTACCGCAGTGCGGCGATGTGCGCGAGGCGCTCGAACTCGACGACGTCGTGCAGCGGCCCGATGGCGGGCCAGTCGTGGATCATCGGCTCGGGATAGCGGCATCCGGCGGCGACCGCCTCGGCGAACGCCTCGAGCGCGTGGTCGACCCTGCCCAGGCCGACGGCGAGCGACATCCGCCACAGGTGCACGAAGGCGGTCTGGTCCGGGAAGGCGCGGCCCTCCCGCTCCATGAGCGCGAGCGCTTCGTCGAGGCGACCGGCTTCGCGCAGTCGCACGATCTCCTCGAGGAGATCGCCGTACGTCGCGAACGACGCCGTCGCCATCCGCCGAGAGGCTACTACCCGATCCGGCGCAGCTCCTCTTCGAGCAGAGCCAGCTGGGCGCGCCGTTCCTCCAGCCGTGCGCGCTCCTTGTCGATGACCGGCTTCGGCGCCTTCTCCGCGAAGCCGGGCCGAGCGAGCAGCTCCTCGGAGCGACGCAGCGCCTCGCGGGCTTCGGTCAGCTCGCGGTCCAGCCGCGCGCGCTCGGCCGCGATGTCGCGCTCGGCCTCGACGCGGACCTCGACAGCGCGCGCCGTCTTCGAAGGCCCCGATCCCTCGCGGAGGGCCACCTCCCCGTTCACCAGGGTCGCGATCACCTCGGTCAGGCCGGCGATGGCCCCCGTCTGCCCCGAGAGACTGACGGAGGCGCGCCGGCTCGGATCGACGCCGGCCTCCTGGCGGAGCGCGCGCGCCGCGCGCACCACGTCCAGCGCAAGGTCGAAGCGCTCCTCGAGCGCCGCGTCCCGAGCGCCGGCGGCCGGCCAGCGCGCGATCACGAGCGACGCCTCGTCACGCGACGTCCCCCGCCCGCGCCACAGCTGCAGCGCCAGGGTGTCGGTGATGAACGGCGTGAGCGGGTGGAGGAGCCGCAGCACGCGGTCGAGCACGTAGGCGAGCGTGCGCACCGTGCCGGTGCGCCGGCGCTCGTCGCGCAGCCCGGCCTTCGACAGCTCGACATACGCGTCCGCGAGCTCGCCCCACACGAACTGCTGCATGAAGTGCGCGTACTCGCCGAAGTAGTAGCCCTCGATGAGCCTCGTCGCCTCGGCCACGGCGCGCTCGGTGCGCGAGAGGATCCAGCGCTCCGGCTCGGCCAGATCGCCGGACGGCCTCTCGTCGATGGCGTGCCCCTCGAGCGCACCCGGATGGGCCTCGAGCTGGCGCAGCACGAAGCGCGCGATGTTCCAGAGCTTGTTCCCGAAGTTGCGCGCGTTGGTGAGCTTGGCCTCCGAGAGACCGGTGTCCATGCCGGCGGCCGTGTCCGTCACGAGCGCGAACCGAAGCGC